>SECN01000106.1 GCA_004173515.1 Myxococcaceae bacterium | reverse complement strand
AGCAGCGCCACCGCGGTGCCGCTCTTCGACGACGTCTTGATGGACACCGCCGCGAGCACGAAGCCCAGGAACATGCTGCCCGTGTCCCCCATGAAGATGGAGGCCGGGTTGAAGTTGAACACCAGGAACCCGAGGATGGCGCCCGCGAGCGCCGCCATCAGCAGGCACAGCAACACGTCCCCGCGCACCAGCGCGAGCAGGAAGTGGGTGCCCACGCCGAAGAACGCGACGCCGCCCGCCAGCCCATCCAACCCGTCGATGAGGTTGAGCGCGTTGATGACGCCCACCACCCACACCACCGTCAGGGGCAGGCTCATGAACCCCAGCGACAGCTCCGCGCCGAAGGGATTGGCGAGCACCTCGATGCGGAAGCCCAGCGCGTACAGGCTCAGCGCCACCGCGAACTGCACGGAGAACTTCAGCTTCGCGTCCGCGCCCCGCAGGTCGTCGTAGAGCCCCAGCGCCGCGATGAGCGCGCCGCCGACGAAGAGCCCCACGATGAGGTCCGTCTGCGCGAGGAACTGCGCGCCCACGCCGGAGTCCACCAGGAACAGCGCGCACAGCGGCGCGAAGAAGCCGCCCACGATGCCGATGCCGCCCAGCCTCGGGACGGGCCGCACGTGCACCTTGCGGCTGGAGTTCGTCTGATCCAACCAGCCCCACGCCACCGCACGCTCACGGACGACCCACGTGAGCGCCAGCGCCACGAGCAGCGAAACCACGAAGGCGGCGAAGAAGGTGATCATGCAGGGACGGTCTACGCCCTATCGTGACGGCCAGCAGTGCAGCGCGTCAATGTCCTGGCCTCGCGGGCCGGGAACGACGTGCCTGCCTACTTGCTGCCAACACTTCGGGGCCGCAGGAGCGCTTCGTACAGCCCCCGGGTACGAGAGGCGATGTCGGGCCAGGTGAGACCCTGGACCTGCGCCTGGGCGGCCCGGCGCAGGGCGTACCGTTGGAGCGGCTCCGCCGCGAGCGAGCGCACCGCCGCCACCAGCGCATCCACGTCCCCGACGGGCACGAGCAGGCCCGTGCGGCCCGGGTGCACGACGGACGGCGCCACCCCCACCGGCGTGGACACGGGCACCAGCCCCGACGCCATGGCCTCCACCAGCGCCATGCCGTAGCCCTCCGCGTGGCTGGGGAAGAGGAGCACCTCTTCGTGCGCGAGCAGGCCGGGCAGCGTCGCGTGCGCGTAGCCCGGCACCACGCGCAGGTGGGGTTGGACGAGCGCGGAAAAGGCGGCGCGGACCTCGGGCTCCGGGGTGCCGGTGCCGTACAGGGTCAGCGTGAAGGCCACGCCGAGCGCATGCAGGCGGCCCGTCGCGGCGATGACGTCCTCGCGGCCCTTGCGCTGGAGGAAGCTGCCCACGGTCGCGAGGCGCAGCGGGCCCTCCGCGAGCGGCGCGGGCAGGGGCAGCCCGTGGAAGGCCTCCCCCAGGCCGTGGGGGATGAGGCTCAGCTTCGAGGCGGGGACGCGCAGCCGCTCGCGCGCGTAGGCCACGTCCGCGTCGTTGAGGAGCACCGCGTGGTCCGCGAGGCGCAGCGACTGCGCCACCTCCCAGAGGCGGAAGCCACCGTTGTAGAGCGGGTACTTCCAGCTCAGGCGCGCCTTGCCCTCGCGCGCGTCGGCGCGGAGCTGTTCGGAGACGGTGTGCTCCAGGCCGTGGCTGCGGGTCACGAGCGCGTGACGGCGGGCCGCGCCCGGACGTCCGGCGCGAGCCCAGGGCCACGCATCGCCCGTGGTGACATCCAGCACGTCGTACTGGCGCGCCACGCGGGCGAGGTGCGCGGAGAGCTTCCACGGGAAGCGCAGGTTGTGGAGCGCGGTGTGGTGCTGCTCGCCGGGGAACGCGTCGCCGTAGCCGTAGTAGTCCACGGTGCAGCCCTGGGCCTGGAGCGCGCGGCCCAGCGCGAGCGTCACGCCGGGGGCGCCCAGGTCCTGGGACAACGGGTGGTGGATGGCCAGGAGCACGCGCATGGAGGCGGCTTCATAGCAGGCCGGTGGAGGCGGGTTCCTCTCCAGGCGGACGAGCACCTCGTGGTGATTGCTTCGTGGAAACGGGGATGGGACACAATGGCCGCGCCGCATGCCTCCCTCCCCTTCCCTCCCCGCGACATCCTCGATGGAGCCGCTCGCGCTCCGCGAGTCCGCGCGCAGGGACGGACTGGATGTGCTGCGCGCCGTCGCCATCCTGTCGGTGCTCGCCTTCCACGCGCCCGCGAACGCACGGGAGGCCCTGCCCTCCTGGGTGCGCATGGGCTTCAGCCTGGGGTGGATGGGCGTGGACCTGTTCTTCGTCCTGTCGGGCTACCTCATCGGCCGGCAGGTCTTCGGCCCCGAGGAGCCCGGGGGCCTGGGCGCGAACCTGCGCACGTTCTGGACGAAGCGGTGGATGCGCACGCTGCCGCTCTACTTCGTCGTCCTCGCCGCGTACGCGCTGAAGCCGTGGATGTTCGGCACGCCGTTCGTGGGGGGCGGCTGGCACTACGCGCTCTTCCTCCAGAACTTCACCGACCTGCGCGACTTCGAGCAGAGCTGGTCGCTGTGCGTGGAGGAGCACTTCTACCTGCTGCTGCCGCTCGTGGCGTTCGGACTGGGCGGCCGCAAGTGGCCGGCCTTCGCCTGGCTCATGCCCATCGCCGGGAGCCTGCTGCTGCGGTTCGTCACGCGCTCCACGCTTCCGGAAGGCCTGGCGGCCTCGGAGGTCTGGGTGCGGTTGCAGTGGCCCACGTTCCAGCACCTGGACGGGCTCTGCGCGGGCGTCTTCCTCGCCCGGACGGCCCCGACGTGGCGGCGGTGGTCCTCGCGGACGAGGGCGTGGTGCGGAGTGCTGGGACTGGCGACGGTGGGGGGGATGCTGGGCATATGCGTTCCCCGCATCCAGGAGCTGGGCGGCGTCTGGCTCATCACCGGGCTGGCGGTGGGCTTCAGCGGCCTGCTGGTCGCGATGGAATCCCTGCGCCTGCCGGCGGCGGCGCGCGGGCCGGTGTACCAGGTGTCGGCGCTCTCCTACGGGGCCTATCTGTGGTTCGGCCCCATCGTGCGCGTCTTCGAGCGGCGGGACCTCCACGGGCCTCCGGTGCTGACTCTGATGGCCTTCCTGGCCGCGACCCTGGCAGTCTCCTGGGTGACGTACCGGGTGGTGGAGCAGCCGTGTCTACGGCTGCGGGACCGACTGCTCGCGAGGTTCACGGAAGCACGCCGGGACATCACCGCCATCGGCGGTTGAGCCCACGGCACGAGGATGGATTCATGCGTGTCAGCACCCACTTCGCCCTCTGGATGACGGGAATGGCCCAGGCGGAGACCCAGACGACGGCGGGCGAGCGCGCGTGTCTGGCCCGGTACGCGGCGGGACGGCAGCGGCTGGTGGAGATCGGCGTGTGGCACGGGGTGACGACGCGAGTCCTGCGCGCGGTGATGGACCCCACCGCCACGCTGTGGGCCGTGGATCCGTACCCGGTGGGACGGCTGCGCGTGAGCTTCCAGCAGCTCATCGCGCACCGCGAGGTGGGCAGCGTGAACAACGGACGCGTGGACTGGGTGCGCACCACCGGCGCGGATGCCGCGCGACGGCACCGCGAGCGCGGCCTGCCGGCGGTGGACTTCGTCTTCATCGACGGAGACCATACGTACGAAGGGCTCCAGGGCGACTGGACCGGCTGGAGTCCGCTGGTGGCGCCGGGCGCCATCATCGCGCTGCACGACACCCACTCCAGCCCGTCGCGTCCGCTGAACACCGCGGGCAGCGCACGCTACACGCGGGAGGTCATCCTCCACGACCCCGCGTTCGAGTGCGTGGACACGCACGACTCCCTGACGGTGATGCGCCGTCGCGAGGGATGAGTGGGAGGGCTCACCGCTTGTAGCGCGTGTAGCGTGAGAGCTGGATCTCCACGCAGGTGTCCTCGCTGAAGACGAACTCCACGGGGTGGAATCTCTCGCCACCTTGTTCGTGATGGGCTTCCAGGTAGTACGCCACGGTGCGCTTGGAGAGCACGGTTCGGAAGTAGCCGTCCTCCGAGACCTGCACCCACCCTCCCGGAGAGCACCCCATGAAGACTTCTTCCATGGGCAGGGATTTGACATTGAACACCACGGATCCCACCGAGGACGGCAGCGGCTTGCTTCCGTCGTCCATGAGGAACCGGCCCTGCAGGAAGGGGATGCCGGCTACCGCCTGACTGGCGATCTCCGAATCTGCCTCCGAGGCAGGCCATTCATGGCGCACGGACTCACAGGGAACACGGACGACACAACTGTCCTTGAACCAGCACGCCATCCGGTCCGTGACGGAGCCGCCGCGCTTCCACGACCCACAGCCTGTGCTGACCAGGGCCAGGGCGCCCATCACCCCGAGCCATCGCTCCCGGCGCATCCACGCAGTCCCCATCCCCCGCATCATCGCAGCAAGGACGGGGACTGGCGCCAGTCCCCCTCTACATCTGGGGGCCCGCGAGCAGCGCCGCGCCAATGGCGCCGGACAGGTCGCCCAGCTCCGCCACGTGCATCGCGGGCTTGCGCTCCGTGATGAACAAGTGCGGATGCATGGCGTCCGCGATGCGCTCCACGAACTGCGGGCCCAGCCGCGACCCCAGTCCCCCGCCGATGATGATCGCCTCCACGTCCAGCAGGTTGATGGCGGACGCGACGGCCACGCCCAGCATCTTCACCGCGCGGTGGATGAGCCGCGTCGCCAGGGGGTCCTTCTCCTTCAGCGCCCGCGACCACACGCCGCTCGACAGTCGCGTGCGCCCCTTGTCGCGCATGATGTCGAAGAGGATCGTCTTCTCGCCCTTCTTCACCGCCGCGTGCGCCTTGCGCTCCATGGAAGCCCGGCCCGCGTAGGCCTCCATGCAGCCCCGCCGGCCGCAGCCGCACCGGGCGCCATTGGGCCTCACCACCATGTGGCCGATCTCGCCGGCGGCACCCTGACCGCGCCAGGGCACGCCGTTGAGCACCAGACCGCCACCCACGCCCGTGCCCCACCACACGCCCAACACCGAGCGGTAGTTGCGGCCCGCGCCCAGCTTGTACTCGGCGGCGACGGCCACCTGCACGTCGTTGCCCATCACCACCTTGCCGCCCACGAGGTCGCCCAGGTCCGACGCGATGGGATACGGCGCGTCCCAGCCGCCCGCCACGTTGCTCGTGTGCGCGAGCGTGCCGCTGTTCGCGTCCACCGACCCCGGCGCGCCCACGCCCACGCCCGCGAGCTTCGCGGGTTCGATGCCCGCCGTCTGCGCCGCTTCGCCCAGCGTGCCGTACAGCTCCTTCACCACTTCGCCCGGTCCGCCCTTGACGGGCGTCATGTGGCGGGCGCGGCCCAGCACCTCGCCGCGCGCATCCACGATGACGGCTTCGATCTTGGTGCCCCCCAGGTCGATGCCCCCCCAGATGCGGGAGCGGTCATTCGACCCACCCTTCCCCGTCCCGTTCCCATTCTTCACCGAAGTGTCGGCCATGTCCCGCCCCCGTGACTTCGCGGCACCCGTCGCCGCACCCGCTCAATCTGCGCAGCGCGCGCGCCCCCTGGGGTCACCACGCCGAGCACGCCCGCGACTGCCCGGCCGCCCTCCGCACCTCGGACGTGAAGGTCCGGGCCCAACGCTCCATCGTCGCCCTGGGCCTCCGCACGCTCGGCTCCCTGGGCCTGCGCGTGGTGAGCTCGCTCGCCCTGTCGCGCCTGCTCTTCCCGTCCGACTACGGCGCCTTCGCCATCGTGGCCTTCACCGCCGCGATGGGCGCGTACCTGGGCGACCTGGGCCTCAGCGCGTCGCTGGTGCGCCAGCAGCACGAACCCACCGAGGACGAAATCAGCACCGCGTTCTGGAGCCACCAGGGCTTCACCGTCGTCATCGTGGCGGTGCTGCTGGGGTTCGCGCCGCTCATCGCGCGCGCCTACGACCTGGGCACCTCCGGCGCGCTCATGGTGTGCGCCGTGGCGCTGGGGCTGTTCTTCCACTCGCTGCGCGTCATCCCCATCATGATGCTGGAGCGAAACCTCCACTTCCCCGCCATCGCGCGCGCGGAGCTGGTGGAGAGCGTCGCGCAGACGGCGGCCACCATCCTCCTGGCCGCGTTGCACTGGGGCCCCTGGGCGCTCATTGGCGGCGGGCTGGTGCGCGGCGCGGTGGGGCTGGGGATGTTGTGGGCCGCGGCGGCGTGGCGTCCGCGCGGCAAGGTGCGCTGGGACATCGTCAAGCGGCTGCTCGGCTTCGGCATCTGGTTCCAGCTCAACGGCATCGTGCCCGCCATCCTGGGGGGATGGATTCCCCTGGTGGTGGGGCGCCTGGAGGGCAAGGACGCGGTGGGCCTGGTGAACTGGGCGTGGGCGCTGGCCTCCGTGCCGCTCGCGCTCAGCAGCGTGCTCAACCGCGTGGCGTATCCGGCCTACAGCCGCATGCAGCAGGACGCGGAGGGGCTCGCGGAGTACCTGCGCACGTCCATCCGCCGCATCAGCGCGGTGCTCTGCATCATCGTGCCGTTCGGCGTCATCGCGCTGCCGTTCCTCATCCCCACGCTCTTCGGTGAGCGCTGGAGCCCGGCGTCCGTGCTGGTGCAGTGGTTCATGCTGGAGGGCGCGATGCAGGCGGTGCACGGCCTGCTGAACTCACAGCAGAACGCCAGCGGCCACGCGCGTGAACGGGTGTACGTGCTCATTGGCTCCAGCCTGCTGCGCTGCGGGCTGGGCACGCTGGCGGTGATGCACTGGGGCATCGTGGGCATCGGCGTCACGGCGACGGCCATCACGCTCACGGAGATGTGCCTGAGCGCGTGGCTGGTGGCGCGGCGCAACCCGCACCTGTCCGGCCTGGAGTTCCAGGTGATGGAGCCGTTCCTCACGGTGGGCGCGCTGCTCGCGTTCGCGGTGGGCCTGTCGCGCATCGCCAGCGGCCAGTACGGGCTGCTGGTCCAGGCGCTGGTGGGCACCGGGATGCTGGCGGTGCTGGTGCTCGCGCGGGAGCGTTCGCGGCGGGGGCTGTCGCTGGTGGGCGAGGTGCGCGCCGTCGTGGCGCACGTGCGAGGACGGAAGGCCGCCCCATGAGCGCCGTGGCCGAGCGCCCCGCGCTGCCCGCGCTCACCGGCCTGCGCTTCCTCGCGGCGATGGGCGTGCTGGGCTACCACTGCTATTGCGCGCCATGTTCGCCCGGGCTGCCCTCGGGCTTCGGACGGCTCATCGGCGCGGGCTTCTCCACCGTCAGCCTGTTCTTCATCCTGTCCGGCTTCATCCTCGCGTACACCTATCTGGAGGACGGCGGCGGGATGAAGGGCACGTGGAGGGCCTTCTACCGCGCGCGCTTCGCGAGGCTGTATCCGGTGTACCTGGTCTCGCTGCTGGTGGACGTGCCCATGTTCGTGCGCGCCTTCCACCTGGCGGATCCACCCGCGAGCACGGGCGAGCTGCTGCGCATCACTGGCGCGACGCTCACCCTCACGCAGGGCTGGCTGACGCTGCACCGGCCCACGTGGAACATCGTCGCGTGGACGCTGTCGGTGGAGGCGTTCTTCTACCTGCTCTTCCCGCTCGTGGGGCCGTGGCTGGCACGGCGAAGCTCGCGAGCGCTCACGGGCCTCGCGGTCTGCGCGTGGCTTCTGGGCATCACGCCGATGCTCGCCGCCGACGCGGCCGCACGGATGGCGGACACCGGAGGCGTGCTCGCGACGTTCCTTCGGAGCTGGGGGTTGATCTCCTCGGAGGCCATCCCGCTCGCGCGGCTGCCGGAGTTCCTCATCGGGTTGTGCCTGGGGCTGGTGTTCTGCCGACGGGAACACCTGACGAAGCACGCGTGGGCGCGGACCGTGGCCTTCGTGCTCATCGGCGGTGGGCTGGCGGCGGGACTGATGCGCCTGCCGGAAGCGCCGTCACCGCTGGTGCAGTCCGCCGTGCTGGTGCCGCTGTTCGCCGCGAGCATCGCCCTGCTCGCGAGCGGCCTCGTGGGCCGGGGGCTGGGCCTGGGCACGCGAGGGATGGTGCTCTTGGGGGGCGCCAGCTACGCGCTCTACATGACCCATGGCTCGCTGATGAACTACGCGCTGGCGCTGAACACGCGCACGCTGGGGATGCCCCACAACGTGCTCGCGCTGTTCATCGCGCCCGTGGCCGTGGGCGTCTCCGTGGTGCTCTTCCGGTACGTCGAGGAGCCCATGCGTCACCGGCTCCGGGCCCTGCGGCGTCCGCGTGCGGTCCCGCCTCCCGAGGTCGCGGGAAGCTGAAGGCCCGCATCGCCTCCGCGCTAGCGACGGGGCCGCAGCGACATCGCGAGCACCCACGGTGGGAACCCCAGCAGGTACTTCCAGCGAGGCAGCTCGCGGTGGAAGCGAAGGCCGCGCGCGTAGAGCGTCAGGGCCTGACGGCGCCGGCCATGTTCGAGCAGCCAGTGCGTCACATGGCGCAGGCCGAAGAGGAGCATCGCCAGCCGCTCACGTCGACGCGCGGCGCCTCCCGGATAGTGGCCGTGTCCTTCCTGGGACAGGAGGAACAGCGTGCCGTCGTAGCCCCGGTCGAGGTCGCGCGAGGACGACGCCGCGTGCTGGCGGTAGCCCAGCGTCACCGGAGACTCCACGTAGACGAAGCCGGGTTCGACGCCCAGGCGGTACAGCAGGTCGTAGTCCTCGGAGCTGATCCGCTTCGCGCTGAAGCCCCCCACCCGGCGAAGCGCCTCGGTGCGCACGGCCACCGCGCACGCGGTGCGGATGAAGTTCGCGTCCGAGCTGGCCAGGTAGTCCGCGAAGGACCGCGCGACGAAGGGCCCGGACTCCAGGTCCGACAGCTCCCCGGGTGACTGGAAGGAGCGGGCCCTGCCCATCACCAGCGTGGGCCGTCCGTGTTCCTGGAGGGCCCGCTGGAACGTGGCCAGCGTCCAGGGCGGCCACAGGTCATCGCTGTCGAGGAAGGCCACGTATTCGCCACGCGCCTCACGGACGCCCAGGTTGCGAGCCACGCCCTGGCCCGCGTTGTCCTGGCGGAACACGCGGACGCGCGCTCCGTAGCCGGCGAGCAGCGCGAGCGTCCCGTCGGTGGAGCCATCGTCCACGACGATGACCTCATGGTCCGTCAGCGTCTGGGCGAAGACCGACGCCAGGGTCTCTTCCAGGAGCGAGGCCCGGTTGTAGGTCGGAATGACGACGGAGAAGAGGGGCATGCCACCGGGGAGCGGAAGGAGCCGGATGATAACCCGCGCGCTCGAAGGCGACATGGCTTCCCGCCCGACAGGTGAAGCGGTTAAGAGTCGGGACACCCGCGCCGGGACGGACCCGGCGTGTCGGATCGCTGCACCTGGATGACGCCCGCGTGCCTGCCTCTCTCCCCACCTGGCATCTGCTCTCGGGCGAGTACCCACCGATGGTGGGCGGCGTCGCGGACTACACCCGGCTCATCGCAGGAGCACTGGCGCGCGCGGGCGAGCAGGTCCACGTGTGGGCGCCGGGACCGTCGGGGGTCGTGACGGAGGACGGGGTGACGGTCCACCGCGCGCCGGGGCGGTTCCTGCCGGGCGACCTGCGGACGTTGTCGCGCGAACTGGATGCGTGCCCCGGCCCGCGAAGGCTGCTGCTCCAGTACGTGCCGCACGCGCTGGGGTTGAAGGCGATGAACGTCCCGTTCTGCGCGTGGTTCGCCGCGCGGAGCAAGGACGAGCGGCAGGTGTTCTTCCACGAGGTCGTCTACCCCTGGAGCCTCCACGCGCCGTGGCGCCACCACGTGCTGGCCGCGACCACGCGGGTGATGCTGCGGCTGGTGGCGGAGTCCGCGGACCGGAGTTTCGTCTCCATCCCGACGTGGGCGGATCACCTCTCCGTCCGGGCGAAGCAGCGCACCGAATGGCGGCCCGTGCCCAGCAACCTGCCGACGGAGGTGTCCACCGTGGAGGTGCTCCGAGCGAGGGCCTCACTGCCCGAGGGCCCGGTGGTGGGCCACTTCGGCACGTATGGTTCCGCCATCGTGGGCCCGCTGGAGTCGGTGCTCGTCTCCGTGCTGCGCGCGGATCCGAGGCGACAGGGGCTGCTGCTGGGCCGGGGCAGCCGCGCGTTCATGGAGGCCGTGGCGTCTCGGCGTCCGGAGGTGGCGGCCCGCCTCCAGGCCCGAGATGCGCTCTCACCGAACGAGGCCGCGGCCTTCCTGAAGGTTTGTGATGTCCTGGTGCAACCGTATCCGGATGGCGTGAGCACCCGGCGGGGCAGTGCGATGGCGGGACTCAGCCTGGGCGTCCCCCTGGTCACGAACACGGGCCACCTCACGGAGCTCCTGTGGCGCGAACTGCTACCCGTGGCGCTGGTGGAAGGCACGGCGCCGTCGGCGCTCGCGGACGCCACGGAGCACCTGCTCGCGCAGGACGAAGCCCGCAGGGCCCTGGGGGAACACGCCGCGCGCATCTACCACGAGCACTTCGCGCTGGAGCGCACGGTGGAAGCGCTCTTGCGGAAGCCTCCGGGAGGAACGTCGTGAGCGCCCACGCCTCACCACCGCGTCTGGCGCTCCTGATGGATCCGCGCGAAGAGGGCTGGCCCAGCATGGACCTCGTGGGCGAGGCGCTGCTGGAGCGCCTGTCCGCCCTGCCCGGGGAGGTCACCGTCACGGGCCTGCGTCCGCCCATGCCCCAAGCCGTGCGACGCCTGCCTCGCATGGGCGCGCGCAACGCGGCCTTCAACGCGGACCGACTGCTCACCCGCTTCGGTCTCTACCCGGCGCGACTGCTCCGGGAGCGCCGGGCACACGACGCGTTCCACGTCGTGGACCACACCTACGCGCAGCTCGTGCACGCGCTGCCAGCGGAGCGCACCGGCGTCTTCTGCCACGACCTGGACGCCTTTCGCTCCGTCCTTGAACCGCACCGCGATCCCAGACCGTCGTGGTTCCGTTTGATGGCGCGCACCACGCTGAAGGGTCTGGAGCGCGCGGCGATCGTGTTCCACAGCACGCAGTCGGTGCGCGAGGAGCTGCTCACGCACGGAGTGGTGCCCAAGGACCGACTGGTGTGGGCACCGTACGGCGTGTCTCCGGAGTACCGGGCCGAACCCGTTCCCGGCGACACCAGCGACGCCGTGCTCGCGCCGCTGCAAGGCAGGCCGTACCTGCTGCACGTGGGCAGCTCCATCCGACGCAAGCGCCTTGACGTCCTCTTCGACGTCTTCGCGGCGCTGCGCACGCGACATCCGGACCTCATGCTGGTGCAGCAGGGCGGAGCGCTGGACGCGACCCAACGGGCACAGGTGAAGCGGCTCGGGCTGGAAGACGCGCTGGTGCAACCGCCGCGACAGGAGCGGCCGACCCTCGCGGGACTCTACCGAGGCGCGAGCGCCGTGCTCGTCCCCAGCGAAGCGGAGGGCTTCGGCCTGCCCGTCATCGAAGCCCTGGCGTGCGGCGCGCCCGTGGTGGCCAGCGACCTGGCGGTGCTGCGCGAAGTGGGTGGCGACGCCTGCACCTACGCCCCCGTGGGCGACGTGGCGGCCTGGTCGAACGCGGTGGAGGTGCTGCTCACCAATCCGCGGTCCGCGCCCACGCGCGAGTCCCGGTACGCACGGGCCGCCCGCTTCACCTGGAGCGCCCACGCGCGCACCGTGCTGGACGCGTACCTGCGCATGCTTGACCGACCCGGACGGGTCTGATTCGGTCGCCCCGCGTGCGCATCCTGTTCCTCAACCCCGTGGGAATCCTGGGCGGTGCCGAGCGCGCGCTGCTGGACCTGCTCGCGTGCCTGCGCACGTTGGACCCCGCGCTGTCGCTGAACCTGCTCGTGGGCACGGAAGGTCCCCTCGTGGAGGCAGCGCGGGCCCTGGGCGTGGACGCGCGACCGCTGCCCCTTCCTCTGGCCCTGTCCGCGCTCGGAGACAGCGGGCTCCGGGGTCAGGGTCTGGCGGGAGGGTTGCGCTTCGTCCGCGACTCCGCGCCCGCCGCGCTCCTGCTCGCGCGCTATGGCGTCGCATTGAGGCAGGCCGTGCGGGAAGCGGCTCCGGACCTGCTGCACTCCAATGGCATCAAGACACACCTGCTGACCGCCGCGACCGCGGGCCTGCCGCTGCCGCGCGTCTGGCACGTGCATGACTTCCTCGGAGAGCGTCCCCTCGTGCGTCGAGCACTCGCCGGGCTGCGCCCCCTGGCCTCGGCCGCCATCGCGAACTCGCAAGCGGTGGGGGACGATGCGCGGACGGTGCTCGGGAACGTGCCCGTGCACGTGGTGCACAACGGCGTGGACGTGGAGCGGTTCTCTCCGGGCCCAGGGGACGGCGCGCATCTGGACGCCCTGGCCGGTCTGCCCCCTGCGCCCGAAGGCACGTTGCGCGTGGGACTCGTGGCCACCTATGCGCGGTGGAAGGGACACGATGTCTTCCTGGAGGCCGCTGCCCTGCTGACGCGTCAGGCCCCCACCCTGCCCGTGCGCTTCTATCTGGTGGGCGCGCCCCTCTACCGCACGCCCGATTCGCAGTTCACCGACACGGAGCTGCGCGAACAGATGGAGCGCCACGGCCTCACCGGACGCGTGGGACTGGTGCCCTTCCAGGTCGACCCCGCCCGCGTGTACCGCGCCCTGGACATCTTCGTGCACGCGAGCACCCGCCGCGAACCCTTCGGCCTCACCATCGCGGAGGCGCTCGCGTGCGGACGCGCCGCCATCGTCTCCAGGACGAGCGGCGCGGCGGAAGCGCTTCGCGACGGTGAGGATGTGCTGGCCATCGCGCCCGGTGATGCACGCGTCCTGTCGGAAGCACTGCTCCGGCTGCTCGGGGATGAAGCCCTGCGCGGACGGTTGGCGACCGCCGCCCGGCACACCGCCGTGCGCTGTTTCTCCCGCGAGCGTTACGCGAGGGAGATCCTCGCCGTGTACCGGCAGCTCGTGCCACGGGGGCAGGGCTGATGCGTCCCCGGAAGCTCGTCACCGTCTCGCATTCGTACGTCGTCACGCTCAACCGCCGGCTGGCCAATGAGATGACGCGCGTGGGCGCGGGGCGCTGGGACATCACGGCCGTGGCACCGCGGGCCTTCCACGGCGACCTGAGCCCGCTGGTGCTCCAGCGCGAACCCGACGAGCCCGTGCGCATCGAGGCCGTGCGCGCCTTCTTCAGCCGCTCCCTGCACGGCTTCGTCTACGGCCCCGAGCTGCGCGCACGGTTGTCACGAGGCGTGGACCTGGTGCACGCGTGGGAGGAGCCATACGTGATGTCGGGGCTGGAGGTGGCCCTGCTGACGCCGCGACAAGTGCCGCTCGTGTTCTGCACGGCGCAGAACCTGACCAAGCGCTATCCCCCGCCCTTCGCGCAGGCCGAGCGTTTCGTCGTGCACCGTGCGGCCGGCTGGGTCGCGTGGGGACAGACGGTGCGGGACACGCTCCAGGCACGACGCGACTACGCGCTGCGGCCCTCGCGCTTCATCCCCATGGGCGTGGACGTGGATCAGTTCCAACCCGACACGGCGGCGGGCGAGGACTTCCGGAGGAAGCTCGGCTGGGAGACGGAGGGACCACCGGTGGTGGGCTATCTGGGGCGCTTCGTTCCGGAGAAGGGCGTGTCCCTGTTGATGGAAGCGCTGGATGCGCTGCGCACGCCCTGGAGGGCGCTCTTCGTCGGAGGAGGCCCGATGGAGGCAACGCTGCGCGCCTGGGCCTCACGTCACGCCGACCGCGTGCGCATCGTCACCGGTGTGTCGCACGCGGGAGTTCCCCAGGCACTCAACGCCATGGACGTGCTGTGCGCGCCGAGCCAGACGACGTCCCGGTGGAAGGAACAGTTCGGCCGCATGCTCGCGGAGGCCTTCGCGTGCGGAGTGCCCGTGCTCGGCAGCGACTCCGGCGAGGTGCCCTTCACCGTGGGCGACGCCGGACAGGTCTTGCCCGAAGCGAGCGTTCCCGAGTGGACCCGGGCGCTCGCGGACCTGCTGGAGAATCCGTCCAAGCGTCGCGAACAGGGCCAGAAAGGCCGTGAGCGCGCCCTGTCCCACTTCGCCTGGCCGGTGGTGGCAAGAGCCCACTTCGACTTCTTCGAGGAAGTGCTCCAGCGCCGCGCCTGAGCCGGAAGTGCAAGCATCCAGACGGGCTACCAACACCCTCTCCATCGCCGCTCACGCACCCTCGCGCGGCATGGAGGCCGGAAGCTCACGCCTCCAGTCGAGCCACCAGCGACTCCGCCATCGCATCCCACGTCCAGGCACGCAGCATGGACGACACCGCCGCGACAGCAGGCGCCAGCGCGTCACCACGGGCCCGCCAGTCCTCCAGTCGCCGCATCAACTCCCCTGAGTCCTCCGGCGAGTCGAGCAGCAGGCCCTGGAGCTCGGCCGGGTAGCGCTCGGCCACGCCCGCGGAACGACTCACCAGCGCGGGGATGCCCACGCACAGCGCCTCGTGCACACCCAGGCCATAGGGCTCATAGCGCGTGGGAGCCACGAGCAGATCCGCGGCGGCCAGCAGTCGGGGCACGTCCTTACGGAAGCCCAGGAACCGGACGCGCTCTCCCATCCCCCGCAGCCGCGCCTCGAGCTCCCACGCCTCCCGCTGCGCGCCCGCGCCCACCACGTACAGGTCCACGTCCCACGCCTTCTGCGCGCACAGCCGCACCCACGCGTGGAAGAGCGTGTCGAACCCCTTGCGCTGGTCGCCCAGCGCGCCCACGAACAGCGCGACGCGCCGGTCCTCCGTCCAGCCCAGCGAAGCCCGGGCCTCGCGCCGCAGCGAAGGCGACGTGGACGCGAAGCGCGTCGGATCTCCCCCCAGGTAGACGACATGGACGCGCGAGGCCTCGGCGCCGGTCGCGGCCAGCAGGTCCTGCCGCGTGCGCTCCGAATTCGCGATGATGATCCGCGCACCGCGCAGCGCGCGCTGCTCACGCCGCAGGTACACGCGGTGGCTCACCTGGCCCTTGAGCCGGCGCAGCGGATGTCCCACGGGCCGAGGCGCATGCGCGCCGTGGACGTAGTGGACCCAGTTGGCCGCGGGCACCACGCAGTTGCCCCCGTTGGCCACCACCTGCCCGCCCTCCGCCAGCGTGCGCGTGGCCCAGAAGCGGCCCACCGCATCGAGCAACGGCTCGCCCAGCAGGTACGCATTCGCGGGCTTGGGCACGCGGATGAAGCGCACGTTCGGGTAGCGCAAGAGCGAGTCCTCCACCCGATGCGCCACCAACCGCACGGGCCCGCCGCGACGCGCGAGCCAGTCCGCCAGCGCGAGGTTCGCCCGGTCCATGCCTCCCGTGGAGACGAAGTCACCGGCGATGAGCGTGTACGGCCGCATTCCGATTCCAGTACGCGCTGAAGAACGCCGCGTTGAGCAGCCAGAACTCCATGCCCATCTGGCTCATGAAGAACGGATAGCTGAAGGTGAGGGCCACCGCGCCCAGGTCATAGGCGAACAACAGACTGCCCCACAGCCAGAACTCGCCCGCCGAGTCCTCTCTGCGGATGGCCACCCGGAAGCCCCACACCATCGTCACCAGCAGGGCCAGCGGATAGAAGAAGATGGCCAGGACCCCACCGTCGAAGACCCACCCCGTCCACTGGATCTCCGCCCACAGCGGCGGGTGCTCGCGGTCGCTGTTGTCACCGAAGTAGGCGTTGGCCATGCCGTAGCGGCCCAGCCCCGCGCCCAGCGGATACTCCGGCAGGCGCTCCCCGAAGGTGTCCTCCAGGAAGTGGCCCCGGTTGCCCCGGTACACCTCACTGGGATCCGACGCGGTGAGGGTGCTCCAGCGCGCCAGCACCGCGTCGCCACCCACCGCGACCGCCCAGCCGAAGGCGACCACCGCGAGCCCGCTCACGACACCGCCCAGCACCGCCAGCCGCATCAGCCGGCCGCCCACCAGCAGCACCAGACACATGGCGACCATGCACACCATCAGCGTCACCGCCGCCGCGCGCACCTGACACAGGTACAGGCTCACCAGGCCCACGCCGATGCCGCCCACGCCCAGCACGCGCTTCCACGTGGCCTGACGGCTCAAGAGCAACGCGCCGCCCAGCAGCACCGCGTAGAAGGCGCCGGTGGCCGCGCCGCCCGGCAGGTCCGTCAGGCCCATGGGCCGGAAGACGCGGGCGCCGCTGGCCGTCTCGAACTGGAGGCTGCGGATGTAGCCCTCGCCCTGGCCCTCGACGACCGAGGACAGCGCGGGCTGGAAGCGGCCGGGGAAGTACACCTGCAACACGCCCATCGTCGCGCTGGCCATGTTGAACAGGAAGAGCAGCAGGACGACGCGCCGGAACATCTTCTCGTCGATGCGCAGCCGGCTGGCCCAGAACAGCGGCGCGAAGACGGAGGCCTGGATGCCCACCTGCGCGGCCGCCGCCAGCGGGCTGGTGGTGCCGGGATGGAAGAAGTTGAGCGCCGTCACGCCCACGTAGGCCAGCAGGAACGGCATCGCCGGGTGCTTGAGGCGACGCCCCTTCACCAGCGCCAGCAGCGCGAGGCTCGTGCCGAACGCCAGGATGCGGAACACCACCCGCAGCGGAGACAGCACCTCCAACAGCAGCGCCAGCTGACAGCCGAACAGCAGCGCGATGAAGGCCACCACCACCCGACCCGAGCCGAAAAACCCGGTCGGCGCCGTTGGAGCCGGAGCGCCCTGCACGGGAGCTTCGCGCACGCGGCGCACGTAGCGCTGGTGCAGCACGCCGGGTCCCCGCAGTCCCGGACGCGCGGAGGGGGCCGCCTTCATGACAGGGGCTCCCGAACCACGGAGCGCACCGCGTCCTCCAGCGCCGTCAGGAACGCGGACGGAGCACTCAGCGCCAGTGCCCGCGCGGGACCCGCGAGTCCCAGCTTCCGCCGCGTCTCCCCGTCCTCGATGAGCTCGCGCAGCGCCTGCGCGAGTTCCTCCACCGACGGAGGCACCAGCACGCCGCACGACGCATCGACGATCTCCAGCGGCCCGCCCAGCGCGGTGGTGACCACGGGAAGCCCGGCGTACAGCGCTTCCACGAACGCGAGGCCGAAGGGCTCCGGCCCGATGTTCGGCTGGCAATGCATTTCCGCCGCGCGCAGCAGCCGAGGTACATCCGAGCGCTGCCCCAGGAAGCGCACCCGTTCGGAGAGCCCCAGCCGCGCGGCCTGCGCCTTCAACCCGTCCTCGTACGCGACCTCTTCCGGACGCTGCGCACCACCCGCGAACCACGCCTTCCAACCCGGCACCTGTCGCAGCCGGCCCAGCGACTCCAAAAGCAGTCGCTGTCCCTTCCACTCCTGCATGCGGCTGGCGTGGACGATGACGACGTCCTCCGCGCTCGCCCCCAACTCACCCCGGAGCGAGGCACGCTCGGAAGCGGTGAGCCCGGCGCCGCCCTCCGGCACGGGAGGATGGAGCACGCGCCACGGCGTGCGCGGATACACCCGGCCTAGCGTGCCCGCGGTGTAGCGGCTGTTGCACAGCGCCAGTCGCGGCTCGGTGACGCGAGCCCAGCGCTCCACCCAGTGCCCGCCCGAAAGCGCGTCGTGCTGGAAGAAGAGGAGCGGCACGCCGGCCGTGCGCACCACCGGTCCGAAGAGCGCCTGCGGCCACGCCGCGTGACACACCACCGCGGAGAACGCCTCGCGCTTCAGCAGGGCCATCAACGCGCGGCGCGCCTCCCACACCAACCAGGGACGGCTCACCTTCGCGGGCCCCAGCAGGTGCAGCGCGGCGCCCGCCGAGCGCAGCTCCTCCGCGATGCGGCCCTCGAAGCACAGCGCGAACGCATGCTCCGCGCCCCCGCCCCGCCGCGCTCCCGCGAGCGCCAGCGTGCGCAGGAACGTCTCGATGCCGCCGTACAGGTTGCCGCTGGACACGTGCAGCACGCGCATGGGGTCGGGCCTCAACCCCCGCCCGCGACGCGCGGGACCGACGCCGGAGGCCGGGCCTCCACCAGCGGACCGCGCCCGAGCGCCTCCGCGTACAGCTCCAGGCTCCGCGACGCCATCACGTCATGGGCGAACTCCGCCCGGGCACGCTCCCGAGCCCCACGCGCCAGCCGCTCCCGGAGGCCGGGTTCGTCCACCAGCCGGCGCGCCGCCGCCGCCAGCGCCCGCGCATCCCCCACCGGCACCGTGAGCCCGGTGCGCTCGTGCACGCTCACCCACGCCACGCCGGAGTCCGGGATGGCGGTGTTGATCACCGGAAGGCCGCTCGCCAGGGCCTCCACCTGCGACAGGCCATACGCCTCGCTGCGCGCGTTGCTCGGAAACCACAGCGCGGTGGCGGCCCGGAACGCACCCGCGAGCGCCTCCGGCGACAGGTAGCCCGCCCACGTCACGCGCTCCTCGATGCCCAGCGCCCGCGCCCGCTCACGGCCTTCGGCGGCCAGCGGACCTTCCCCCACCACGACGAGCCGCCCCGGCGCGTGCGCCAGCGCATCCAGCGCCGTGAACAGCCCCTTGTAGTAGACGAGCCGCCCGACCATCAGCCACAGCGGTCCTCCCGCCGCCTCCGCCGTCCACCGCGCCTGGGCCTCGCGCGCTTCGGCCGAAGGGTGCAGGTACGGCGAAAGCTCGATGCCCAGCGGCAGCACCCGCACCTTCGACTTGAAGGTGGAGAGCAGCGACGAGCCACGCACATACGCGTCGCTCGTGGCCAGCAGCCGCGCCGCGCGGGCGTACAACATCCACTCGAAGGGCCGGAAGAGCGCGCCCGCGACCTTCTGGCGGATGACGTCGCTCTGGTGCGTCACCACCACCGCGGGCAGGCGCGGCACGGCGTCCAGCGCCAGCACCATGGACGGATTGGGCACGTGCAGGTGCACCACGTCCACGCCCCGCGCCAGCGCGCGACGCAGCGCCACCGGCAACGCCGGCATCACATCCATGCGCGCCACGGACGCCAGCCGTCCCAGCCGCACCACGCGCACCGGGCCGTCCCATTCCTCACGCGTGGGGCTGCGGCCGTGGAACTCGTGGCTCGTGCCGGTGCCATCCACGGAGTGGTTCGCGCACAGCACCTCCACCTGCGCGCCCAGCGCGGCCTGGGCCTGCGCCAGCGTCCGCACGTGCGCCTCCATGCCGCCGGAGGCCGGAGGGTAGAACTTCCCCAGGTGCAGCACCCGCAGGCCCGCGCCCGTCACGACGGCGCCACCCCGCCCTTCTTCGGTGCGTCCTGGGTCGGGCCATAGCCCTGGTAGCCCAGGTACGTGTCGCCGTACTGCGGCTTGCGCAGGTCCACGTCGTTGAGGATGGCGCCGAACATGCGCGCCTGCACATCCGCCAGCGAGCGCAGCGCGCGCTTCGCCGCGCCCCGGTCCGTCCTGCCCGCCTTGAACACCATCACCACGCCGTCCGCCTGCGTGGCCAGCACCGCCGCGTCCACCACCGCGTTGAGCGGCGGGCTGTCCAGGATGACGCGGTCGAACTTCTCCGACGCCGCGCGCAGCAGGTCCTTGAAGGCGCGCGTGTGCAACAGCTCCGCCGGGTTCGGCGGCAGCGGACCACACGGCAGCACGAAGAGGTTGGGCACCTCCGTGCTCTTCACCGCCTTGTCCAGCGAGCCCTCGCCCACCACCAGCGAGCTGATGCCGAAGTCGTTGGGCACGCCGAACGCGCGGTGCAGCCGGGGCCTGCGCATGTCCGTGTCCAGCAGCAGCACGCGGTTGCCGCTCTGGGCCATGGCCACGCCCAGGTTGATGCACGTGGTGGACTTGCCTTCCTGCGGACCGCTGGACGTCACCACCAGCGTCTTGCAGGGCTCATCCGGCGACATGAACAGCAGGTTCGTGCGCACCGCGCGGCAGCACTCCGCCACCGCCGAGCGCGGCGAGCGGTGCACGTACAGGTCGCGCTCGCCCTGCTCCCTGCCACCTTCCATGCGCGGCACCACGCCCAGGAACGCCAGGCCCAGCCCGTCCTCCACGTCCGCCTGCGACGCGACGGTGTTCTCCAGGAACTCCAGCACCACCGCCGCCACCAGACCCAGGAGCAGGCCCATCACCCAGCCCACCATCAGGTTGCGCCGCGTGTTCGGCCGCACCGGCACCATGGACGGCCGCGCCTCGTCCAGCACGCGCACGTTGCTGGTGCGCAGCAGGCCCGACAGCTCCACGTCCTTGAGGCGCTTGAGCACGTCCTCGTAGCGCCGCTGGTTGTCGTCCGACTCGCGCTGGAGCTGTCCGTACTCGATGGCCTTCTTGTTCACGACGAAGCCTTCGGCCTTGGTCTCGTCCAGCAGCTTGTTGAGGTTGCGCTCCTCGCCCTTCACCTCCACCAACTGCATCTCCGCCGAGCGCACCACGTTGGCCAGGCTCTTGAGCAGATCCTCGCGCACCACCGCCAGCTTGCGGTTGCACTCCAGCAGCTTCGGGTGCTCCGCCAGGTAGCGCTCCGACAGCTCCGCGCACGCGACCTTCTGCTCGCCGTAGCGCATCTTCATGTCCTGGATGGGCCCGTCCTTGGCGCCGGGCACGGCCTCCGCCCACGTCTCGTCGTCGCCCGCGGCCTTGCGCAACTGGTGGATGGCGTCCACGCGCGCCTGCTGCGCCGCGACGCGCGTGCGCACCTCGGTGAGCTTCAGGTTGTAGGAGTTGATGCGCTCGCTGACGATGGACAGTCGCGACTCCAGCGACGTGGACAGCATGTCCGCGTCCTTCTTCAGGTCGTAGACGGCCAGCTCGCCGGCCTTCGCCGCCTGACCCAGCTCGTCCCGGCGGACCTCCAGCCACGTGCGCGCCTCGTCCGTGACGCGCATCTTGAGGGCCTGGTTCTCCGCCATGTACGCGGTGGCCACCTCATTGGCGAGCAGCGCCGCGCGCTTGGGGTCCACGTCCTCCACGCCGATGTTCATCACCCGCGAGTCCTTGCCGGGCACCACGATGATGCGCGAGCGCAACAGGCCCACCGCGTCCGCGCCCTGCATCGCCTGCACGCGCGTCTTCTCGTCCTGGTTCGCCGGCAGGCCCAGGAAGCCCGGATCATTGGACAACCCCAGCCGATCCACCACACGGCTGGACACCGCGCGCGAGGTGATGACCTCGCTCTGCGTGCCGGTGTATTCCTTGTTGAACCAGTAGTTGCTGCGCTCCTCCCCCATCACCTCCTTCACGTCACCGTCCAGGATGCGGGGCGCGGTGACGTCGATGATGAGCGACGTGCTGGCCGCGTAGATGCGCGGCTGTCGCAGCGTCCAGGCCGCCGTGAGCGCGGTGACGGCCAGCGCCACCCCGAGCGTCACCCAGCGCCTGCGCCACAAGCCCCGCGCCCGGTGCATCACGCTCGCGGACGGCGCGCCGGAAGCTCCTCCGGCCGGGTCCAACACCGTTCCTTCCACGTCGCGTCTCTCCAGAAGGGGGGCTGCCGCGGGGCGGCTTCAGCGGCCCGGCATCCGGACCCCGACCTGCACCCACATCGCACAGGGTGAACAACGGACGGAGCGTGCAACGGCCCGGGCGGGTTGTCCATCGCACCGACGCCGCCTGGATGCTCCTCGTCCATCCGGTCCGATCCACGAACGCGCGCCTTCCATGAGCCTGTGGTAGTGAGCCCCACCATGGTTGCAGCCCTCTCCGTGGTCCTCCCCTACACGCCCGCGACCGCCTCCGCGGCAGCGCGCTTCGCCCACGCCCTCACGGGCAAGGCCCAGGTCGTCCTCGCGGGAGAGGGCCCGGTGGATGTCACGCCCGGTCCCAACGTCCACGTCCTGTCGGCCCAGGGAGGCAAGGGAGCGTCCATCCGCGCCGCGCTCCCCCACGTCACCGGCAGCCTCACGGTGCTCCAGGATCCGGACGCCGCCTACACCCCGGACAGCTACGCCGCGCTGGTGCAGCCGCTGCGCGACGACACCGCCGACGGCGTCTTCGGACGGCGCCCCGGAAACTCCGCGGAGCTGATGGCCGAGCGCGCCCTGGGCGGCATCACCCGCTTCGTCACCGACGTGGCGCTCGCGGATCCGCTCACCGGCCTGCGCGCCTTCCGCACCGAAGCGCTGCGCTCCATCCAGCTCACCAGCGACGACGACGCGGTGGACGCGGAGCTCGTGGTGAAGATGGCCGCGCAGCTCTTCCGCCTCACGGAGGTGTTCCTGCCGCCCTTGCAGGCCGGCTCGCGCCGCCCGGCCTCCGCGCACCTGGCCCGCCTGCGCACGCTGGTGCGCTACGCCACCGTGCGCGACGACGCGGACAACCAGCACGAGGGCTACTCCACCCTGGAGCGCATGGACGGCGCCCACCACTACAACCAGTGGCTGGGCCGCCGCTTCCGCGAACACATGGGCCGCCGCGTGCTGGAGATCGGCGCCGGCATCGGCACCATCACCCGCGAGCTGGAGGCCGGCTGCGACATGCTGGTCGCGCTGGAGGTGGAGCGCTTCTACGTGGACCGCCTGAAGAACCTCTTCCGAGGCAAGCCCCACGTGCGCCCCTACCTGTCCGACGTGGCGCTCGCGGACTGGGAGGCGCTCCAGGCGGAGAAGCTGGACACCATCGTGCTGTCCAACGTGATGGAGCACATCCCGGACGACGCGTCCGCGGTGCGCCGCTTCCGTCAAATCCTCCAGCCGGATGGCCGCGTGCTCATCCTCGTGCCGGCGCTGCCGCAGCTCTTCGGCGCCATCGACGAGGCGGTGGGCCACCACCGCCGCTACACGCCCGCCTCCCTGCGCGCGCTGCTGGAGGAGAACGGCTTCCGCGTGGACACGCTGGAGTGGATGAACCTCGTCGGCCTGCCGGGCTGGTTCCTCAACAGCCGCATCCTGCGCCGCCGCTCGGTGCCCAAGCTCCAGCTGAAGCTCTACGACACGCTGGCCCCCCTGCTCGCCCAGGCCGAGCGCCAGGTGAAGCTGCCCGTGGGCCTGAGCCTCTTCGCCGTCGCCCGCGCCGTCTGATGTCCACGCCCCGCGCTCCGGGTCTGCCGAAGGCGGTGTGGGCCACGGTGACGGCGCTCTACGTGGTCCTCTTCCCGTACCACCCGGGCCTGCGCTCGCCCAACGAGCTGTGCCGCCTGTGGCAGACGCGCGCCCTGGTGGAGGACGGGACGCTGGAGATCAACCGAGCCCTGCGCGACTACGGCCCGGTGGGTGACCTGTCCGTGATGGACGGCCGGTACTACCCGTCCAAGGCCCCGCTCCTGTCCTTCGCCGCGGTGCCCGTGTACGCGGCCCTGCGGGCCGTGGGCGGGGGCCACCGCTACGCCGTGCCGGAGGTGCCGCTCGTCTTCTTCAGCCGTCTCTTCCTCACGGTGCTGCCCACGCTGGGGCTCTTGTGGCTCGTGCGCCGCTTCCTCTCCGCGTTCCTGTCCCCCGTCGTCGCGGACGGCGTCACGGTGACGTACGCGCTGGGCTCGCTGGCGTTCAGCTACTCGCTGCTCTTCATGAGCCACCAGACGACGGCGGTGCTGCTCTTCGCCGGCTTCTACGC
>SECN01000549.1 GCA_004173515.1 Myxococcaceae bacterium | reverse complement strand
GCGCGGGTGGCGGACCGTCCCGGACACCTGCTGCTCATCCAATCGCTGCGGCGAGCCCTTCGAGGCAGCACGGCCCGGCTGCTGCCCCTCATGGGCGGCGAGTCGCTGCGCCCTTGGGCTTGCTGCGCGATGGCGGCCTTGCAGGAGCGGGACGTGCAGGCGCTCCAGCACACGCTGCCGGGGCTGCTGAAGACGTGTGACGAGCGGGTGCTGGAGCGATTCGTGTCCACCTTCCAGGGGCAGGCCTCCGCCGAGGCTCACGGCGCCCCGCCGAGCAATCCTGTCGCTCCGGTGTCCGCCCTCCAGGACGAGGCAACGGAGGCCCGCCCCTGCGTCGAAGCACGTGACCCCGGCCGCCTCACGCCCACCGTCACCGTCGAAGAGGCCGTAGCGCTTGAGGAATACCCCGCCCCCATGCGGGGGCCCTTGCCGTGGAGCGGCCGGACCGAGGGGGGCTCCGGGTTCCAATCGCCCTGGGTTTCAATCCCGGCGAGTCTGGCGAGAAGCGCGCCGGAGGTGAGGTGCCAGGCTCCGTCTCGGACAACCGGTCCGACTGTCGGACCGGTTGGGACGCTTCGTCCGTGGAGGGGGGCTCCCAGCCCGAATCTCCCCCCACGGGCTTTCATGGACGGACCCGCGGGGCGGTGCGCAACGGGAACCGACCGCTTCACGATGCTCAGGGCCACTCCCCACCCACCACCGGACCGGCGGGCAGCGCGTCTCTGGAGCCTCCAGGCCCTGCGCCCCAGACTTGAGCGGACACAGCCCTTCTCCCCCTCTCGCGTCCATGCGGCTCAGCACCTCCTTCCCTGCGGAGGAGCGCATGCGTCCATTGAAGTCGGAGGCATCCACTCGAGCCGGGCTTCCGCACCGGAGGCGTCCACGGGCTTCTTGCGGCCTTCTAGAGCGACGGGGTGAGCAGCACGACGGAGTAGCCCACCGCCGTGCGCGTCCCTGGGTTCTCGTAGGAGTGCTTCTGGTCGCCCCGGAAGACGACGACGTCGCCGGCTTCGAGGACGAAGCGCTCGCCACTGGCCACCAGCGCGAGCGTGCCGGATTCACACGCCAGGTATTCGCGGGTGCCGGGCGTGTGGGGCACGCCGGTGATGCGCGCCTGCGTCGGCAATTCCAGCCGGTCGAACTCCATGCCGGGCAGCGGGTCCGGCAGGAGCTTGCGCAGGAACGCGGCGCCGCGCTGGCGCACCGGCAGGCTGTCGCGGCGGTAGTGTCGGGCGCTCGCCTTGGGACGGGCGAGCAATTCCTCCAGCGACACCTGGAGCGCCCCCGCCACCCGGTGCAGCACGGACAGGGTGGGGTTGGCCGCGCCGGATTCCAGATGGGCCCAGGTGGCCCGGGGCACGCCCGCCAGCTTCGCGAGCTGCACCTGCGTGGCCCCCCGTGTCTCACGCAGGGTCCGCAGGTTGCGCGCCAGTCTGCCGGGAAGGTTCTCGTCGCTCATGCGCTGGCATTCTGCCAACCCGTTGGCGGTGATGCCATCGCATCGGAGCCCCCGCGCTAATGCTCTTCACCACGGAGGAGCAAACCCAATGGACGTGAAGAATCAGGCGGTGCTGGTGACGGGAGCGAGCCGGGGGCTGGGCCGTGCGCTGATGGAGGGCTTCGCTCGGCGGGGCGCCCGGGTGGTGGGTGTGGCCCGGGACGCGCAGGCGTTGATGGCGGCGGTGACGCCGCTCCGGGCGCAGGGCCTGGCGGTGCACGCGCTGGCCTATGACGTGGGCGACAAGCAGGCCATCTACCCGCTGGTGGGTTCGGCCACCGCGCTGGTGGGCCCGCTGGACGTGCTGGTGAACAACGCGAGCAGCCTGGGCCCCACGCCGCTGCCCCTGCTGTTGGACACGGCGTGTGAAGACGTGTCGCGGGTGCTGGAGGTCAACGTGCTGGGCCCCTTCCGACTCACCAAGGCGGTGGCGGGGAGCATGGTGCTGCGAGGCCGGGGGCTCGTCGTCAACATCACCTCCGACGCGGCGGTGTCCGCCTATCCCCGCTGGGGCGCCTACGGCCTGTCGAAGGCGGCGCTGGACCACCTGACGCGCATCTGGGCCGCGGAGCTGGAAGGCAGTGGCGTGCAACTGGTGTCGGTGGACCCCGGCGACATGGACACGCGCATGCACAGCGACGCGATTCCCGACGCGGACCCCGCGACCTTGGCGAAGCCGGAGGACGTGGCCGCGCGCATCCTCGCGCTGGTGGAGACCCGCGACACCCCGGCCGGTCAGCGGTTCGAGGCCGCGAAGTGGGAGGCCGCATGAACGCCGCCAGCTGGCCCCGGGAACACCCCGATACGGCGAGGCTGCTGCGCATCGAACCCCGCGCGGAGCGCATCACCGACGGTATCGCCTCGGGCCTGCCGGAGCTCCTCCGCGAGGGAGACCTGCTGGTGCTGAACGACGCGGCCACGCTGCCCGGTTCGCTCATGGGGCGCACCGGCGCGGGCGCTCCCATCGAGCTGCGATTGCTGGCCCACGAACCGGACGACACGTGGACGGCCGTGCTCTTCGGCGCGGGAGACTGGCGCCGTCGCACCGAGGACCGCCTCCCTCCGCCCGAACTGCCCGTGGGCGCGCGATTGGACGTGGGAGGGCTCACGGCCCGGGTGGTGGAGGTGCTGCCGCCGTCGCCCCGCTTGCTGCGCGTGGCCTTCGACCTGAGCGGCGCGGCGCTGTGGCACGCGCTCTATCAAGCGGGGCGACCGGTGCAATACGCGCACACCGCCGGGCCGCTGGCGCTGTGGCATGTGCAGACGCTCTACGCCGCGCGCCCCTGGGCCGCGGAGATGCCCTCGGCGGGTCTTCCACTCACGGCGTCCGTGTTCTCCCGGCTGAAGGCGCGCGGTGTGCGCTGGGCCTCGCTCACCCACGCGGCGGGCCTCTCCTCCACGGGCGACGCGGCCCTGGATGCGGCGCTGCCCCGGCCGGAGCGCTCGGACATTCCCTCGCGCACGGTGGAGCTGGTGGAACAGACGCGTGCGCTCGGAGGCCGCGTGGTGGCGGTGGGCACCACCGTGGTGCGGGCGCTGGAAGGGCGCGCGACGCAGCACGGAGGACGGTTGGTGGCAGGGGAGGATGTGACGGACCTGCTGCTCGGGCCGGGCCATGGGCTCCGGGTGGTGCAGGGGCTTCTCACCGGCGTGCACGAACCGGGGAGCAGCCACCATGCGCTGCTCCAGGCCTTCGCGCCGCTTCCGTTGCTGCACCGCGCGGCGGCGCATGCGGAAGCGGAACGCTACCTGGGGCACGAGTTCGGTGACACGTGCCTGGTGCTGGACGCCTGAGGCCGCTCCGGAACCGTCATTGCACGGTGGCGCCGGGCTCCAGCTCCACCTTCACCCAGCCCGGCTTGCGCAAGTCGAAGTTGCGGTACGCGTCGATGGCGGTGGCCATGGACTTCACGTGGCTGAGGATGGCGGTGGGGTCCACCGTGCCGGAGCGCACCAGCTCCAGCAGGCGCGGGATGTACTTGCGGTGGTTGCAGTTGCCCATGCGCAGGGTGAGGTTCTTGTTCATCGCCGCGCCAATGGGGAAAGCGTTCATCGTCTGCGGGTACACGCCGATGATGGACAGCGTGCCGGCCTTGGCCAGCGACTCCACCGCCCACTGCGCGGCCTGCGACGGCGCGTCGCCCGGCACCCAGTTGTCGCCATCCGGCTTCGTCTTGGGGGCGACCATCGCGACCTCGCGCTTGAACTCGGGCTTCTCCGCCTTGGCCTTCTTGGCGGCGGGGCCGTGGTGCGCGTGCACGGCGTCCACGCCCACCGCGTCGATGACGCGGTCCACGCCGATGCCCGCGGTGAAGCGCTTGAGCGTCTCCACCGGGTCCTCCTCCTCGAAGTTGATGACCTCCGCGCCCTGGATGCGCGCCAGCTCCAGCCGGTCCTCGTGACTGTCGATGGCGAACACGCGGCCCGCGCCCATGAGCTTCGCGCTCACGATGGCGAACAGGCCCACCGGGCCGCAGCCGAACACCGCCACGGTGTCACCGGGTTTGATCTCCGCCATCTCCGCGCCGAAGTAGCCGGTGGGAAAGATGTCGGAGACCAGGATGGCCTGGTCGTCGGTGACGCCCTCGGGCACCTTCACCATCGTGACGTGCGCGAACGGGATGCGCGCCTTCTCCGCCTGGAGGCCGTCGAAGGGGCCCGTCATGCCGGGGCCGCCGAAGAAGGCGGTGCCCGCGGCGGGGCC
>SECN01000105.1 GCA_004173515.1 Myxococcaceae bacterium | reverse complement strand
ATTCCGGAGTCCGCGCGCGTGCTGGACGCGTGCGCCGCGCCGGGCGGCAAGGCCTGTCACCAGGCGGAGACGCACGACGTGGTGGCGGTGGACCTGCACGCCAACAAGCTGCGCAAGATCGACGCGGAGGCCCAGCGGCTGGGGCTGTCCGGCAAGCTGAAGGCGTTCGCGCACGACGCCGCGGAGCCGTTCCCGGAGGCCTGGGGCGAGTTCCACGCGGTGGTGGTGGACGCGCCGTGTTCAGGCCTGGGCACGCTGCGCCGGCACCCGGAGCTGCGATACCGCCGCAAGGAGGAGGACGTGTCCCGGCTGGCCACGCTCCAGCGGCGCATCCTGGAGAACTGCCAGGAAGCGGTGCCGCCCGGGGGCCTGCTGGTGTACGCGGTGTGCACGCCCGAGCCGCAGGAGGGCCAGGACCAGGTGGACATGTTCCTGCGCAGCCACCCGGAGTGGACGGCGGAGCCGCCCGTGCTGCCCGGTCTCAAGCTGCCCCTGGAACAGGCGTGGCTGCGCACGCTGCCGGGGCCGGAAGGCTACGACGGCTTCTTCGCCGCCCGGCTGCGCAAGATGTACTGAGCGCGCGCCGGGCGAGGGTCTTCAACGCTGACGTCAGTCGTCCTGCGGGAGCAGGGCGGCCTGCTTGAAGGCCTCCAGCACGGCGGCGGCGTGGGCCGTGGCGAGCGGGAGGATGGCCACGCCCAGGCCCATCTCCACCGCGCGCTTGATGGTCTCCACGTTGTCCATCTCCATCACCGGATTGATGTCGATGTTCTTCTCGCGGAACAGGCGATCCAATGCCTTGCGCGTGGGCGCCTCGCGGTCGAAGGCGATGAAGGGCACGCCCGACAGCGCCGTGACGCTCACCTTCGTCTTCGAGGCGAACGGATGGTTGGGCGCGCACACCACCGCCAGCTTGTCGTCGCGGAACGGCAGGATGTCCACGCCCGCGCGCGGCTGCGGGTAGGCCACGATGCCAATCTCCGCCGCGCCCAGGATCACGTCGTCGTAGACCTGATCATTGCGCCGGTAGTTCAGGCGCATGTTGACCTTGGGGTGCGACTTCAACAGCTGCTTCTGCACCACGTTCAATTCGTGCAGGCCCACCGAATAGATGGTGGACACCGTGGTGGCGCCCGCCACCTCCGTGGCCTGCTCGCGGATCTCCTGCTCCACCTCCGCGAAGCGCGCCAAAATCTCCTTGCAGCCCCGGAACAGTCGCTCGCCCGCCGGCGTGGGCGTCACCTGACGCGCACTGCGCGAGAGCAGCTTCTGCTCGTAGCGGTTCTCCAGCGCGCGAATCTGCTGGCTCACCGCCGACTGCGTCACGTGATTGAGCTGCGCCGCGCGCGAGAACGAGCCCGTCTCGACCACGTCACAGAACATCTTCAACGATTCGAGCTGCATAAGGCCGTCTCCTACCCCCAAACCTAATGGCTGGGCCAGTAGTAATTAGGAGGTCTACCCACTGTGCGAAAATGACCTGAAGGGGAAAGGCGCCTGCCTGCTGGTGCGTCGCGGCAAAGCGCTCCCGGTGAAGGCTCTCAACGTCTCAAGCGCTGGTGTCATCGGACCCCGGAGGTGGCGCGTCGCCACCGGAGGCGGGAGGTCGGGGCCGGGTGAGGGCGAAGAGCGCGGCGCCCAGCGCGACCAGCGCGCCGCCGGAGAGGGTCTGGACCCGACCCAGGTCGCGGTCGGTCTCCCGGGTGAGCTGGCACTCGGGGGCGGACAGGCCCGTGCAGTCGGCGGGGAAGAAGACGCCCTTCGCGCCCCGGGCGAGCAGGAGCAGCCCTCCCAGGAGCAGGCCGGCGACCCCCCCGAGCGACGCGGCGCGCAGGAGGGCGGAACCCCGGGAGGAGGGCAGGGCGGTCATGGACGCGAGGCGTAGCACCGACGCCGGTGGGACGGGGCGATGAAGGCCGCTGGCGCGTATGCTTCCGGACCATGCGAATCCTGTACGGGGTCGTCGGCGAAGGGATGGGCCATGCGACGCGCTCGCGCGTGCTGCTCGAGGCGCTGACGAAGGAACACGAGGTCCACATCGTGGTGTCGGGGCGGGCGCAGAGCTACCTGTCCCAGCGCTTCCAGAACGTGCACGGCATCTGGGGCCTGACCATCGCCTACGAGGGGAACTCGGTGAAGAAGTGGCAGACGGTCCTGCAGAACCTGCAGGGCGCCGTGAAGGGCTGGCCGCAGAACGTGCGCCAGTACTTCGACCTGGTGGAGGGCTTCAAGCCGGACGTGGTGGTGAGCGACTTCGAGACGTTCAGCTACCTGTTCGCGAAGAACCACCGGCTGCCCGTCATCAGCGTGGACAACATGCAGGTCATCAACCGCTGCCAGCATGAGCCGTCACTGCTCGCGGGCCACGAGGAGAGCTTCGAGGCCACGCGCGCCATCGTGAAGGCGAAGCTGCCCGGGGCCTTCCACTACCTGGCGACGACGTTCTTCTATCCGCCCCTGCGCAAGCGCCGCACCACGCTGGCGCCGTCCATCCTCCGGCCCGAAATCCTGGCGGCGAAGTCCGAGCGCGGCGAACACCTGCTCGTGTACCAGACGGCGACGACCAACACGCACCTGCCCGAAATCCTCAAGCAGTCCGGCGTCCCGTGCCGCGTGTACGGCCTGCGCCGCGACCTGAAGGAGGACCTGGTGGATGGCAACCTCACCTACCGGCCCTTCAGCGAGGCGGGCTTCATCGACGATCTGCGCACGGCGCGCGCGGTGGTGGCCGGCGGCGGCTACACGCTGATGAGCGAGGCCGTCTACCTGCACAAACCCCTGTTGAGCATCCCGGTGGGAGGCCAGTTCGAACAGGTGCTCAATGCCCTGTACCTGGAGAAGCTGGGGTACGGGATGTATGTGAAGGAATTGAGCCTGGACGCGCTGAAGACGTTCCTCACCCGCGTGCCCGCCTGCGAGGAGGCCCTCAAGGGCTATGAGCAGGACGGCAACGTGAAGATGCTCGCCGCGCTCGATGACCAGCTGGCCCAGGCGTATGAGCACCGGGGCCACTGGCGCATGGAGCTGGCGGAGATGGACGGCAAGGCGTAGGCGCGTCGTCCCGGGTGTCCCTGTCTAGTGCAGGGACGCCTCGTTCTCGTTGTTGCGCTCCGCCGCGCGGCGGCTCATCTCCGTGAGCCAGGAGCGGGTGATGGGCGTCTCGCTGTCGCTGCCCCGGTAGCGGTCCGGATTGCTGTCCTGGGGCAGCAGGCGGTTGACGGCGTCCAGCACGCGCGCGGTGAGGTTGGGCGCCAGGGCCCGGCCCGCCGAGGCGAGCTTCGCGGGCATGCCCACCAGGGCCTCCGCGTCCCCGCGACGGCAGGCCTCGATGATTTTACGCGCCGCGCGCTCGGCGCCCATGGACACGCCCATCGTCGAATCGCTGATGTGGAACCACGCGTATTCCTTCTCGTGGTCGCCCTTGAAGGACGCGTTGCGCGGGCTGCCCGTGCGCATCAGCCCGGGGCACGCCGTCGTCACCTTGATGCCGTCCTGGGCCAGCTCCGTGCGCAACCCGTCCGACAGTCCGACCAGCGCGAACTTGCTCGCGGAGTACGGCACCAGGTGCGGCACGCTGACCTTCCCGCCAATGGAGGCGATGTTGACGATGCGGCCCTCGCCGCGCCGCTTCATGTCCGGCGTCACCGCGAGCGTCGTGTACAGGGGGCCCCACAGATGGACGTCGATGGCCTCCTCGAAGTCCTCCAGGCTCATGGACTCCAGCGGGCCCACCATGATGATGCCCGCGTTGTTGATGAGCACGTCCACCGCGCCCCAGCGCTCATGGACCGCGCCCACCATGGCGTCCACCTGCACCTGGTCGCGCACGTCGCACCGGACGGCCAGCACGTCGCCGCCCTCGCGCTCCAGCTCCGCGCGGGCCCGCTGGAGCGTCTCGTTGTCGCGGCCGCAGATGGCCACCCGCGCGCCCTCCTTCAGCAGCAGGCGCGCCATCACCAGCCCCAGGCCCCGCGAGCCCCCGGTGATGATCACCGTGCGGTCCTTGAAGCTGTAGCGCGGACGGAGCATGCGGCCCAGGCCCACGGCCGCGCCGACTCCGGCGGCCAGCGCTCCAAGGGAGAGGCCCTTTCGCTCGGTGTGACGTCGTTCGGCCATGGTGCGACTCCAGTAGGGAAGGGGAGAAAGGCGTTGCGCGCGGGCGCTAGGGACTGGCGGGAACCTGGGCCTCTTCGGCGTCGGACACCTGACCCGTCAGTTGCTCCTGCTCGCCCTCGGGCAGGTCCTTGAGCAGCGCGCGGACGCGGCGCACGGCGTCCTTGCCGCCGATGCGGTTCTTCAGCCGTCCATCCAGCCCGAAGAGGAGGAAGGCCGGGTGCTTGTCCACGCCGTACGCCTTCGCCATGGAGCCGTCGTCCATCGCGATGGGGTAGCGCAGGCCGTGCTCGCGCGCGAAGCCCTCCACCTTGTTGGTGTCGCGCAGCTCCGTCTCGGAGTGGGTGACGTCCACGCCAATCACCTTCAGCCCTCGCGGCCCGTACTCCACCACCCACTGGTTCACGGCCTCGAACTGCGCGGAGCAGTCGTCACAGTCCATGGTCCAGAAGTGCAGGAGGACGGGCAGTCCATCGAGCTCCGACACGTGGACGGGGGCATTCACCCAGCCACCGTCCGGGTCCAGGAGCGTGAGGGGAATCTTCGTCGAGGCCATGCGAACTCCCTTTGAACTCACCGCGAGGTGGGAAAGCGCTTCAACGGGTCGCGTCTCAAGCTATGCATGCGTCACCGGCTGCTCCCGGAGGCACGCCCGTCCGCTCGCCTGTCCGGCGAGGTCCACGGGCCTGCTCCGCCACCGGGCGGTCAGGCGAGCGTCAGGCGAGGAAGACATGCACATTCCCGACTTCGAACTGGAGCGGTACTTCGCGCGCTGGGAGTTCGCCGCGCCCTACCTGCTGTGCGCCTCCGACGTGGAAGGCTGGCGCATGGCGGACCTGCTGGCGCTCGCCTCGCCGGAGGACCGGGCGCGCTGGGACGACCTGACGCTCGGCTACACGGAGACACCGGGGCTGCCCGTGCTGCGTGAAGCCATCGCCGGGATGTACCCGGGCCTGGGTGCCGACGACGTCCTTACCTTCGCGGGCGCGCAGGAGGCCCTGTTCGTGGCGATGAACGTCCAGTTGGGACCGGGCACGCACGCCGTCGTCACGTGGCCGGGCTACCAGTCCCTGTACGAAGTGGCGCGCGCCACCGGCGCCCAGGTGACGCTGCTGCCCCTGCGCGAGGAGGACGGCTGGGCGCTGGACCTGGCCGCGCTGAAGGCCGCGCTGCGCCCCGACACGCGCATGGTGGTCGTGAACTTCCCCCACAACCCCACGGGCTCGCTGCCGGACCGCGCCACCTTCCAGGCCCTGTGCGCGCTGTGCGAAGCGCGCGGCATCCACCTCTTCTCCGACGAGGTGTACCGCCTGCTGGAGTACGACCCCGCGGACACGCTGCCGCCCGCGGCGTCGTGCTTCACGAAGGGCGTGAGCCTGGGCGTGATGTCCAAGGCGTTCGGCCTGGCGGGGCTGCGCGTGGGGTGGCTCGCGTGTCGGGACGCGGACCTGCTGGCGCGCTGCCGGTCCTTCAAGGACTACACCTCGCTCTGCAACAGCGCGCCCGGCGAGGTGCTGTCCCTCATCGCCCTCAAGGCCCGGGAGCAGGTGCTGGCGCGCAGCCGGGGCCTGCTCACCCGGAACCTGGCGCTGCTGGATGCGTTCTTCGCCCGCCACCCGGAGACGTTCCACTGGGTGCGTCCGCGCGCCGGCAGCGTCGCCTTCCCCCGTCTGCTGCGAGACACCCCGGTGGGTCGGTTCACCGAAGCGCTCATCGCCCGCGAGGGCGTGCTGTTGTTGCCTGGAAACGTGTATGCCTTTGAAGGCAATCACTTCCGTCTGGGCCTGGGTCGCGCGAACCTGCCGGAAGCATTGATGCGACTGGAGCGCTTCGTGAACAGCGGGGTCCTTGATACCCCGGTGTGACATCTCCGGCCGACGCAATGCGTTGGCTTCTTTCCGTTTCACCTGGGCTGGCGGCTTATCGCGTTTATTGAAAACAACCCCTAGAGTGGTTGTCCCCTCGCTCGGCTTGCGGCCGTGCGCAAAGCCCTCTCATCCCTCTGAGAGTCCCCAGGAGACACACCCCGATGAAGACGCTGATTGGCGCGGCCGTGGCCGCCGCGACGCTGCTGGTGAGCACCGAAGCCGCCGCGACCAACTACACCCTGTGGATCCACGGCAAGAACGGCAACAACACCAAGGCGGGCAACTACGCGGACTTCAGCTACTGGGGACCTGCGGGCACGGCGGCGGGGGTGAACAAGAAGGCGGTCAACTGGAACGGCACGCAGCGCATCGGCACGGAGAACTACCGGGTCCGCAACGCGCTGGACTGCTTCTGCACGGGGACAAACTGGTGCTACATCGCCGCGCACAGCGCCGGTGACCTGCAGATCGGCTACGCGCTGTCGCTGTACGGCGGCAGCGCGCGCAACAAGAAGAACGCGGTGCCCAACGCCAACGGCGAGTGCGGCGACGCAGGCGGCACGCAGACGGGCTGGAACATCAAGTGGGTGGATGTGGCGTCCGGCGCGGGCGGCGGCAGCGAGCTGGCGGACCACGGCGACTGGGCGGTGAGCGACCCGCTGGTGAGCGACCTGGTCACCACGACGGCGCGCGCCATGTTCAACCACAACACGACGCGCAACGTGTGGTTCTACATGTTCGCCGGTGCCAAGGGCACGGCCTACTCCGGCATCCTCCCAGGGCAGGACGACGAGGCGGTGGCCTACCACTCCACCGGCGGTGTGTCCGGCGGTGGGAACGGCTCCTACTGCAACCCGGGCGACTGGTTCTGCGGCGGCACGCTCAACACGGGCACGGCGGCGTGCAGCGACGGCCGCGCGAAGTGGAGCTTCCACTCGGTGTCCCTGCGCGATGACGGCGAGGCCTACAACCACCACGCCAACGGCAACTGGGCGGGCATCGTTGGCAAGGTGCGCGAGGACGTCGTCAAGTACGCGTACTAGACTGGAGGCTTGCCCCGCCCCCTCCGGCGAAGCCCTCTCATGACCCCCGACGACGGCCCCGTCTCTTCTTCTTCCTGGCTGCGACGCGGCCGGTGGCTCCTTGCCCTCGTGCCATTGGTGCTCGGGGTGGGGGGGTTGTTCTGGTGGCAGGCCAGCGAGGGGGCCGAAGCGCGCGAAGGCCTCCCGGAGGCCCTTCCCCTGCCGGAGCCCGAGCCACAAGAGGTGGCGCGGGCGCCGGCGGGACGCGCGGGCGTGCCCGGGGCCGCCGAAGCCGCGGCCCCGTCGCTGCTCAGCCCGGAGGCCCGGGAGCGCGAGGCCCGGCGCGAGCTGTGGCAGAAGCGCCTGGAGCGCGCGCAGCGTTCGCTGGAGGCCTACGTGGCGGCCACGCGCTATCCGCCCGAGTCCCGGCCCAGCCGCGAGCATCCGGATCAGATGGAGCTGGCGGAGCCGGAGCGCACGCGGCCGTTGAGCCCGAAGGCCGCGCAGGACGGCACCTCCGACGTGCAGCTGCGGCTCAAGCAGGACAAGGTGTTCGTCGTCGGCGACGAGTCCGTGCTGCTCTCCGTGGCGTGTGAGGATTCACGCCGGGAGGCGCGCCCCTGCGAGGTGCTGTCCGCGGTGGCGCACGAGGCGGATCACCTGATGGGCGAGGCCGGCGTGGCCGGCGTGCCCGTCGTCTTCGGCGACAGCGGTCTGGACGGTGACGCGGTGGCGGGGGACGGGATGCTCACCGGCCGCTTCCAGCCGTCCAGGCAGGGCTTCGCGATGTTCTCCGGCACGCTGCGCGTGGACGTGCGCGTGCGCTCCGGTTCGCTGGAGGACGCGACGTTCTTCGACGTGCTCTACACGCCCGCGCCGCCGGCCACGTTCACCCGCCGGGTGCGCGAGGTGCTGGAGTCGGGCTCCCTGGATTTGTACCTGACGGTGCAGGTGCGCAAGGCGGGCCGGTACGTGGTGTCCGCGCGCCTGGACGACGAAGGCGGCGTGCCGTTCTCCGCGGTGTCCTTCAACGAGGAGCTGACCGAGGGCGTGCAGGAGGTGCGGCTCAACGTCTTCGGCAAGCTCATCCGCGACGAGGCCCCCACGTTCCCGCTGACCCTGCGCGACGTGGAGGGCTTCCTGCTCAAGGAGATGGGAGACCCGGACCGCGAGCTGATGGTCACGCTGCGAGGGCCGGTGCACACCACGCGCGAGTACGCGCTCCACCAGTTCTCCCCCGCCGAATGGAGGAGCCCGGAGCGCGACCGCTACACGAACGAGCTCCAGAAGGACGTCGTGGAGGCGCAGACGCAGTTGGACGCCGCGCTCGCGGACAAGCCCGCGCCGTGAAGCGCGAGCGCTGACCGCCCGGGCGTCTTCAGGACTCGGGCGGGTGGAACGCGGGAGGCGTGGTGCGGGCCTCCGCTTCCACCAGGTCGGCGTCCTGCACGTCCTCGACGTCGGTCCCGGCGCTGGCCAGCACGCCCGTGTCGGTCGGGAGTCCGGCGCTCGCGGGGGCGTCCGCCACGGCGGCCAGGTCCGGCGCCACCACGACGCTGTCCTCGTGCTGGAAGGTCGGAGGGGCTTCGGCCTGGGGCTCCACCGGGGCTTCGGCCGGGGCCGCCCCCCGCGCTTCCGGGGCCTCCAGCGTGAAGTCGTTCACGTCCGCCAGGAAGTCATCCGGCGGCGGGACGTTCATGGACCCTTCGGCGTATCCGAACTCCGGCACGCTGTCGTCCATCGTGGCCAGGAAGTCGTCCTGACCTTCCGTCGCGCCGGAGGTGGCCAGGGCGTCGGGCTCCAGGTCCGCGCCGTCGGCGCCGGACTCCTCGCTCAGGGCGCGCAGCTCCTCGTCGCTCAGGCCGGACAGGTCGCCCGACTCCAGGAGGAAGAGCAGGTCCTCCGCCTCCTGCGCGGAGACGGTGCGGGGCAGGGTGTCCAGGTTCTGCAGCTCCCACGCGGCCGCGTCGGGCGACAGGATGTCGGACGGGTCCATGGAGGGGTCCGTGTCCACCTCCTCCGTGCGCCGGGGGGCGTTGGCCAGCCGCGCCTGCATGAGCGGCGTCGACGTGGGCATGCCCAACCGCTGCGCGTACGAGGGCGCGCTCGCCTCGAACTCGCTCACGCCCGCGAAGGCGCGCAGCTGCGAGTTCTCCAGCAGGGCGGCCCGGGGCTCCGGGCCCTCCTGGCCCGCGCGTCCATGCGCCACGCTCGGGGCGGCTTCTCCGGGCCCGAGGTCGGCGAACAGCGCGCCGTTCAGGTCGCTCTCGGCGTCCGCCTGGAAGTCGCTGTCGTCGGAGAAGCCCCGGCGCACCGGGTCCACCGGCGCCAGGGGCTCCTTGCGCACCGGGGCCGTGACCTCCAACTGCGAGGAGATGGAGTAGGCCCGCGATGTCGAGATGCCAGAACCCACGCGGCGGATGGAGGTCATGGTTCTCCTCGGGTGATGGCCCGCACGTCGGGCAGCTTCTGGATTGTCCGCCGGGCCCGGCAGGAGTTGCTAGGGGGGCCCCCGGAATCCGCATCCGGAAGGGGGGCATGCGAGCATCGCGAACAACAATCCGCCGCGATGCCCGATATCTTCTGCTGCCTCCCGTGACGTAAGCAGGTGTGACATCACCCCGTTCGCCGTCAGGTCGTCGCTCCCCGTGGCCCCCACCCTTCGTCCAGGACTGGAATTGCGTACAGCGTGGAGGGGCGGGGCCGGGGCGCGCGCGATGTCGCTCGGCGGACAGGGGCGTCTGCTTGAACACAGGGAACGTGGCCCCGTGCGTCTTTCTCAGCAGAAAAGACGGTGGGGGCGCCCCGGGCGCGAAGAGACATGGCCGCTGGCCTCCCGCTTGCTGTACGGGAGCCCAGCCAGGAGGCGGCAGTCATGAGATTCGAGAGCGCGGGGCAGACCCATATCGGGCGGCGAGCGCACAACGAAGATGCGTACTGCGTCCTGCCCGAGCGCGGGTTGTTCGTGGTGGCGGACGGGTTGGGGGGCCAGGAGGGTGGCGAGGTGGCCAGCCAGTGCGTGGTGGACACCTTCGCGGGCTTCAGCGACCGGTTGGACCGGGACCGGGACGGCACGTGGCCGGACGCGGTGGATCCCGCCAAGACGCGGGAGGAGAACTACCTGGCCGCCTGCACCGCGCTGGCCCAGCGCACCCTGCGCGTGCGCCGCGTGGGCAAGCTCAAGGAGATGGCCTCCACCGTGGTGGCGCTCGCGGTGGGAGAGCGGGGCGCGGCCGTGGCCCACGTGGGCGACAGCCGCCTGTACCGCCTGCGCGACGGTCACCTGGAGTCGCTCACGCGCGACCACTCGCTCATCGAGGAGCTGCGCGCCGCCGGCCGCGAGCCCCCGGGCAACCCGGCCAACCTGCGCCACCTCATCACCCGCGCGCTGGGCACCGAGAACGCGGAGCCCACCGTGCGGCGGCTGGAGACGCAGCCCGGGGATGTCTTCCTGCTGTGCTCGGACGGCCTGTATGAGCCGCTGGGTCCCGAAGTGATGACGGAGCGGTTGCAGCAGGCCTCGTCCGCGCAGGCCGCGTGTGATGCGCTCGTCTCCGCCGCCTACGAGGCCGGCGGTCGCGACAACATCACCGCCGTCGTGCTGAGAGTCGCCGCGGCCTGATCCGCTCGCGGCAGGCGTCGGAGAAGCCGGTGACGTGGACCCGTCGGGTCGGAGGGTCCCGCCGACCCTTCGAGGCGGGTCCAGTCGGACGGAGGGGAGTCGCCCGACACAGGGACTTCAATCCTTCTCCATTTCCGGGATAATCTGGGGCTCCCCCTGCAACACCCCCCCTTGCCTCGACCGAGTGCCCGTTGCGTATGACGCTCAGCCTTGCCGCGCGCTTGACCGCGGCGCTTACCGCCGTGGTGATCGCCCTCACCCTTGGCACCGTGTCGCTGATGGGCCTGTCGCTGCGCTCGCGGGTGGAGGCCGAGATGGTCTCCGCGCTGGGGCGGGATGCGACCCGCTGGCAGGCGCTGAAGGACCAGGAGGTGCGGGTCCTGACGGAGCTGGCCCGCGTGGCGGTGACGAACCCGGCGTTGGCCAGCGAGGCGCAGCGCGCGGGTGGTCCGCAGGCGGCCCTGCTGTCGGAGCAGCGCGCGGTGCTGGGCGTGGACCTGCTGGCGCTGGTGCGTCCGGATGGAACGCTGCTCGCGTCCACGCGCGAAGGGAGCCTGCCGGGGCTGGAGAAGGTGGTGCGGCGGCAGGGGCAGGTGTTGTTGCCGGCCACGGGCGCGCCCCTGTTCGCGGTGGCCTGGCCGCTCCAGTCCAACGGCACCCCGGTGGGCTACCTCGTGGTGGGCGCGGAGCTGGGCGCGGATGACCTGGGGCGCCTGGGCGCGGGCAGTGAGCAGCTGGAGTCGCTGCTGCACGTGGGCTCACGGCTGGTGGCGCAGTCGGTGCGCACGGTGACGGCGCCCGCGCTGTTGTCGGCGGCGGCCTCGGGCGTGGCGAACGGCGGCGCGGTGGAGGTGGGCGACGTGGCCCTGCACCTGTCGCGGGTGGACGTGGGCGACGGGGTGGAGCTGGTGCTGGTGCGCGGCGCGGCGGCGGAGTGGGCGCGGATGCGCTCCACGCTGGTGGGCGTGTTCGGCATCGGCCTGCTGGTGGCGCTGCTGGCGGGCGCGGGCGTCTTCCTGCTGGTGCGGCGGATGATGGCGCCCCTGAACGCGCTGACGGCGGCGGCGGCGCGGGTGGTGGCGGAAGGGGACTTCAGCGGCACGCTGGAGGTCCACTCGAAGGATGAGATTGGCCAGCTGGCCACGTCCTTCGGGGACATGATGGCGCGGCTGCGAGCGGTGCTGGTGGCGCTCAAGGGGTCTGCGCAGGAGCTGGAGGCGACGGCGCTGGAGCTGGCCACGTCCGCGTCGGATCAGAACCTGGCGGTGACGCGGCAGGCGGCGGCGCTGCACCAGACGCAGATCGCGGCGCGGCAGCTCCAGGAGAGCTCCCGGGCGGCGGCGCACCGGGCGACGGGCGTGCTGCGCGAGGCGGAGAAGGCGGGCGCGGTGGGGCAGGCGGGCGAGTCCGCGGTGGCGGGCAGCGTCGGGGGCCTGACGCACATCCGTTCGCAGGTGGAGCGCATCTCCAACACGGTGTCGGAGCTGCGCCAGCGCACGCGGCAGGTGGGCGACATCACCGGCACGGTGAAGGACCTGGCGGACCAGTCCAACGTGCTGGCGCTCAACGCGGCCATCGAGGCGGCGCGCAGCGGCGAGTCGGGGCGGGCGTTCGCGGTGGTGGCGCGGCAGATGCGCTCCCTGGCGGACCAGTCCGCGACGGCGACCTCGCGCGTGCAGTCCATCCTCGGAGACATCGGCCGGGCCATCTCCGAGGCGGTGAAGACGAGCGAAGGCGGCTCGCGCGAGGTGGAGGGCGGATTGGATCAGGCGAGGGCGGCGGGAGAGAGCCTGCGCGCGCTGGCCACGGTCATCCAGAACAACAGCGAGTCGGTGAAGAGCATCGCGGACATGGTGAGCCAGCAGGACGCGGGCATCGCGGAGCTGTTCGCCGCGCTGAGCGACCTGACGCGGCTGGCGGATGAGACGGTGGAGCGCGTGGCCACGAGCGCCGTCGCCGCCGCGCGCCTCACCACCGCGTCCCACGACGTGAGCACCATCGTGAGTCAGTACCGGCTGTGACGGTGGGGCGCGGCGCGGAGGGCTGGAAGCTCCACCCTCCGCGCCGGTGACACCCGCTACCCCGCCTCGCCGCCGTCGATGGCGTAGGCCGCGCCGGTGATGGCGCCCGCTGCCTCCGAGGCGAGGAAGAGGCACACCCCAGCGACCTCGTCCGGCTGGATGATGCGGCCCATCGCGTTCATGGACGCCAGGGCTTCGCGCGCCTGCTCCTGCGTGCGGCCCGTCGTCTTGGAGACCGCGGCGGTGGCGCCGGCGAACATGTCCGTCTCCACCCAGCCCGGGTTCACGTTGTTCACCGTGACGTTCTTGCGCGCGTACTCCACCGCCAGCGCGCGCGTCAGGCCCAGCAGCGCGTGCTTGGACGCGCAGTACGCGGACGTGTACTTCGCCCCGCGCGTGGAGGTGATGGAGCCGATGTTGATGACCCGCCCGCCGCCCGCCGCCACCATCGCCGGCATCAGCTCGCGGCACAGGATGAAGGGCGCTGTCACGTTCACCGCCATCACCTTCGCCAGGTCCGCCGTGCTCGTCTTCGTCAGCGGCGCGGACACCGTGATGCCCGCGTTGTTCACCAGCACCCGGGGCGCCCCGCCCGCCAGGATGGCCTTGCACGCGGCGAGCAGCGCGGACTCATCCGCCACGTCCACCGCATGCGTGCGGATGCGCTCGCCGCCTTCCTTGCGCAGGGCCTCCAGCGACTCCGCGGACCGCGCCAGCGCCCACACGTCATAGCCCTCGCGCGCGAACGCCAGGGACACCGCGCGGCCAATGCCTCGGCTGGCGCCCGTCACCACCACCGTCTTCGTCGTCTCGCTTGCCATGGGCCGGCAGCATAGCCCCGAGCCTGCCTCGCGTTGACGCGTGTTCGCACCGCCAGCGGGCCCGTCTGTCTTCCCTTCGACCCGGGTTCTTTTTCGACGCTCGCGATATGCGCGCGAGGGCCGTGCGTTTCATGGCGCAGGACCCGCCGACCTTGGACGCGCGGGCCCTGGCGGTCTCCTCAGTCATTCCCCCCTGATGAAAGGGTTCCTGTCTCCATGCGCCTGTCGCATGACGACGGGAGCGCCTTGCCCCGAGGCACCATGAGCGTGAAGTCCCTTGAGCGTGGCCTGTGGGTCGTTGCATCCCTGCTGGCGTCCGCCCCGTCCCTGGCGGCGCCGCCCACCGGTGCGGTCAACCCGCGTGTCCTGGGCACTCGCGCCATCGTCGCCTGCGACGCCGTGGAGAAGTCGTGCGGCGTGGCCAGCATCTCCTTCCCCGCGGGCATCAGCGGCCTGGTGCCCTATGGCCGCCCGGACGTGGCGGTGGCCACCATGTTCTACCCGTCGGTGGATGACGCCGAGGCGGTCATCGCCCGCACGGACGCGGGCGACACGGCCCAGACCGCCGTCGACTCCGTGTTCACGGTGGATCCGTACGCGGACTACCGCCAGCTCGCCGCGGTGAAGCTCAACCCCAACGGCACCCTCACGGTGGGCCAGCGGACCGGCGCGGAGAACGCCCCGGAGCGCTGCGCCGTGAAGGGCGCCACCTTCGTGGTGCAGGCCAACAACCAGACCAGCCCGCTCGTCTGCGGCGCGATGGCCACGGGCTTCCTCTCCGCGAAGGGAAGCCTGCCGCAGCGGCTGCTCGCGTCGCTCAAGGCGGGGGCCCTCGTGGGGAGGGACCGCAACGGCGAGCGCTCCGGCGTCATCCGCGTCTGGACCTCGGAGAACGAATCGACCTTCTACACGAAGGTGCTGGCGGACGCCGTCGTGCACAACAGCCGGACCGCGCTGGGTGAGCTGGACGTGGAGATGAACCGCTACCAGGCGGGCATCGCCGCGCCGTACGCGTCGGACCTCATCCCGCTCGACGCGGCGACCGCGAAGACCGTGAAGACCGTGCTGAACAAGCTCGGGTACTACACCGGTGTCGTGGACGGGACCTGGAACGACGCCGCCGAACAGGCGCTGTACGACTTCAACTGGAACAACCTCTTCTTCCTCAAGCCCACGGTGGTGGTGGGCGGCCAGAGGAGGATCGACGGTCCGCTGTTCAATTTCCTGCGCGACGCGGACCCGAAGGCGCTCAAGCCGGCAGGGGGGTGACGCACCGGGCCCTCGGGTCCGTTTGACGGCCCGCGCATGGCGACGTTAAGCACGCCGCCATGCCCCGCGCCGACATCACCGACCTGTTCCGCATCGACGACCTGCTGTCCGCCGAGGAGAAGGCCGCCCGCGACGCGGTGGCCCGCTTCGTGGACTCGGAGGTGCTGCCCATCATCGGGCGGCACTTCCGCGACGGCACCTTCCCCGCGCACCTCGTCCCGGGGCTCGCGGAGCTGGGCGTGCTGGGCGCGAACCTCCAGGGGTACGGCTGCGCGGGGATGAACACCGTCAGCTACGGCCTGGTGCTCCAGGAGCTGGAGCGCGGTGACTCCGGCCTGCGCAGCTTCGCGTCGGTGCAGGGCTCGCTGTGCATGTTCCCCATCCACACCTTCGGCAGCGAAGAGCAGAAGGCGCGCTTCCTGCCGGGCATGGCGAAGGGGACGCTCATCGGCTGCTTCGGCCTCACCGAGCCCGACTTCGGCTCCAACCCCGGTGGCATGCGCGCCCGCGCCCGGAAGGACGGCGACCACTGGGTGCTCAACGGCACCAAGGCGTGGATCACCAATGGCTCCATCGCGGACGTCGCGGTGGTGTGGGCGAAGACGGAGGACGGCGGCGCGGAGTCCGTGCGCGGCTTCCTGGTGGAGAAGGGCATGCCGGGCTTCAGCGCCCGGGAGATCCCCGGCAAGTTCTCCCTGCGCGCGTCGCTCACCAGCGAGCTGTCCTTCCAGGACGTGCGCGTGCCCGACCGCAACGTGCTGCCCGGCGTCGTGGGCCTCAAGGGGCCGCTGTCATGCCTCAACAACGCGCGCGCCGGCATCGCGTTCGCGGTGACGGGCGCGGCCATCGCCTGCTTCGAGGGCGCGCGTGAGTACGCGCTGTCCCGGGCCCAGTTCGACGGCAAGTCCATCGCCGGCTACCAGCTCACGCAGGAGAAGCTGGCGGACATGCTCCAGGAGATTGTGAAGGCGCAGTTGTTGAGCCTGCGGCTCGCGCGCCTCAAGGACGAGGGGAAGAGCAACCCCGTGATGGTGAGCCTGGCCAAGCGCAACAACGTGAAGAGCGCGCTGGAGATCGCCCGCGTGGCCCGGAGCATCTACGGCGCCAATGGCATCACCGACGACTACCCGCCGGTGCGCCACATGCTCAATCTGGAGAGCGTCTTCACCTACGAGGGCACCCACGAGGTGCACACGCTGGTGCTGGGCAAGGCCATCACCGGCATCGACGCGTTCGGCTGAGCGAAGGTCGGCGGTGGAAGGGCCGCTCCCCTCGCTCCCGGGTGGGAGGAGGGGAGGGCACGGGAAGGAACTCAGGACTGCGTGCCGCCTTCGGTGCTGGGCTCCGACCCGGAAGCCGCGGCCTCCGGTTCGGAAGCCGTGGCCTCGGGCTCGGAAGCCGACTCGGAGTCCGCGTCGGAGTCCTCTGGCGCGTCGGTGGCCTCGGTGGCCTCCGGCTCGTCGGGGATTTCCGGCGCGGTGCCAGCGGCCTCGGCGGCCTGCTGCGCCTTGAGCTGCTCGTCGTTCATGAAGCCGACGGGGCTATCCTTGCGGTTGAAGAAGCGCACGGCCTTGGCGGACAACTGGAACATCTGCTCGGCCGCGGCGGCGGGCACCAGCGAGTGCTCAATCTGCGCGGGCTCCGGACGCTCCACCACGCCCAGCTCTCCCTCCTCCAGCATCTTGGCCTGGGCGGGGGACAGCTCCATGCGGCGCAGCTTCCCCTTGCGCGTCATGAAGTAGAACGTCGTCTCGCCGGGCTCCTGCGGCACCTGGGAGCCCAGGACCAGCTCGCGCAGGGCCCGGTCCAACTCCACCTGCTTCTTGGACTCGGCGCGCTGGTAGGCCTTGGAGCCCGGCAGGGGCGGCAGCTTGGGGATGGGCTTGTCGGTGGTCGCGCCCGGACGGCTGGACGCGGCGAACCCGCCCTGGGGACCCCGGAAGCCTCCGCCTTCACGGCGCGGCGGGCCTCCGGCACCCTGACGCGGCGGACCTCCGGCACCTCCGCCCTCACGGCGCGGCGGGCCTCCGGAGCCCTGACGCGGCGGGCCTCCGGCGCCTCCGCCCTCGCGGCGCGGCGGGCCTCCGCGGTCGTCTCGACGCGGCGGGCCTCCCGATGTCCGATTCTCATCACGTCCCCGATGGGCGGGCGCGTGTGGAGCGCTCCCCCGGTTGTCTTCAGGGGAGGAGGCCGGGCGTCGCGGAGGCGGAGAAGACTCGGTCTTCTTGGCCTGCTCCTCGGAGACGAGGCCCGCTTTCAACAACTTGTCTCGCAGGTTCTGCATGGGTTGGGCGTTCTATCCCTTGCACGGCTGCACGCAAGCCACCGCTTGCCGCTCTTGTGGGCCCCACGTAACTTGCCGCCCCCGCCGTCCTGTTGTGGAGGTTCCGTGAGAAGTCTGACGAAGTCCGCCGCCCTCGCCCTCGTCCTGGCCGCCACCGGCTGCTCGGACCCCGTGGACAAGGCGGCAAAGGCCCGCATCTTCTCGCCGGAGGACCCGCCGAAGGTCGTCGCCTCCGCGAAGCAGAAGCTGCCGCCGGAGGACGTCGCGGACAACCCCCAGGTTTCGCGTCGCATCCTGGGCATGGACGCCGCGGAGGTCACCGAGCGGCTGGGCCCCCACTCTTTCCAGTCCTCCCTGGGCTACGAGTGGGCCGGCCCCAACGGCAACACCCCCGTGAAGCTCACGGAGACGCGCTCCTTCCGCGCCGGCCCCGGGGGCGTCAACGGCGACTTCCACGGCATCCTGGAGAACTCCCGCGACCAGGGCCTGGAGGTCATGCGCGTGCAGGGCCAGGTGTTCGCGCGCAACCGCTACGGCCCCTACCGCCAGCGCCTGCGCGACCGGGGCATGGCCGAGCGCACCCGCACGGAGCTGACCGGCGCCATCCGCGACTTCGACAGCCTCTTCCAGGGCCGCATCAAGCTGACCCCCGCCGGCACCGTCACCCACGAGGGCCGCACCGCGTGGAAGTACTCCGTGTCCCTGGGCCCGGAGCTGCAGGGCGTCGTCGCGCAGAAGATGCCCGCCGCCTTCGCGCCTCGCGCCGGCGCGGATGAGACCACGAAGCGCCGCGCCAGCTTCTTCACCCACCGCATGCCGCGCTCGCTGGAGGGCGAGGTGCTGGTGGACGCGGAGACGTCCGTGGTCCTCAAGGCCCGGCTGGACGGCCGCATCGGCGTGCCCCAGGAGAAGACCCCGGAGGCGGCCGAGCTGCGCATGACGCTGGAGTCCAGCCTGACGGAGATCGGCAAGGATCCGAAGCTCGTGCCGCCCCAGGACTTCCTGCCGGACGCGGACAAGCCCCAGGGCATCGCGGACGCGCTGGACCACTTCGGCATCCCGCGCACCAAGGCCGGGGACTCGCCCGGCACCCCGGCCGCCACGCCCGGCGCCGCCGAGCCGGAAGACGAGGCCGAGGGCAACTGACCCGCGCTCCGCCGCGCTGCTCCGAGCCTCATGGCCGTTGGAAGCCCCACGGTTTCACGGCCAGGGGCTCGGAGGTCCGCGCGGCCCTTGGGGGCTGTGACGGCCGTGTCCTGCACGGGCCGCCGCCCCAGCCAGGGCCTTCCCGCAAGTGCCTGACGCGGCTGGGGAAACCCCCTGGCCCTGGCCTTGCTCTGACGGGAGGCCATGTTCCGCTCCGCCCTCCCCCTGGCGTGTGCCGGGCTCGCACTCCTGGCGACCCCGGCCCTCGCCGAAC
>SECN01000001.1 GCA_004173515.1 Myxococcaceae bacterium | reverse complement strand
TGTTCTTCACCACGTCGCTGGTGCAGCGCGCGCTGCACCAGCGACGTGGTGAAGAACAACCCGAAGCCCAGCGCCGCCATCACCGACAGCGCCATCAGCGTGTTCACCTGCTCGCTCTGCTGCCGCAACCGGTCGCTCTTGCGCACCATCGCGTCCTGGTTCAGCGCGAGGATGGCGGACGCGGCCGCCTTCGTCTCCTGGAAGGCCGGGGACAGCGACGCGAAATAGCGCGCACGGGAGGCCTCCGGCTCCCGCTCCTGGAGGAACGCATCGAACGCGGTCCGGTACTTCCTCCACGCGGCGAGCAGTCGCCGCGTCGCGTCCGCTTCTCCAGGCTCCGTGATGTTGCCCTGCTGGATGGCTAGCTCGGACTCCAGCGTGGGTCGCTGCGAGGCCTGCTGGGCCACGCCCCGCTCGCGCTCACCCGCGATGATGAACAGCGCCGCGCTGTCCATGCGCTCCAGTTGCTCCGTGATGCGCTGGGTGGCGAGCACGCTGCGGTAGTTGTCCTCCAATACCCGCTGACCGGAGCGCCCCACGCGCGCCAGCGTGATGACGGCCAGCGCCCCCAGCAAGAGGAGCGCGAGCACCAGCGGCGCCTGGGCCAGCAGCAGTCGGGCGCGCACCGAAGTCCAGCAGCGCCGCCACGGGGTCCTTCGCGCGCAGGCGCACCACCTCCGCGCCCAGCTCCTTCGCCTTCTCGATGTTCGTCAGCAGGTGACGCTGGGCCTCCGCGTCGATGAGGTGCGGCGCCTCGCCCGGCGTCTCCACGTACACCACGAACCAGTCCGTGTTGAGGCGGCCCGCCATGCGCGAGCCCCGGCGCAGGAGCGTCGCCGCGCGCGGAGGATGGCTGGAGAGGGCCACCAGCACGCGCCCCCACGCGCCCCCGACCCCTTTCTGGGAGGGGTCTTCTCCCGACGCGCGAGCCTGCTTGCCGGTGGTGGCGCGGTCCAGGCTCTCCGCCACTTCACGCAGCGCCAGCTCTCGCAGGGTGGAGAGGTTGTCGCCGGTGAAGAAGCGCTCCAGCGCGTGCGGCACCTTGTCGGGCGCGTAGATTTTTCCCGCCTTGAGTCGCTCGTGCAGGTCCTCCACCGCGAGGTCCAGGTTCACCACCTGGTCGGCGTTCTTGATGAAGCTGTCGGGCAGCGTCTCGCGCACGGTGACGCCGGTGTTGCGCTCCACCAGGTCGTTGAGGCTCTCCAGGTGCTGCACGTTGAAGGCGCCAATGACGTTGATGCCCGCAGCCAGCAGCTCCTGCACGTCCTGGTAGCGCTTGCGGTTGCGGCACACGGGCAGGTTCGTGTGGGCCAGCTCGTCCACGATGGCCACCTGCGGCCGGCGCGCGAGGAGGGCGTCCAGGTCCATCTCCTCCACCGGGACATCGCGGTACGTGAGGCGCTGGCGGGGCACGAGCTCCAGTCCCGCCACCAGCGCCTCCAGCGCGTGCGCCTCCTCCAGCATGCGGAACGTCTTGCCCACGCCGGCCGCGAAGCCGATGTAGAGCTTCAGCCGGCCCCGCCGACCGCGCTCCACCAGCTCCAGGAAGTCTTCCGCGCGAGGGCGCCGCGTCGTCATGCCAGGGTCTTCCTCAAGGGCTCGAGGGGGTGACGGCGCCCAGGGGCGTCGAGGGGGCCCGGGCGGATCCACCGAACTGTCGGTCCATCGCGAGGTTCAACGTGAGCACGTTCACCCGGGGTTCGCCCAGCACGCCAAACGTCCTGCCTTCCACCTGCGACGCCACCAACGCACGCACGCGCGCCGGGTCCACCCCGCGCGCCCGGGCCACCCGGGGAACCTGCCACAGCGCGGACTCCGGCGACACGTGCGGATCCAACCCGGACGCGGACGCTGTCACCAACTCAGCAGGCACGGGGCCCGGAGCCTCGGGGTTCTCGCGGCGCAGCCGGTCCGCGTCCGCCACCGCGCGGTTGCGGAGCTTCTGGGAGGTGGGCCCCAGGTTGCTGCCACCGGATGCCGTCGCGTCGTAACCGGAGCCCGCGGCGGAGGGACGAGGCTGGAAGTAGCCCGGGTGCGTGAAGCCCTGGCCGATGAGCGCGCTGCCCACCTCGCGGCCCTGTTCGTCCTTCACGAGCGACCCGTTGGCTTCCTGGGGAAACAGCACCTGCGCCACGCCGGTGACGACCAGCGGGTACATCACGCCCGTGAGGACCAGCGTGACGACGCTGGTGCGCAGGGCGATGAGGAGAGCGGAGACCATGGTGTTCCAATTCCTTTCAGGTCAGGCCAGGCCCACGGTGGTGAGCAGCACGTCGATGACCTTGATGCCCACGAACGGGACGATGACGCCGCCCACGCCGTAGAGGAGCAGGCTGCGACGCAGGAGGGCCGCCGCGCCCAGCGGGCGGTAGCGCACGCCCTTGAGCGCCAGCGGGATGAGCGCCACGATGATGAGCGCGTTGAAGATGACGGCGGACAGGATGGCGCTGAACGGCGACGTGAGCCCCATCACGTTGAGCGGGGCCATCTGCGGAAAGACACCCATGAACAGCGCCGGCAGGATGGCGAAGTACTTGGCCACGTCGTTCGCGATGGAGAACGTGGTCAGCGTGCCGCGCGTCATCAAGAGCTGCTTGCCCACCTCCACCACCTCCAGGAGCTTGGTGGGGTTGGAGTCCAGGTCCACCATGTTGCCGGCCTCCTTGGCGGCCTGGGTGCCGGTGTTCATCGCCACGCCCACGTCCGCCTGGGCCAGCGCGGGCGCGTCGTTGGTGCCGTCGCCCGTCATGGCCACGAGCTTGCCCTTGCCCTGCTCGGTGCGGATCAGCGCGAGCTTCGCCTCCGGGGTCGCCTCCGCCAGGAAGTCGTCCACGCCGGCCTCGCGGGCGATGGCGGCGGCGGTGCGCGGGTTGTCACCGGTGATCATCACCGTGCGGATGCCCATGGCGCGGAAGCGATCGAAGCGCTCCTTGATGCCGCCCTTCACCACGTCCTTCAGGTGGATGATGCCCAGCACCCGGGCCCCGTCCGACACGGCCAGCGGCGTGCCGCCCGCGTCACCGATGCGGCCCGCCGCCAGGGCCAGCTCCTCCGGCACGGTGCCGCCCTGCTCCTGCGAGTGGCGCACGATGGCCTCCACCGCGCCCTTGCGGATGCTGCGCGGGTGCGGGTCCACCAGGTCACAGCCGCTCATGCGCGTCTGCGCGGTGAAGGGGACGAAGGTGGCCTGATGCGCGCGAAGCTCGCGCGGACGCATCTTGTAGGTGTCCTTCACCAGGGTGACGACGGAGCGGCCCTCGGGGGTTTCGTCCGCGAGGCTCGCGAGCTGCGCGGCTTCCGCCAGCTCCTCCACCCGGACGCCCGGCATGGGGAGCAGCTCCGTGGCCATGCGGTTGCCCAGGGTGATGGTGCCCGTCTTGTCGAGCAGCAGCGTGTCCACGTCCCCCGCCGCCTCCACCGCTCGGCCACTGAGCGCGAGCACGTTCTTGCGCAAAAGCCGGTCCATGCCCGCGATGCCGATGGCGCTCAAGAGCCCGCCGATGGTCGTGGGGATGAGGCACACCAGCAGCGCCACCACCGCGGTGCCGGACAGGGGTACACCGGAGTAGAGCGCCAGCGGCACCAGCGTCACGCACGCGAGCAGGAACACCAGCGTGAGGCCCACCAGGAGGATGTGCAGGGCGATCTCATTGGGCGTCTTCTGCCGCGCGGCGCCCTCCACCAGTCCAATCATCCGGTCGAGGAACGACTCGCCAGGGTCCACGCTGATGCGGATGACGATGCGGTCGGACAGCACCTTGGTGCCACCCGTCACGGCGGAGCGGTCACCGCCGGATTCACGGATGACGGGGGCGGACTCGCCGGTGACGGCGGACTCGTCCACGCTGGCGATGCCCTCCACCACTTCGCCATCGCCGGGGATGACGTCGCCCGCCTCGCACACCACGCGGTCGCCCTTGCGCAGGGAAGGCGCGGTGACGCGTTCCTCCTGGTTGTTGTCATCGAGCCTGCGGGCCTGGGTGTCCTGACGCATGCGACGCAGTGCGCTCGCCTGGGCCTTGCCGCGTCCCTCCGCCACGGCTTCGGCGAAGTTGGCGAAGAGGACGGTGAACCAGAGCCACAGCATCACGGACACGGTGAACCACAGGGGCGCGCTGTCGCCCCGGGGGGACACCAGGTCCTTGAAGACGAACACGGTGGTGAGGAGGCTGCCGGCCCAGACCACGAACATCACCGGGTTGCGAGCGACGGCGCGTGGGTGGAGCTTCTTGAAGCTCTCCCACACGGCGGGCTTGAGCAGCGTCGGATCCATCAGCGACGCCTGCCTGGAAGCGGGGGCCATGGTCAGTACACCTTTCCGGCCGCGCCGAGGAAGTGCTCGACGATGGGACCGAGTGACAGCGCGGGGAAGAACGTCAGCGCGCCCACGATGAGGACGACGCTCACGAGCAGGCCCGTGAAGAGGACGCCTTCGGTGGGGAAGGTGCCGGGCCCGGGGGCCACCACCTTCTTGCCCACGAGCGAGCCCGCCAACGCCATGACAGGGACCATCATCAGGAAGCGGCCCGCGAGCATCGACGCACCCAGGCTGATGTTCCAGAAGGGCGTGTTGGCATTGAGGCCGGCGAAGGCACTGCCGTTGTTGGCGACGCCGCTGGTGAACGCGTAGAGGATTTCAGACAGGCCGTGGGGCCCGGCGTTGTTGAGGGAGGACGTGCCCTGCGGAAGCACCACGCCCACCGCGGACAGGCCCAGGATGACCAGCGGAAAGACGAGCACGTAGAGCATCGCGAGCTTCATCTCGCGCGCTTCGATCTTCTTGCCGAGGAACTCCGGCGTGCGGCCCACCATCAGGCCCGCGATGAAGACCGCGAGCACGGCCATCACGAGGATGCCGTACAGGCCCGCGCCCACGCCGCCGAAGATGACCTCGCCCAACTGCATGTTGACGAGGGGCACCAGCCCCCCGAGCGCCGTGAAGCTGTCGTGCATGGCATTGACGGCGCCGCACGACGCGTCGGTGGTGACGGTGGCGAACAGCGTGGAGGCCGCGACGCCGAAGCGCGCCTCCTTGCCCTCCAGGTTCCCGTGCTGGAGGACCTGGGCGGAAGCGAGCGCGGGGTTCGGCTGGGACTCGGCGGAGTAGCTGGCGCCAGCGCCCACGAGGAAGAGGACGGACATGGCCGCGAAGAGGACCCAACCCTGCTTCGTGTCACCGGTCATCTTCCCGTAGGTGTGCGTGAGGCCGGCGGGGATGAGGAAGATGAGCAGCAGTTGCAGCAGGTTGGTGAGGGGCGTGGGGTTTTCGAAGGGGTGGGCGCTGTTGGCGTTGAAGAAGCCACCGCCGTTGGTGCCCAGCATCTTGATGGCCTCCTGCGAGGCCACGGGCCCGAAGGCGAGCGTCTGCTTCACGCCCTCCACGGTGGTGACCTCGTGGTATGGCGCGAGGTTCTGGAGCACGCCCTGCGAGACGAAGAACAGGGCCGCGACGAAGCTCAGGGGCAGCAGCACGTAGAGCGTGCCGCGCACCAGGTCGACCCAGAAGTTGCCCAGCGTCTTGCGGCCTTCCGGACCGGGGCGCCGGGTGAGGCCGCGAGCCAGCGCGAGCGCGACACCGAGGCCGGATGCGGCGGAGACGAAGTTCTGCCACGTCAGGCCCACCATCTGGGTGGCGTAGCTCAAGGTGGACTCACCCGCGTAGGACTGCCAGTTGGTATTGGCGACGAAGCTGGCGGCGGTGTTGAAGGCGAGCGCCGGGCCGACGGCGGGCAGGCCCCGGGGATTGAGCGGGAGCAGGTGCTGGAGGCGCTGGAGCGCGAAGAGGATGACGACGCCCAGGAGGCTGAAGGCGAGCAGGGCGACGGTGTACTGGCCCCACGTCTGCTCGTGCTCACGGCGCACGCCGCACAGGCGCAACAGGGCACGTTCGATGGGACCGAGCAGGCGTGGGAGAGGTTGGGTGCCGGCCTCGAAGACGCGGAAGAGGTAGGCGCCCACGGGTTTTGTCAGCGCGAGGACGAGGACGAAGAACAGCAGGGTCTGGAGCCAGCCGGTGAGCGTCATCAGAAGCGCTCCGGCCGGAGCAGGGCATAGACGAGGTAGATGGACAGCAGGACGGCGAGCGCGGTCCCGGCGGCGTATTCGAAGGTCATGGAGATCCTCGCCCCACCTCCAAAGCATCCGCCGTACCAGCCAGTGCCAACGCCAAGGCCCAGGCATTCCACGGGGTTGTAGAAGGGGCGCTCACGCCCGGGTTGCAACGTGCACGAACCGGCCATCAAAGGCCGTGCGCGGTGAAAGGCGCGACAGCGGACGAGCGGACAGGGGGCCTTCGGCTGGGGAGCGAATGGACGCCCCTGACTAGAACCCGTTCCGCGACCTCGCCCGGCGCATCCTTCGCGAGGGAGCCCTACTGACGACTGGCGTGGTTTTTTGCGTCCTCTTCCTCTGCATTGGATCCTTCAATGCATGCCCTCCCTCAGATGTCTTCCTTCTCTGGCCACCGTGGTGCTGCTCTTCCTGACAGCCTGCAACGCGCGGCCCTCCGGTTCCGTCCATTTCGCCGCCTCCGTCCAGCAGGCTCTCTCCTCCCAGGATGTCACCCGCGTCACGGTGACCCTCTCCGCCGAGGAGATGCCTCCCCGCGTCGTCGACCTGGCCAGGTCCAACGGCTCCTGGGACGGACTCGTCGGCGACATCCCGGCTGGCTCCAACCCCTCCTTCCTCGCCGAGGCCTTCGACTCCTCTGGCGCCATGCGTTTCCAGGGCCAGACCTCCAGCGTCACCATCACCGCCAACCAGACCACCCTCGTGGCCATCACCCTCCAGGAGGTCGCCCCGCCTCCTCCCTACGGCAATGAGGCCCCCCTCATTGACTCCGTCGTCGCCTCCGCCACGACGGTCCAGGCGGGCGGCTCGCTCTCGCTGACCGCGATGGCTCATGATCCCAACACCGGGGACACCCTCACCTTTGCGTGGACGGCCGCCAGCGGCACCTTCTCCGACCCCACGGCCGCCACCTCCTCGTGGACGGCGCCTTCCGCTCCGGGCATCCAAACCCTCGTCTTCAGCGTGACGGACTCTCAGGGAGCCGCCGCCTCCATCTCCCTCGCCGTCAACGTCGTCTCCAACACCTCGACCGGCAACGCGGCCCTCAACGTCTCCTTCAACCTCTGGCCGGTCGTCTCCAAGGTCTCGGCCTCGCTCAACCGGCTCGACGCGGGGCAGTCCACCGCTGTCTCCGCCAACGCCTCGGATGCGGATGGCGATGCACTCTCCTACCAGTGGGCCGCGACCTGCCCCGGGACCTGGACGGATGCGACGTCCAGCACCGCCTCCTTCATCCCGTCCTCTGTTCCGGCCAGCGCGTGCAACAACTGCCGTCTCACCGTCACGGTACAAGATGGTCGGAATGGGCAGACAGAGGGCTCGCTCAACCTCTGCGTCGCCGCCTCATCCACCGAGCGCTTCGCCCCGCTCTTCACCCACTTCTACCAGTCCGCCACCTCCGCCTCTCCGGGCCAGATGGTGAGCTTCGACGTCACCGCCATGGACCCGCAGGCTGGCGCCATGACGTTTGCCTGGACCGCCAATACGGGCTCGCTGGCCGCGGCGCAGAGCACCGCCAGCACCAGTCGTGTCGTGTGGACGGCGCCCCCCTGCGTGGTGACGGGACCTCCCCCCTCCATCACCGCTGTCGTCACCAATGCCTACGGCCTCTCGGCCTCCAGGTCCTTCCCCCTCTCCGGCCTGCCGACGTGCGCGCTCGGCTGGTCCTCGGCGGGTTCCATGGCCACGGGCCGCTACACGCACACCGCCACCCTGCTGCCCTCCGGCAAGGTCCTCGTCACGGGAGGCTATCTCTATAACAGTGGCCCCCTGGCCTCCGCGGAGGTCTACGACCCGGCCACCAACGCCTGGTCCTCCGCAGGCTCCATGGCCACCGCCCGCTACTACCCCACCGCGACCCTGCTCCCCTCCGGCAAGGTCCTCGTCACGGGGGGAATCGATGGCAGCGCCCTGGCCTCCGCGGAGGTCTACGACCCGGCCACCAACGCCTGGTCCTCCGCGGGCCCCATGGCCACCGCCCGCTACCAACACACCGCCACCCTGCTCCCCTCCGGCAAGGTGCTCGTCGCGGGTGGACGCAATGGCAGTTCCCTGGCCTCCGCGGAGGTCTACGACCCGGCCACCAATGCCTGGTCCTCCGCGGGCTCCATGGCCACCGCCCGCTACCAACACACCCTCACCCGGCTCCCCTCAGGCAAGGTGCTCATCGTCGGGGGGTTCAATGGCAGTTCCCTGACCTCCTCGGAGGTGTACGACCCGGCCACCAATGCCTGGTCTTCCGCACGCGCCATGTCCACGGCCCGCTACCAACACACCGCCACCCTGCTCTCCTCCGGCAAGGTGCTTGTCGCCGGGGGACTCAATGGCTACGTCGCCCTCGCGGAGGCGTACGATCCGGCCACCGATTCCTGGTCCTCCGCCGGGACCATGATCACAGGCCGCACCATTCACACCGCGACCCCGCTCACCTCTGGCAAGGTGCTCATCACGGGGGGATTCAATGGCTATCTGTCCTCCACGGAGCTGTGTGACCCGGTCACCAGCACCTGGTCCTTCGCGGGCTCCATGGCCACCGCTCGCAACGAACACACCGCCACCCTGCTCTCCTCCGGCAAGGTGCTCATCACGGGGGGATTCAATGGTGGCTCCCTCTCCACCACGGAGACCTACGCGCCTTGAGAGCACCCAGGCATCGGAGAGGCCACGGTCATCGAGCCGTGGCAGTACCGGGAGACCGGCGACGTCGTGCCACGCCCGAGGCGGCGGGAACTTCTCGCCGCCTCGACTCCAATCCCATCAAGCCGTGATGGGCGGACATGAATCGTCGGTTTGACCGCGCTCCGCGCGGACACACGGGTCTACATGCAGTCCATGCTCAGCGCTGGCTGGACACGGAGTCGTCGCAGTCCGAACCGGTGCACTTGCCGGAGCAGACGACCTGGCCGGGATACGACGTCAGGATGGCGCACTCGGTGCCTCCGCTGCAGGAGACGAGCTCCGTGCAGAGCGTCGCTTCGTTCACGCAGCGCGCCTGGGTCTCCCCCTCCAACTTGATGGCGATGCAGCCCAGGCCCTGGGGGCACTGGGGCAGGTCCACACCGCACTCCTGCGCAAGGTCCAGGGACTGCCCATCCCGCAGCGTCAGCCGTCCCTGCTTGCCGTCCGCGCCATCCGAACCACAGGCCGCGAGGGTCATGACCGTCAGGCAACATCCCAGCATTCGCATCCAGCGCATTGAAGCTCCTTCAGCCGAAGTGTGACCGCGCCCGACGCACAGCAAGGAGCGGACCAGAAGAGTCTTCGCAGGGATTCCGCAACCTTGCCGCGCAGGGAAGGCAATGCGCCTCCCAGAAATCTGATGGGGCCACGGATCCCTGGAGGCACGCCTACTCCGGCACGAACCCCTCCCCTTCACGCCGGAACACCGACCCCACGGGCGCGTCCAGGATGGCATCCAGTTCCTTGCACCGCGCGAGCAGCGAACGCAGGGACACCACCACCAGGTTCGACGCCTTCTTCATGTACGTGTCATCCTCCACGCCCGACGAGAACGCCCAGCCGCTGTCCTGCGCGGAGTGCGGCTTCATCCTTTCCGCGAAACGGATGGGCTCACCGTCGTCCAGGATGGCCCGCGTGACGATGGCCGCGCGCTGCCGGAGCTGAATCCTGCGCAGCAATTGCTGCCGCTCCTCCGTGCCCAGTTCCACCCGCAGGCGCACCGTCCGTCCCTTCGCGTCGAAGTGGCGGCTCACCGGGAAGATGCCATCCCCCCAGCGGTTCCCACACCCTACGGCTCTCGCGCCATCGAGCACCAACGAGCCCGCGTCCTCCTCGCTCTCACGCAGTTGCGCGTTCAGCCGCTCCAGGTTGCAGTGCGGCCGGTAGTCCACCCCCACCGCGAGCGAGTCCTTCCCGATGCGCTCCTGAAGCGGCGTGGCCTTCTCCCCCACCTGAGCCACCGGCAGGTCCTTCCAGCCGAACACGCCCTTTCCCAGGTCGCTCGCGCCCAGCTCCTTCGCGAGCGCCGGCGCGTCCTTGCCGAAGAACACGTAGTCCGCCAGCCCGTCCAATGACTCCCACATCCGGAACCGGCCCATGGGCCCCAGCCCCGCGAACAACAACTGGCCGTGGTCCACCATCACGCCGGACACCTGCTCCGAACGCACCGCTTCCGCCTTCCCATCCACCACCACGTCGATGGAGCGCCAGCGCCCCGCGAACTCCCCGCGCGGCATCGGCACGCCAATCACTTGCAGTCCCCGGTCGCGCGGCAGGCCGTCCGCCACCACCGCCCACAGGCCGTTGTACTTCACCACCCCCAATCCCTTTCCGTGCTCGACCGCCAGCCGCGCCCGTTCCGCGTGGGGAACGCGCGACGACAACACCTCCGCTCGCGCGTCGAAGCCCTGCTCCTTCGCGAACCGACCGAAGTGCTTCACCGCATCCTGCGGATCCGTCCGGTCGAAGAGGTGGCGCGGATCAAACTCGCGGTCATAGGCGCGCCCCGCCGCCTCCGCGTCCGGCCCCACGATGCGCAGGTCGTGAGCTGCCGGGTCCTTCTTCCGGGGCGACGCCGGCTCCGCGTCGTGCCGCCAGAAGCGCCCCAGGCCCGGGTCCAGGATGAGCAGCTGGCCCTCGGGCAGGTCGACCTCTCCCAGCACCACGGCGGCGGGTGTCTTCGCGGACTTCGTCATGGACGCGATTCTACCTTCCGCCCCCTGGTGCCCTGCCTCTTCCGCGCCCCGCCAACCCCTCAAGCCCCTCGATTCCAAAATGAAATGACACCCATCACGTTTCCTGTTCGTCACGGAATGGGGGTTTCACAATGTCCGAGGAGATTGACCGTTCAGACATGGAGTACGCCATCTTCGCTGTCCGTCATCAGCCCATCCTGCGCGTCGTCGCCCGCAACCTCTGTGGCGGGAGTACCGAGGACTGCGACAGCCTGGTCCATGACGTGCTGCTCCGCGCCCTGCTGAAGTGGGACATGCTCCAGTCGTGGTCGGAGCCCGAACGCCGCGCCTGGTTGGTGCGGTCGCTGCACACCGTCTTCATGGACCAGTGCCGCCGTCAGAAGCCGGAGGCCTCGCGGGCCATCACGCTGGACAACGTGCACAAGCTCTTCGAGGAGCCGGACGCGCCGGCCCCGGAGCTGTGGGAGCGCATCTCCGAAGCGGAGCTGCGCGAAGCCATCGCCGCGCTCCCCTACACCCTGCGCAGGACCTTCGAGATGCACTCGGAGGGGCTGCGCCACGCGGAGATCGGCCGCCTGCTCGGAGCACCGGAGGGCACCGTGGGCACCTGGCTGTTCCACGCCCGCATCCGCCTGCGCGAACACCTGCGCGACGTGGCCGAACGCCGCCGCAAGCAGTCGAGCGGGTGAGTCCGACGACAGCCGGCCTATGCTCTCACGCCATGTCGCATCCCTACAGCGTGAGGGCCGTCCAGTCCCGCTCGGAGCTCGAACAGGTCCTGGCCCTGCAACGCAAGAACCTGAAGCAGGGCCTGTCCCCGGAGGAGCGGCTCGACCAGGGCTTCGTCACCGTGGCGCATGACCTCCCCACGCTGGAGGCCATGCACGCGCTGGCGCCGAGCATCATCGCCCTGCACGGCGCCGAGGTCGTGGCCTATGCCCTGGTGATGCCTCGGGAGTGCCGGGAGCTCGTCCCCGTCCTGGAGCCGATGTTCGCGCTCCTCGAACGGATCGACTTCAGGGGGCGCCCCCTGAAGGACCAGCGCTTCTACGTGATGGGGCAGATCTGCATCGACAAGGCCCACCGGGGGATGGGCCTGTTCGACGCGCTCTACCACCAACACCGCGAACGACTCCGGGACCGGTTCGACTGCGTCATCACCGAGGTCTCCGTGCACAACACCCGCTCACTGCGCGCGCATGAGCGGGTCGGCTTCCAGACCGTCCACACCTACCCGGACGTCACCGACACCTGGGCGGTGGTGCTCTGGGACTGGGCCGAGCCCACGGGCCGGGTCGCCATCCACTTGCGGTGAAGGCCCGACAGCTTGAGGGCCAGCTCCGGGCCACTCACGCTCTTGGGGATGTAGCCGTCCGCGCCCGCCGTGCGCATCAGCTCGCGCAGCTTCGACTCGTCCATGGACGAGTACAGGATGAACAACGTCTCCGGACCCGCGAACTGCCGCACCACGCCCAGGATGCGGTCGCCGCTCAGCGCCGGGATGTTCACGTCCAGCAGCACGATGTCCGGCTGGTGCACCCGGATGAGGTTCGCCACGCCCAACGCCGCGCGCGTCGTCGTGACCTCGAAGCCGTAGCGGGTGATGGAGCGCTCCACCAGTTCGAGGACGAGCGGATCGTCGTCCACCACCAGCGCCTTCAGCTTGCCGTCCGCCATGCTCGTCTCCTGCCTTCCAACGCACTGCCGAGGGGGGGGGAATGCCTGAAACACACCGCTTCCAGGCACTATGTGATTCTACACAATAACTGTACTCCCTGCAATTACCCGAGACTCTGGGTTTACGGGGAGTGACACACGGAGTGACGAAGGTGCGCACGATTCGCTGACCGTCCAGGGGGTGGGAGGTCATCCCGCACCGGTCAACTCAGCAAGTCGCGCCGCCTCCCGACACATGGCCCGGACGCGGGGATGAGGGCGGGTGACCCCGGAGATGACTAAAGAGGGAGACCGCGCATGGACCCCACCTCCCCCCAGCCCCCTGCCCTTCCGGACGACTTCGCCCTGCTGGTGGCGGTCCTGCCCCCGCCGCTCCAGGACGCGGTGCGGGGGCTGCCCCAGGCGGAGCTGTTGGAGGTGGTGATGGACCTGGGGCGGCCTCCCGAGGCGCGGCTCGTGGGCCGCGTGGCGCGCCTGTCCGACGTGCCGGTGGACGCGGACGCGTTGCAGGAGGTGCTCTCGCGGGTGGGGGAGCCGGGTGGGGACAACCGGGCCGGCATCGAGCGGACGCTGCACCGCGTGTCGGCGATCCGCAACCGGCAGGGCCGCGTGGTGGGGCTCACGCTGCGCGTGGGCCGCGCCATCGTGGGCACCATCGACATGCTCCGGGACCTGGTGGACTCGGGGAAGAACCTGCTGCTGCTGGGGCGGCCCGGCGTGGGCAAGACGACGAAGCTGCGCGAGGTGGCGCGCGTGCTCGCGGACGCGCTGGGCAAGCGCGTGATGGTGGTGGACACCTCCAACGAGATTGGCGGCGACGGGGACATCCCGCATCCGGGCATCGGGGGCGCGCGGCGCATGCAGGTGAGCCGGCCGGACCGCCAGCACGACGTGATGATCGAAGCGGTGGAGAACCACATGCCGGAGGCCATCGTCGTGGATGAGATTGGCACCTCCGCGGAGGCCGCCGCCGCGCGCACCATCGCCGAGCGGGGCGTACAACTGGTGGCCACCGCGCACGGCAACACGCTGGAGAACCTGGTGCTGAACCCCACGCTCTCCGACCTCGTGGGCGGCGTGCACACCGTCACCCTGAGCGACGAGGAGGCCCGTCGTCGGCGCACGCAGAAGACGGTGACCGAGCGCAAGGGGACGCCCACCTTCGACATCGTGGTGGAGATGGTGAACCGCGAGGAGGTGCGCGTGCACCGCGACACGGGCGCCGCCGTGGACCGGCTGCTCGCGGGCACGGAGGTGGGGGGCGAGCGCCGCCGGCAGCAGGGCGACACGGTGCTCGTGGAGGCGACACCCGAGGTCGTGGAGGCCACGCCTCCGGGGGGACTCGTGCCCCCGGGTACGCCGGCCCTGGGCGCGCCCCGGGCCGGACCGCTCCGCATCGCGGTGCACGCGGTGAGCCGCGAGCTGCTGGAGCGCGTGCTGCGCGACCTGCCCGTGGAGGCCGTGGTGGTGGGACGTCCGGAGAACGCCGAGCTGGTGCTCACCGCGCGCAGCCGCGCCAACTCGCCGCGCCTGCGCCGGGCCGCGGAACGGGGGGGCGCGCGCGTGCTGGTCATCAAGCGCAACAGCGCCACCGAGATGCGCCGGGCGCTGCGCTCCGAGCTGAACCTCCTGGAAGGCGTGGATCCGGAAGAGGTCCGCGCCGCCGTGGCCGATGCGCAGGAGGCCATCCGCCGCGTGCTCGCGGAAGGGCAGCCCGTGCCGCTGGCGCCCCGTCCTTCCCGCCTGCGGCGCGTGCAGCACACGCTCGTCATCCGCAACCGCCTGGAAGCGGTGAGCCTGGGCAGCGAACCGAAGCGCCACCTGGTCATCTACCCGGCGGGCGCTGGCGTGGCGGAGGCCTCCGAACCCGAGCCCGAGCCCGTGGACGAGGAGCTTCCGGAGGATGACGTGGAGGCCGGGGCCGAGGCGGCGCACGAAGAGGAGGACGGTTCCGAGCCGTAGGACACAACGGGGTCCAACGAAACACCCGGTGGCCGCGACACGCTTCGCCCCCTGACCGACACGCCCTGACGGGCCCGCCCGTGAGTGCGCAGCGCGCTGCACACGCCCGGTGGGGTCATGGTTGCCCTTTCCCTTTGGATTCGAGGGGTTGAATGGAGGCACGCGGGTTGCTGAGTATCCGGGCACGGTCCGCCGCCGGGAAGCGGCGGAACCCCAACCCATTTCCCGGAGACATCCATGCGTCGCGCCACCTGCATCGCCGCCCTTGCCTTCCTCGCCACCGCCTGTGGCGACAACACGCTCACCCAGGGGGAGATCAACGATGCGACGGCGCGCGTGGAGCGCGTGGCGGCCTCGGCCCATCTGGTGCGCGGTGCGCTGGAGGTGCTGGGCCTCATGCCCGTGTACACGTGCGGTGAGCCCCGGCGCTCGTTCCTGACCCACGCCGCGGAGGGACTGTCCGCGCGGGTGTCCTGCGCGACGGCCACCGTGACCGTGGTGGATGACGTCACCGACGCCGTGGTGCTGAAGTTCGCGGACGGTGGCTGTTCGGTGCACGGGCTGCGCTTCACAGGCCAGGCCGTCCTGGAGTACCGGGGCGGCCAGGACCTGATGGAGATGCACGCGGACCTGCGCGGCATGACGGTGGACGGACAGCCGCTCCAGGCGAAGGTGGGCTACGGCACCTGCGGCGATGAGACGCGCCTGTTCTCGGAGGTGGAGGGCGACGTGCCCGGCCGCCAGGGCTACACCTTCCATGCGAACAACCGCGTGAGCCTGCGCGACGGCGTGCCCCTCATCGGGAGCACGTCGCTGGTGTTCGACGGTCCGGGTGAGGTGACGGGCCCCGAGGGCACCGACCGCTTCACCCTCACCGAGCTGGAATACGAGGTGGGCAACTACCTGCCCAAGGAAGGCATCGCCCTGATGGAGACCGCGGACGGGCACAGCCTGAAGATTGCCTTCCAGCCCGTGCTGTGGCGCGTGGGCAAGGCGGAGATCACCGTGGACGAAAAGGAGCCCGTGACGGTGCCCGTGCTCCGCTGAAGGCCGCGCTTCACGTCGGCGGTCGTGTCTCAGGCCGCCGGCGCCACCGCCTGGAGTTCGATGAGCGGCTCGGGGATCCGCCGCCTCGCGGGAGGCTGGTAATCGAAGCGACCCTCCGCGCGCGCCTGGCAGTTGTCACAGTGCGCGCAGTCGTCCTCGCGCGGCTCCTCGAAGTAGTCCCCCAGCACCCGCCAGCGGCACGCCGTGGTGCTGCCATAGCGCATCATCGCCTCCAGGCGCTCACGGTCGCTCTGGTGGCGTGACTCGTAGGCCCCCAGGTACGCGTCCAGCTCCTCGGGGCGCTCGAAGCCTCGCAGTTGCTTGATGCCCCGGGACCCGCGCTCCAGCACCCCCGCCGCCACCAGCTGCGCCACGAGCACCCGGGTCCGCTTGTCGCCCAGCCCGCTGCCCTCCGCGAGCCGCTTGAGCGCCACGCTCCTGCCGCCCGCGCACAGGCGGCTGACGGCCGCGTAGAGCTGCTGGCTCTCCTCCCGGCGCGGGTACTTGCCTCCCAGGAAGAAGCCCTGGATGCGCTTGTCCTCCAACCGGTACAGCAGCGCCGCGCGCGCGGGGAGCCCGTCCCGGCCCGCCCGTCCCGCCTCCTGGTAGTAGCTCTCCAGCGAATCGGGGAAGTGGTAGTGCACCACGAGCCGCAGGTCCTGCTTGTCGATGCCCAGCCCGAAGGCCTTCGTCGCCACCACCACCGGCGTGGTGCCGTCCATGAAGCGGCGCTGGTTCTCCTCGCGCTCCCCCGCCTTGAGCTTGCCGTGGTAGCGCTCCGCGTCCACCCCTTCGGCTCGCAACCAGCGCCACAGCTCGTCCGCGCGCCTCACGGTGGCCGTGTAGACGATGGCGCTGCCACCACAGCCGCGCAGCAGCTCCAGCAGCTTCTGGCGCTTGAGCTCCGGGTTCACCGTGCGCAGGACCTCCAGCGTGAGGTTGTCGCGCTGGATGCCGGTGCTCACCACCACCGGGTCCCTCAACCCCAGTTGGGCGCGGATGTCCTCGCGCACCTGGCGCGTGGCGGTCGCCGTGAGCGCGAGCACGCGCGGACGCCCCAGCGCGCGGATGGCATCCCCCAGCGCCAGATAGGCGGGCCGGAAGTCGTGCCCCCATTGCGAGACGCAGTGGGCCTCGTCCACCACGAAGAGGCTCACGTTCGCGCGCTTGAGCAGCTCCAGCCGCTCCGGGTTCTCCAGTTGCTCGGGCGTGACGTAGATGAACTCGTGCTCGCCCCGGCGGATCTCCCGTTGCAGCGTCTTCAGGGCGCTCGCGCTCAGGGTGGAGTCCAGCTTCGCGGCGTCCAGGTCGAAGCGCTCCGTGAGGTGCTCGCGCTGGTCGTGCATCAGGGCGATCAACGGGCTGACCACCACGGTGGCGCCCGGCACGAACAGGGCCGGCAATTGGAAGGTGAGGCTCTTGCCCGCGCCCGTGGGCAGCACGCCCAGCACGTCGTGCCCGGCGATGACCGCTTCGATGATCTCCCGCTGCCCGGGACGAAACGCCTCCACGCCGAAGCGCTCGCGCGCCTCCTGTTCGAGTTCGGACCAGGGGACGACCACGGGGGCTGGAGACGTCATGGACCTGAAGCTAGGGACGACGGGCGCGGGCCTCCCGCTTCGCGCGGGGCGTCAGCGCCTGGCCGGCTGCTGGGGAGCGGGCGGGGCACTCCCGGATGGCGCGGGGGACTTCCCTGCGGCCCGTCCGGTGCGGGTGCCTACTCCTGGAACGCCTGGGTGAGCTTCGCGATGGCTCCCGGAAGCCCCCGCACGCGCAGCCGGCTGCCGACCTCGTCGTAGGCCTGGGACACCACCGTGGTGTGTTCGTACACCTCGCTGATGCGCCCCTGCCGGGCGTAGGGAATCACCAGGTCCGCCTCCACCATGGAGGACTCGAAGAAGGCGATGATGTTCTTGCGCAGCATCGCCACGTCGTCCGGCAGGTGCGCGGAGAGCATCAGCGCGTCCGGGTGCTTCGCCAGCAGCGCCTCCTTCGCGGGCGCGTCCAGCCGGTCCGCCTTGTTGAAGAGCAGCTTGCTCGGCACGGAGTCCGCGCCAATCTCCCGGAGCACCGTGCGGGTGACCTCCAGCTGCGACGCCCACGTGGGGTCCGACGCGTCCACCACGTAGAGCAGCAGCGACGCCTCCAGCGCCTCGTCCAGGGTGGAGCGGAAGGACGCGACCAGGTCGTGCGGCAGCTTCTGGATGAAGCCCACCGTATCGGAGACGAGGATGCGCGGACGGGTCTCCGGCTGGATGGCTCGCACCGTGGTGTCGAGCGTCGCGAAGAGCTGGTCGGCCACCAGCACCGTGCTGCCCGTCAACGCGCGCATCAGCGAGGACTTGCCCGCGTTCGTGTAGCCGACGAGCGCCACGCGCAGCTGGTCCCTGCGCGCGTAGCGGCGGTGGTCCTGGTCCTTCTGGATGGCCGCCAGGCCCTCGCGCAGCTCCGCCAGCCGGTCGCGAATCTTGCGGCGGTCCAGCTCCACCGCCGAGTCACCCGCGCCACGGCCCTGCTGCCGCTCGCGGCCTCCGGAGGATTCGCGCAGCCGGGGGGCCAGGTAGTTGAGCCGGGCGATCTCCACCTGCATCCGCGCTTCGTGGCTCTTCGCGTGCCGGTGGAAGATGTCGACAATCACGCCCGCGCGGTCCATCACCGTCGCGCCGGTGGCCTTCTCCAGGTTGCGCAGCTGGCCCGGGGACAGCTCGTGGTCCACGACCACCACGGTGGGCCGGGGCTCCGCCTTGTCGTCCTCCTCCGAGGGCGGCGGCAGGGCGGCGTCCTCCGGCTCCACGTCGTCGGCGTCCTCCTCGACGGCCTCGTCCTCGGGGTCGGGCTCCGTGTTGGCGGCGGCCTCCCACTTCTCGCGGGCCTTCGACGTCCGGTCCTGCGCCCCGGACACAATCACGCCCGTGCCTCCGGTGAGGGCGGCCAGCTCCTTGAGCTTGCCCGTGCCCAGCACCGTGCCCGTGGCCAGCCGCTCGCGCTTCTGGGACACGGTGGCCACCGCGTCGTACCCCAGCGTGTGCACCAGCCGGCGCAGCTCCGCGAAGTCCGCGGCGTGCTCTTCGTCAGAGACGCCCGGAAGCTGGACACCGACGAGGACCGCGCGCGGACGTTCAGGGAGGGTGGAGATCGCCATGCGGATGCTCGTAACACGTCGGGCCGTCCCGTGACGGGGGGAGTCCGCGCCATCCGACACTCGGCGGGTCCGGGCGATGCCTCGCCTGGATGGGGAGGGGGCAGGGTAGGATTGCCGCGTCCTCGCGCCACCCCAAGGCTCCCCTCCCATGACATTCGCTTCGCTCGGCCTGTCGGACGCGCTCACCCGCGCCGTGGCCGAACTCGGATACGACGAACCCACGCCGGTGCAGCGCGCGACCATCCCCGTGGTCCTGCGCGGCGGCGACGTCTGGGCTTCCGCGAAGACGGGCTCGGGGAAGACCGCCGCGTTCCTGCTGCCCATCCTGGAGGCCCTCCGGGCGCGCCCGGGAGGGTCGGTCCGGCCGGTGCGGGCCTTCATCCTGGTGCCCACCCGGGAGCTCGCCGCGCAGATCGCCGATTCCCTCCAGCGGTACGGCCGGCACCTCAAGAAGCCGCTGAAGACCTGCCTGGCGGTCGGTGGCGTCTCCGCGAACCCGCAGATGATGGCGCTCCGGGGCGGCGCGGACGTCGTCGTGGCCACGCCCGGACGCGCGCTGGACCTGGCGTCGCAGAACGCGCTCCGGCTGGGCGAGGTGGAGACGCTGGTGCTCGACGAGGCCGACCGGCTGTTCTCCCTGGGCTTCGCCGACGAGCTCAACGGCCTGCTGGAGCTGCTGCCCGAGCGCCGCCAGAACCTGCTGTTCTCCGCCACCTTCCCGCCCGCGGTGCGCACGTTCGCGGAGCAGTTGCTGCACGAGCCCACGCGCATCGACGTCGATGATGGGGAGCTGCCCTCGACGGAGTTCATCGTCCAGCGGGTCATCCAGGTGGATCCGCCCCGGCGCACGATGCTGCTGCGGCAGTTGCTGGAGACGCACGCGTGGACCCACGTGCTCACGTTCGTGGCCAGTCGCTACTCGGCGGACCATGTCGCGCTGAAGCTCAACCGCGCGGGCATCGCCGCGACGTCGCTGCACGGGGAGCTCAGCCAGGGTGCGCGCACGCAGGCGCTCGCGGACTTCAAGGCGAAGCGCGTGCGCGTCCTCGTGGCCACGGACGTCGCCGCTCGGGGTCTGGACATCGCGCAGCTGCCCGCGGTCGTGAACTACGACCTGCCCCGTTCGACGGTGGACTACGTGCACCGCATCGGCCGCACGGGGCGCGCGGGTGACAAGGGCATGGCGATCAGCTTCGTCAGCGCGAGCACGGAGGCGCACTTCCGGCTCATCGAGAAGCGGCACCAGCTCGACATCGCGCGCGAACAGGTGCCGGGCTTCGAGCCGACGGAAGAGGTCTCCCCGGCCGCGCCGCCCCTGGATCCGAACGGCGGCGTGAAGGGCCGGCGCAAGAGCAAGAAGGACAAGCTGCGCGAAGCCGCCGCTGCCGCCGCGCCTCCTCCGAAGCGCAAGCCGTAGCGCACGGACTTCGCCGCGACTGGGCAACGCGCGTCGCGAACCGATGACCTGCGCGCAATGGTTCGTGAGCATTGCGCGCCCCGACGCTGCTTCAAGGCGCCAACGACTTCGGCGCCGTGAGCCCGTCCGTCAGCTCAGGCCCAGAGTTCCTGCTCCAACGTGTCGAGCAAGGCCAGCGCGACCTCGGGCGTGGGCAGTCCCGCCTCGGTGACGAGCCCCGCGTCGATTGGCGCCGCGACCTCTTCGCGCAGCAGGGCCACCGCGTGCCGCTGGGCCTCTCTCAGCGCCTCCCGCTCCTGCACGGAGAGGCGCGGACGGGCCCACCGGTCGATGTCCCAGGACAGCTCCGCGTGCCGCGTCTCGTCCTCGGCGATGCGGACCATCGCCTCGCGCACTTCGGCGTCACGCGCGTGCAGGGCCTGATGGTGGGCCACCAGCGCGCCGTACGTCTCCCGCACGCAGCCCTCCACGGCGTTGTCCCGCGCCACCTCCGCGAGCGGACGCACCGGCAACCGGGCCACCGAGGGCGCCAGCGGCGCCGCGCCGAAGCGACGCGCGAGCCGGCCCGTCGCCTCGGTGTGCATCACCTCATCCACGGCGCTCGCGAGCGCCGCGTCCTGGAGGTCCGGTCCCGCTCCGTGCAGGGCCAGCTCCTCCCGCAGCCGCAGGAAGGCATGGATGGACGCCGCCTCCAGGTGCGCGACCTCCGCGAAGAAGCGCCCCAGCGCATCCGGGCTGTCGCACGTCCCCGCGACCTGGAGCCCCGCGGGCCGCCGTCCGACGGCGCAGCTTCCGCTGCCCCTCTCCAGGACATTGCGCTCCCGCTCCTGGACCTCACCGGAGGCGGACACCTCCAGCACGTACTGCGTCACCTTCGTACCCTCGCCGCAGAGGTATCCCTGCGTGCCGATGACGCTGAAGGTGCCATTCGCGTTCCGCTTCACCGCGCCCTGTGCCTTGTCGCCGCAGGTCAGCCGGTAGCCGGAGGCGAAGGCCACGAGCGAGGCCTCCTGCGCGGTGTCGATGGTGCCCAGCAACCCCTTGAGCGACTCCAGCGTCGTATACGTCTTCACTTCATCCCCCCGCGTCGCCGCCAGGAAGTAATCCGAGCAGAGCTGGAAGCAGGTGTGATGGAAGCCCTCCATCGACTTCGCATCCGCCAGGGCCGCTTCACAGACCGGGACCTCCGTGGCCGTCGAGCACGCCTCTCCGGAATCCGCCAGGCCCTGCCAGGCGGGCGGATCCAGGGGCGTGATGAGGCGAAGCTGGAGGTAGTCCGGCGCGGGGGAGATCGTCAGGTCGCTGACCGCGGGGGTGCCGTTGTCGCACGCCACCTCGTCATAGCCCTCCAGGGACACCCCATTGGAGCCGCAGCCCGCGAGCACCAACGGGGTGGCGAGCGTGGTGCGGAGGGCCCGCGAGAAGAGGTGGCGCAGTCGAGGTGCATTCAAGGGACGACTCCCAGGGGATGAGGTGTCCGGGGCGCAAGAGCAATGCGGATGCCACCCGTCCCTCCCCCGGCGCTCCCGTTGGAAAGCACGCGCCCCGTGCGCGGAAATCCAAGGAGGGATCAGAATCCTGAGGGCGAAGCCGTTAGCGTGTCCGGAATCCCGCGAGGCCCCTGCCCCGTGGACCTGGACCGGAGGAACACCCCGTGCGTCGTGATGTCGCCGTGCTGCTGGAGAACGCCCCAACGCGGCGCCGGGCCCTGTCCGAAGCAGCGTTCGTGTTCCTCGCCGTCCTGGGACCTTCGACGGTGGGCCCCCTGGGGCGGGCCCCCATGGCCGTCGTCGGGGTCGCGCTGCTCGCGTGGGGGCTGGCCCTGCTGCGCCCCTGGGAGGCCGGGCGCGCGGGGGGCTGGCTGGGCATCCTGGGGCTCCTGGTGGCGCTGGGCGGCACGGGCGCGGGCGCGTGGGTCGCCACCGCCGCGGAGCAGGAGAAGGGCTTCTCCCTGTCCATGGCGCCCCTGTGCATCCGCGCCCTGGGCATGTGCCTGCTGGTGGCGGTGCTGGTGTGGCGCGACGGCCAGGGTCCCGCGCAGGTGGGGCTCGCGCGCGAGGGCTGGGCGAAGGAGCTGCTGCTCGGCGTGCCGGTGCTCGCCGGCACCTACGCGGTGCACATCGCCGCGTCGGTGCCCATGGCGGCCGTCGCCGTGGCCTTGAAGCTGGCCGGCAAGGAGATGCTGGCGCGCAAAGGCATGGCCACCGCGCTCATGGACACCGGCCTGGGCGTGCCCGCCTTCGCGGCCATCATGGTGCTGGTGACCGGCTTCGAGGAGTTCGTCTTCCGAAGCTTCCTCGTGCCCCGCCTGCGCGTGGTGCTGGGCCGCTGGGTGCCCGCGGTGCTGGTCGCGGCCCTGCTCTTCTGCGTGGGCCACTTCTACGAGGGCCTCCTCGCCGTCTTCCAGACCTTCGTCATCGGGACCTGGTTCGGGTTCGTCTTCTGGTTCCGGGGGCGGCTGCTGCCACTGATTGTCGCGCACGCGGCCTTCAACACCATCAGCTTCGCGCTGGTGATGTGGCTGTCGAAGTCAGGCTTCCTGGAAAAGCTACCGCCTCTCTAGAATTCACATCCACAGCCAGGGGGGCGTCTGGAGGAATGTCAGACCTTCTGTCTAGAGTCCGGGCCTTCCTCGAACCCGGAGTGCTTCTCCATGCAAGCCATTGCCCGCGCCCTCTGTCTGTCCACCGCCCTGCTCGTGTCCGCCTGTGGAGGTCCCGAGCAGGCGGAGTCGGACACCCTGGGCACCCAGTCCCAGACGTTGACCACCGGCACGTCGCAGGGGTGCACGTTCACCATCTCCTCCGCGCTGATGCCGGGCGGTGGACAGCCCCAGTACGCCATCACGCTGACGCGCGCCGCGTCCTCCACGTGCGCCTGGGGCGCGGCCAGCGTGCAGTTGGGGACCTCCTACAACGTCCCCACCATCTCGCTGGCGGCGAACGCGCTGGGCGTGGCCACGGGCTTCTCCTTCCACTACAGCCCCAGCCCGCGCGGCAACACCCAGTGCAGCGTCAAGCACATCCGCCCGGACGACCTGAGCACCGCGCGCGACACGCTGCTGGTCGTGAACTTTGGCGCGGGCAACGTGAACGCGTGCAACCTGTCCATCGCCAGCAACGGCACCACGCTGTACGCGTCGGGGACGAAGACGGGCCCCCTGGCGGGTGAGACGGGCAGCGGTTCCAACTACACCGCCACCTATCTGGACTTCTTCACCAGCACCACGGCCCCCACGTACGCGGCCTACTGAAGCACCGTGAGGCGGGGACCGTGGGTTTGCTCCGGCCGCGGTCCCCTACTCCAGCGTCAGGTACTCCGGCTGGTACACGGACCGGTTCCTCAACGGCGACGGGCCGCCGCTGTTCACGCAATAGCCCGTCGGGTTGTCACAGCCGCCCTCCGGGTTGCCCCAGTACGCGGTGAGGTTCATCCAGGCGAGGGAGCCCGTGTACGTCCCCGCTGGCTGCCAGGGGATGACCACCACGTTGTTCCAGGTGTCCCACGCGAGTCCGGCCCCGGTGTCGTCGGCCAGGAAGTCGCCGTTGAAGATGGTTTCGTAGATGTGCCGGGCCGCGTCCGGGTAGAGGCCGTGCGAGCCATTGGCGGAGAAGACCTCCGGGTGCCAGCCCGCGAGGAACACGGCCTTGTCACCGAAGGGGAAGAGCTGTCCGTTCGCGTGCTGGCTCAGGTAGACCTGGGAGGGGCGCCCGTCGACGAAGCGCACGGTGAGGTGTTCCCAGTCGCCCACGTGGTTGCCGAAGGTGGAGTAGCCGCCCACGCAGCCCCAGGGCGAATACCAGCCGATGCACACGCGCTTGCCATTGTTGTAGGGATAGAAATTCCAATACAGCACGTCCGTCACGTTCGTCGGCTGGCCGCCCTGGGTGCGCGCGATGACCTGCGCGTAGACGGGCACGGACGTCTGGTTGGGGCGCTGGCCGTCCAGGAACTGCGGATCCGTGCAGGAATCACAGCCCAGCGCCTGGTTCGTCACCAGGTGGCCGTTCTCCTCGTGGACGTTGGCCAGGTGGAACCCGGTGGCGGACGGGAAGTACGCCTCGTCCGGATGCAGCCACACGCGCGGGGCGAACGCCGCCACCACCTGCGCGTCCACGGGCAGGCCGCGCAGTTCCGGGTTGGAGGTGGCGCTCTTGTTGAGGCTCCAGTAGCGGCCGCCGCCCGTGTCGCCATGGCTGGGGCGTGAGATGAAGGTGGACGCGGGCAGGCCGCGGTGGTCGCGCGCCACCGCCTGCCACACGCCGATGTCGTCGTTGGCGCCGGAGCCGCTGTCGTCCCAGACCCAGGCGGGGTTGGCGGGCAGCACGTATTCGCTGCGCACGCAGCGGATGAGGTCCGTGGAGGGCTTGGAGTAGCCCAGCACCGCGACATGGCCCAGGCAGGTGTAGCCGGCTGGGGCGACGGGTTCCCAGAAGGAGGCGTCGTGCGTTCCGCCGGAGCCGGAGTCGCTCCAGATCCAGTTGTAGTTGGACGGACGCGCCAGCAGGTCGCCCTCGCCGCGCACCAGGAACGTGGTCGCGGGGACCTGTCCCCGGTTGGGCATGGCGACGTCGCCCAGGGAGAAGAAGCCGGGGGATTGGGAGAGGTCCGGGCGCCAGACGGAGATGTCATTCGTCGCGCCGGTGCCGTGATCGTCGTAGACCCAGGCGAACCGGCTGGAGGGCTTGACCTCCAGGGCCTTCGGATAGCGCAGCGCCACCGTGTCCGCGCTCAGGGTGAACTCCGCGCTCTGCCCCGCGAGCGCGGTCGCGGCGACCAGCTTGTAGCTGCCCGGCGACAGCGTGACGGCCAGACGCGAGTTCGTGCCGCCCCCGCCGTTGTTGTCCTGCGCGAGGATGGTGCCATTCACATCCAACAAGTACAGCCACGCATCCGCCGACGACGTCAGCGTGAAGGTCACGGCGGAGGTGGCCTGTGCGTCGAACAGGAGCACCCGGTTGCCCGGGCTGGACGCACTCTGCCCGCCCGAACCCTGCCAGGCGCCATAGACGGTGTTGGCCCGGGCCGTGTTCGCCAGGAGTGAAGTCGTCGCGAGCACGACGAGGGAGAGGAGTTGCCTTGGGACCATGGAGACCCGGGGGAAGGAGGAAGCCGGGGACCATACCCTGGGTGCGGCCTTCAGCTCCGGGGGTCGGAGCCGTACTCGAAGCCTTCGTAGTCGAAGGCCCGTTCAATGGCGCTCACATCCGCCATGGAACCACCGCAGCTCCGGACGATGTCGCGCCACCGGTGTGACACGCGTTGTTTCATCGTGTCGATGATGCGGGTGGCCTCCTCTTTCGACAGCCGGAAGCGTATGCATTCACTCAAGAGGTTGTGGCGATTGGCCCGGCGATGCTGCGCGCTTCCCACCTCCATCGCCAGGTCGCGTTCAGTGCTGGCCTGCGGCGCTGGCGTCAGGTCGTAGGCAGGCGACAGCTTCCAGCGAGCTCCGGCGGCGATGAGCGCATGGTTCCTGGGATGGTCGTCGATGTTTGAAATGAGCGCGTTGAACACCATCCGGCAGAACAATTCTCGCAAGTCCTCCACGGGCTCGCTGACCCAGCGCTTCAACTCATCCGCCAACAGGATGTATGACCAGGTCTTGCGTTCATTCGGACCCACGCGTGGATTCTCATCGGCGCGGAGCACCGTCAGGGCGCTGACCATCCGGTGTCGCAGATAGCCGTGTTCGGTGCGTTCCCGATCGAACCGGCGAACGAGCAGCACATCTTGTCCGGCGATACGGACACTCCTCGCGGAAGCAGCACGGAGGCCGCAGTCGAGGGCAAGCTTCAGCATCGCGAGTTCGACCACGGCGTTGTTCCACCGGTCACCGCGCGACGGGAACTTGGCGATCCACAGGCCCTCGTCGTCCTCGACGACATTCTTGGGACGCGCGCCTCCCATGGAGCTACCCGGATTCACCAGCTCATCGACCTGGGGAGAAGGCGGCAGCCCCTGCTCGAACCGGCTGGCTTCCTCCAACAGCAAGGGCAGGGAAAGCACCTTGTTGAACTGATGAACCGGGGCCGGCGGCGTGCTGTCCGTGCCAAAGGACAGCGCCCCCGCCCGGTCCTCCGGCGAGTTGAGGAGGAAGCCGATCTCGGTCAGGTCCCCGCGCCCCAACTGACGTTCGATGACCCTGCGTCCCCAGGCGTCGGGCGAAGCATCTCGCAAGGAACCGAAGATGCCTCCCAGCCGGGTCGTCCTGAAGGTGCCCGGCTGCAACGGAAGCTCGAAGGGTTCCAATTCGACGGCGCGGGGATTTTCCAGATAGCTCCTGCCGTAGACGAACTGCCCCACGCCGTCCTGCTGGGCGTAGAGCCCACAGGTCACGACGTCGAGCGAGTTCGGAAGCTGGAGGTACACGTAGCATCGGGACGCGTCAGAAGTCGGCATCGAGTTCATCCTTGCGATGGACTCCGACACGCTCCGGTTGGCGAGCCAGCTCGAGCGTCTTTCCTTCCTCATCGCGATCCGGCGAGGCCAGGTCGTCGAACTCGCGTTCGAGCCCCAGCGCCCACAGGACGGTGAAGTAGGCACTGAGCGCGGTGGTGGGGCTCCCCTCCTCGATGCGCCTGAGCGTCCCCAACGCCAGCCCCGTCTTCTTCGCGAGATCCACCTGACGGAGCCCGCGTCGGATGCGGGCCCGCGCGATGTTCTGCCCCAAGGTCGTGATGGCCCGCCCCACGGCGAAGGGCGTCGTCTCACTCGTCAGGTTCTGTCGAGGCATGCGCGCCCATTGTGGCTCCCGACTACCATGAAGCTCAATCTATTGACTCCATCTCCATTTTAAAACCAATAGATTGACTCTCCTCGACCAGAACTCTGGCCGAGGGCTCCCCCGCCCGACCGGTCAGGCCATCAGCGTCCGCGCCAGCTCCCGCACCAGTTGCCGGGCCACCTCCGGCGAAGGCAGCCCGGACTGGCGGGCCACGTGCTCCGGCATGAGGCTGTCCGCGGCATCCCGCTCCAACGCGCTCCACGCCTCACGCCGGGCCGCTTCCACCCGCGCCCAGGCGTCCTCGGGCAGCCGCGTCCTCACCCAGGCGTTGATGTCCCAGGACAACTCCGAGTGGCACAGCTCGTCCGGCGCGATGGCCGCCAGCGCTTCGCGCACCGTCGCATCCTCCGCGCACCGCGCCTGCCACCCCGCGAGCACCGCGCCGAAGGTCTCCCGCACGCAACCCTCCACCGCGTTCTCCAGGGCGAGCGCCTCCAGCGACCGGTACCCGAACGGCGCCACCGTCACCTCCGGCATCGCGGCGCCGTGACGCACCGCCAGGGACTCCATCGCGCGCGCGTGCCGCACCTCCTCCTTCGCGGAGCGCCGCGCCGCCCGCACCAACCGCTCCGGCGCGCCGTGCGCCGCCAGCTCGTCCGCGAGCCTTTCGAACGCCGGGACGGATGCGGCCTCCAGGTGCGCCATCCTCGCGAAGAGCGCTCCCAGCGCGGGCACCCGCCCCTCCACCATGCCATCACTGCACAGGCCCTCGGGACGCCGGCCCTCGCACAGGTACCGCATCTCACAGCTCACCTCATCGGGCTCGGCGAGCCCCGCCGAGGAGCGCTTGAACGAACACGGCGCCCTGGCTCCCAACTGCGCGCACACCTCCTCGCAGGCCGTGTCCGCCGTGGCCACGCCCCCATCCGCCAACTCAATGGACTCGAGGGTGAACGTCTCCTGGACGGGAGCCGCGTCACAGCCCCAGGTGGAGGAACAACCCACCCCCAGCGTGGTGACGGGCGCGAGCAACCACAGGCGGGAAAACACACGGCGCAGCTTCCGGCGTGACATGGGGACACCCTCTTCAATCACAGACCCACCGGCCCGGGTCCCCCGTAGACTGGCACACCCTCGCACCGGATGTCCGCCCCCCTGGGTCCTTTTCCATCACGGTGTGACAACGGCCGGGAGCGCCCCACCCGTGCACCGCCCGTCAAGAAGGTATACGGTGTATACCTCTTCACCCGGAGGAGGAGCACCGCATGGGCGACCGATGGCTGCTGCGTGGGGCGGAGATCATCACCTGTGACCCCGGACAGGCGGACCTGCCGCGAGGCGACGTCCTGGTGGAGGACGGACGCATCGTCGCCATGGGACCCCGACTGCACGCCGGGGACTGTCGCGTCTGCGACCTGAGCGGGAAGCTGCTCCTGCCGGGCCTCATCGATGCGCACCGGCACACCTGGCAGACACCCCTGCGCGCACTGGGGGCGGACTGGACGGTGATGGATTATCTGGCGGCGGTGCGTGTGAAGCTGTCCCCTGCCTTCCAACCGGAAGACCTGCACGCCGCCAACCTGGCCGGAGCGCTGGAGGCACTGGACGCGGGCATCACCACCCTCGTGGACTACTCCCATTGCGTGGAGTCCCCCGCGCACGCGGACGCCGCGCTCACGGCGCTCGAGGACTCCGGCATCCGGGCCCTCTTCGCCTACGGCTACGCAGCGGGCCCCCAGACGAGCACCGCGCTGCCGACGCCCGAGAGCCGGCTCCAGGACGCACGACGCCTGCGCTCCACCCGCCTCGCGTCCGACAGCGGGCGCGTCCGCATGGGCATCGCCCTGACGGAGATGCAGGTTCCCTGGGAGCAGAGCCGGGCGGAGATCCGCTCCGCGCGCGAGCTGGGCGTCCCCCTCACCGCCCATTGTTCCGCGTGGCCCGTGTCGGGTCCGAGCGAAGTGCAACGGATGGCGGCGGAAGGACTGCTCGGGCCGGACGTGCTCTTCGTCCACTGCACGTGGAGCTCCGATGAAGACTTGAAGCGCATCGCCGACAGCGGCGGTGCCATCGCGGTGACTCCGGAGACGGAGCTCCAGATGGGCATGGGCCTGCCCGTCACCGGACGCGCGCTGCGCGCGGGGGTGCGGACGACGCTCGGATGCGACGTCGTCTCCAGCAACGGTGGGGACCTGTTCACCGCGATGCGGCTGGCACTCCAGGTGGAGCGAGGCCGGGCCCATGAGCGCGACGGCCTGTCCAAGGTCCTCGCGCTCATGGCCGCGCGCATGCTCCAGATGGTGACGCTCGACGCCGCGGAGGCCCTGGGGCTGGGACGCGTCACGGGCTCGCTGCGCCCGGGGAAAGACGCGGACCTCATCGTCCTCGCCGCCGACGCGCTGAACCTGACGCCGCTCAACCGTCCCCGCGACGCGGTGGTGCTCCAGGCGCACGCGGGCAACGTCGAATCCGTGATGGTGCGCGGACGGTGGGCGAAGTTCCAGGGCGCCCTGGTGGACGTGGACCTGGCGACCGTCCGGCGCCGGGTCATCGAGGCCCGCGACGCGGTGCTCGCCCGCGTGGGAGGGCCGGACGCGCTCCTGGGCGAACGGGCGGAGCTCTCCGCGCACTGGGACCTGGGAAGCGCCGGCGTCACGAAGGACGCGTGACGCGAAGCCAGCCTCAACGCGGGCGACGGGCGCGCTTGCGCGCGGGGACCTGCCGCGCGTCGATGCGCCGCTGGATGCCCTCCAGCATGAAGCCCAGGCTGGCCTCGAACTCCCGCTCCACGTCGGTGGCCCGCATGTGCGGCACGCTGTGCGCGAGCCCCGGGTAATCCCTGGCGGGAAGCGCCTGGGCCGCCGCGAAGAACCGCTCGAACGGCGGGGGCGTCCCCGGGGGACCCACGCCCCACGGCTCCTGCCGGCGGATGGCTCCGGCCAGCCAGGAGAAGAACGTGTTGTGCAGTGCCCCCGCCTCCTTCCACGGGATGCCGGCGGCGTGAAGTCCGCTCACGGTCCGGTCGAGGATGACGAGCGCCGTGTGGACGACAGGGCCTTGCTCCAGCAGGAAGTCCATCAGCCCCGGGTGCGCCAGCCCCACGGTGCGCAGACGGCCCGCGAGCTGCCGGAGCCACGCCACCGGCTCCTGTTGCTCCGCGGGCAACACCAGACGTTGCCCCTCAGGCAACACCAGACGTGGCTCCACGGGCAACACCAGGGTCTGGAGGAGGGCCTCCGCGCACAGCAGCACGAGCGCATCCCGGTTCGCGACGTGCTTGTAGAGGGCCATGGGCGTGACCCGAAGCCGCTCGGCCAGCGTCCGCATGGAGAGCTGTCGCAACCCCTGCTCCCGCACGAGCGCGACGGCGGTCTCCACGACGGTGTCTCGCGACAGCCGCGGCCGACGCCCACGGGCTCCTCGATGACTGCTTGCGCCAGAGGTCATGCGACAGAGCATACCCCGGCGGCCAGCAGCGGCTGTGATTCACGAAACAAACGCAACGCCCCTCCCCAAACCGCATCCGGGTCATTTCCCGCAGACACTGGATTCACCTGAATTCACTTCCAGTGCGTCAAGCATTGTGTCAGGGTTTGGCGTGTCGCGCCCGGGGATGCGTGGGCCATGCAGGCCCCGTCCAATGCAGCGGGCGGACTCAAGAGGGGACACCATGTTCACTGAAAGCACGCAGCGCCTGGGGATGGCGCTGATCGCGACGCTTGGGGTCGGAGCGCTGATGGGCTGTGGCGGCGCGCCGGAAGCATCCATGCCTTCCGAGCAGACGCCTCTGGAAGCGCCGCGCAGCAGCGAGGCCGACCTCTACGTGGCGTCCTCCACGCTCTGGCGGCCCGTGAGCATCCCCGTGTGTTGGGAGAACCCGGCCGCCGGCAACGCCACCCAGCGGCAGTGGGTGCGCGACGCGGTGACGCGCACGTGGGAGGCGAACTCGAGCGTGCGCTTCTACGGCTGGGGGACGTGTCCGTTCTGGTCCAGCGGCGTGCGCATCAACATCAGTGACGTGGGTCCGCACGTGAAGGCGCTGGGCAATGGCCTCAACGGCATGGCCCAGGGCATGGTGCTCAACTTCACGTTCGCCAACTGGAGCCCGTCGTGCGCCAGCAGCCTCAAGTACTGCATCGACGCCATCGCGGTGCATGAGTTCGGCCACGCGCTGGGCTATGCCCATGAGCAGAACCGGCCGGACCGGCCCTCCACCTGCACCGAACCCGCGCAGGGCTCGTCGGGGGACTGGCTCATCGGACCGTGGGACCTGGGCTCCGTGATGAACTACTGCAACCCGGCCTGGAACGGGAACGGCAACCTGAGCGCCACGGACGTCCAGGGCGCGAAGTTCACCTACGGCATCCCCTGGGAGTCGCTGGGCGGCGGCTTGAACTCCGGCCCGGCGGCGGCGTCCTGGGGCGCGAACCGGCTGGACGTGTTCGTCCGGGGCCTGGACAGCCAGATGCACCACCAGTACTGGGCGGGCGCTGGCTGGAGCGGCTGGGGCCTCCACACGGGCGTCATCACCTCCGACCCGGCGGCGGCGTCCTGGGGCAACAACCGCATCGACGTGTTCGCGCGCGGCGCGGACAACTCCATGCTCCACAAGGCGTGGGATGGCGTCGGCTGGAGCCCCTGGTATTCGCAGGGTGGCACCTTCAACTCCGGCCCGGCCGTGGCGTCGTGGGGCGCGAACCGGCTGGACGTGTTCGGTCAGGGCGCGGACAACCAGCTCTACCACCAGGCCTGGACGGGCTCGGGCTGGACGTCGTGGAACCTGATCCCGGGCGTCGTGACGTCGGATCCGGCCGCGGTGAGCTGGGGCCCGAACCGCATCGACCTGTTCGCTCGCGGCACGGACAACACCATGCTCCACAAGGCCTGGGATGGCGCCGGCTGGAGCCCCTGGTACTCGCTGGGCGGCACCTTCACCTCCGCTCCGGCGGCCGTCTCTCGCGGCGTCAACCGGCTGGAGGTGTTCGGCCGTGGCGCGGACAACAGCCTCTGGGTGAACGCGTGGACGGGCTCCAGTTGGAGCGGTTGGAACTGGCTCGGCGGTGAGATGACCTCCGCGCCCGACGTCGCCAGTTGGGGCCCCGGCCGGATGGATGTCTTCTATCGCGGCACGGACAACACCTTGCGCCACTCCTGGTACGTCAACGGCTGGTAGCGCCCGCGCAAGCCCCGCCCCGGGCTCAGGCCTTGGGCGGGCGCTGTTCGGAGCGGCGCCGGAGCCAGTTGCGCAGGAAGGCCTTCACCTCCGGGTGCTGCGACTGCTTGAAGTGCTCCGGCGGGCCGTACTCGACCACCTGTCCCTCGTGCATCAGGGCCAGGTGGTCCGCGGTGCCGAAGGCGGAGGCCACGTCCGGGGTGATGACCAGCGACGTGGCGCCCAACTGCTGCTTGCCCGTGGTGATGATCTCGTTCACGGCCGCCGTGGTGAGCGGATCCAGGCCGGCCGTGGGGTCGTCGTAGAGCAGGATTTTGGGCTGGAGGATGGTCGCGCGCGCGAAGCCCACGCGCTTCTGCATGCCGCCGGAGAGCTCACCCGGGAAGCGCGTGGCCGCGTGCGACAGGCCCACCTTCTCCAGCGTCTGGTTCACCGTCTTGGTGATTTCCGGCTCGGGCATGCCGGTGCGCTCGCGCAGCGGGAACGCCACGTTGTCGAAGACGTTGAGCGAGTCGAAGAGCGCGTTGGCCTGGAAGAGGATGCCCAGCTTGCGACGCATCTGGTTGAGCTGGGGCTCGTTCATCCGCGCCACCTCATCCCCCTCCACCAGCACCACGCCCCGGTCGGGCCGGATGAGGCCCATGATGTGCTTCATCAGCACCGTCTTGCCGGAGCCGGAGACGCCCATCAGCACGCAGGTCGTGCCCTCCGGCACCACCAGGTTCACGCCCCGGAGCGCCGGCTGGCCGCCGAAGGACTTGTGGAGGTCCTTCACCTCGATGGTCAGCTTCGGCGTCGCCTCACGGCCCGTGTCACTCATCGCCCTGGCACCCTAGTGCGCGCCTCCCTGGCATGCGAGGCCTCCCTGCCTACCCGGAGGTCGCCGGGGCCTCCGGCAGCGCCAGCTCGAAGCGCGTGCCGTCCCCCGGCTTCGACGTCACCTCCAGGGTGCCGCCATGCGACTCGGCGACGCGACGCGCGAGGAACAGGCCGATTCCCAGCCCCGTGGAGCCGGGTCCCCGCGCGAAGCGCTCGAAGAGGGTGGGGAGTTGTTCGGGCGGAATCCCCGGTCCCTGGTCGGTCACCGCGAGGCGGGCCCATGGCCCCTCGGGGCGATTCCGCACCTGCACGTCGACGCCCACGGGGAGCCCCTGCGGCGAGTGCTTCAGCGCATTCGCCACCAGGTTCTCCAGCGCCTGGCGCAGGCGTTCGGGGTCCGCGAGCATCACCAGCTCCTCGGGCCCCCGGTAGTGCACCGGATGCCCGGGCGTGTCCGCGGTGGAGGCCACCTCCCGCGCGAGTCTCGCCACATCCACCGGCTGGGGGCGCAGGGTGAAGAGCCCCTGGTCCAGGCGCCCCACGTCCAGCAGGTCCTGGATGAGCCGGGTGAGGGAGCGCAGGGAGGCCGCCGCGCCGTTCGCGTCCCGCTGGTCCTCCGCGCTCTGGTTTCGCACGGCCCGGCGCTGGAGGAGCTGGATGCGGGCCTGGAGCGGCAGCAGGTAGTTGGCCATGTCGTGGGCGAGCACGGTGATGAGCTCCTCCGCCGCCGCCCGGCGGGCCTGCTTCACCGCCAGGTTCGTCAGCTCCTGCACCAGCTCCACCCGGTGGGCCACCATTCCCACCCAGCGCGCGACGGCCTGGAGGAAGCGCAGGTCCTTCTGCGTGAAGAAGTCATTCCGGGCCGACGCCACGCCCAGCACGCCCCGGGTCTCCATGCCGATGGGCAGGGGCACCAACAGGGAGGAGCGGACCCCCAGCCGGTGCTTGATGCCGACAAGCTCCTCCGGGTCCTCCTCCTGACGGCCCGTGATGAAGGGCTCGCCCGTTTCGTACACCTGGACGGCACGGCCCCCGTTGGCGAGTTGGAGCCGGTCCAGGCCCAGCGACTTCTGGAGGCGGGCCATGGGCGTGTCGCTCGTCCCGACCGCGACCAGGCACTGGGTGCTCATGTCGATGAGGAAGACGTCCACCTTGTCCGCCTTCAGCAGCTCCGAGATGAGCTGGCCCACCGTGTTGAGCGTGGGCTGGAGCTCCGCGGCGGGGAGGGCCAGCAGCCTCTCCAGTGCCTGGAGCCGCGCATCTGTTTCCATCTCATTCGCCGGGGCGCTCACGGAACAAGGGTGGGGATCGTCTCCTTGCGGTGCTACCCGTGAAGTCGGCTCGCCCCCCGCACCTCGGGCAGCCAGGCAGCCGGGCCCCATCACGCCTTCGAGCGGGCCCTCCGCCACCGCCAGAAGCCACCCGCGACCAGGATGCCGCCGCCGAGGAGCGCGAACCCCCTCCAGAACCACGCGGGGTCCATGGGCCATGCGACCTCCGCGCGGTGCGAAGGCACGGGCACCAGCGCCGCGTCTCCCATCACCACCAGCCCCGCCCAGGCGGCCGCGGGCTGACCGTCCTCCCAGGCCTCGCGCTGGGCGGAGCGCAGGGCCTGGGACACGCCCTGTCCCCGCGCCAGATGTCTGTAATAGCGCTCCAGCAGCCATGCGGCCTCGGCGTCGCGCATCGGCCACAGGCTCGCCACCACCGCGCGGGCGCCGGACTCGAAGAAGGCCCGCGCGAGGCTCAGCACGCCCTCCCCCGCGAGCAGCGCGCCGGACGCGCCCTGGCAACTGGAGAGCACCACCAGCGCGTCCCGCAGCTTCAGCTCCGCGATCTCCCGGGGCTGGAGCAGACCGTCCTCCTGTGATGCGCCCGGGGCCAGCACCAGCGCGGAGCGCTCGGGGGACTCGACGTCGACGACGGCGTGCGCGGCCAGGTGGAGGATGCGCACGTCGTCCAACGCGGTGGCCTTGAGGGCCTGCTCGGAGGCCTCCGCGCCCACCAGCAGGCGCGGCCTCACGGCGGTGTCCTCCAGGGACGCCTCCACGGTGTGCCCTTCCCGTCTTGCTTCGGGGAGCGCGCCCAGGTTCGCGGTCTCACCGAACACGCCGCCTCGCGCGGTGGCCACCACCGTCGGGGCCGCCGGGGTGGCGTTCCGGTCCGGATCCGCCAGCACCAGGGCCTGGCCTCCCGGAGGTCGCGCGGGCCGCTCCCTCCAGTGGTGCAGCAGGCTCGCGGAGGGCACCAGCGCGAGTTCATACCGGGCCATCAACGGCGGACCGTCCGGGCGCTCCCTCAACGCGGCGAAGGCCAGGTCATGCAGCGGCCCATCCGGCACCAACAACAGGCGGGACACGCGCGGGGGAAGCTCCCGCAGCGCGGGGCCGAGCAGTTGCGCATACAGCGCGGCGGCGGCCCCCGCCTCCGAACCGTCACGCCGCTCGATGAGGCCCGACAGCAGCGCCACCGCGGGACGCAGCCGGGCACGTTCGGGGAGGCGGTACGCGTGCGTGCCCTCGCGGGTCACGGCCAGCACCCACGCGCCTCCCGCTCGCTCGCCCTGGAGGTCCTGGTCCGCGCCCACGAGGAAGACGAGCAGCGCCTCGTCGTCGCCCAGGCGCTGCTCCGTCTGCTCCAGCGAGGCGAACTGGACCGCGGCATGCCGGGGCGCGGGACGCAGCTCCTGCTCCCGGCGCTCCAGCTCCTGGAGTTCCCCCAGCAGGCGCGTGCGCTCGGACGCGGGCAGCTCCTTCGCGAGCAGCCGCCGCTGGGTGGCGGACAGGTCGCGCAGCACGCGGGCCCGCTGCTCCCGGCGCTCCGGCGCGTCCTCCCCGGCGGCGAGCGCACGGGAAGCCAGGAGCGCTTCGAACAGGGTCCTCGCCCGCAGGCGCTCGCTCACGGTGAAGGCGCGCTCCAGGGCTTCCCGGGGTGGCACGACGGAGGCCTCGCCGGCCTCCAGCGTGCGGCCGGCGAGCCGGTGGTAGTCGCTGGCCCAACCGGAGAACAGCTCGGCCTGGCTGGAGGCGTCGCGCTGCGACTGGCGCAGCACCTCCACCGCGTCGAGCGCGCGCTCCGCCTCTCGCAGCGCCTCCGGCAGGGGCCGCGTGCGGAAGGCCACCATCGAGTGCGCCCTCCAGGCCGGGGCGAGGTAGAGCGGGTTGTCGTGTTCGGCGGCGAGGCGCAGGGCCTCGTCCGCGTCGCGCTCGGCGTCGGCGGCGGTGGCCTCCACCCGGGCGCGGCGCTCGGCGCGCGTCCACAGACAGGAGATGCGGCGCTCGGGCAGCCCCGTCGTCCGTGCGAGGTCGATGCAGCGCTCCAGGAACGCCTCCGCCTCGCGCCGCTCCCCGGGACCGTCGCCCAGCAGCTCCGCCACGAGGCGCAGGGACATCGCCTCGAAGGCCTTGCTGCCCGCGCGCTCGGCCGCCGCGAGCGCCTCCCGCGCGAGCCGCAGCAGCTCCGGACGGCCTCCCGGTTCGGGGCGCTCCTCGTGTCGCAGCAGCGCGAGGTTCGCCACGGCCAGACGCACGCGCGCTTCCGTGCCCGCGTCCCGGGTGCGCCGCGCGAGCTCCGCGAGCTTCCCATACGCGTCCAGCGCCTCGTCCAGGCGCCCCAGGTTCACGCTCACCGTGGCCAGGGGACTCAGCAGCTGCTTCTTCATGCCGTCGGTGCCCCCGGGAAAGGTGAGGGCCTCCGCGCGCTTGAGCAGCAGATAGGCGCGCCCCAGGTCCTGGCCCAGGTCGGAGAGCTCGGCTGCCTCCAGGATGAGCGCTCGCACCTGCAAGCGCGCGTCACCGGAGGCCCGGGCCACCTCGCCCACCCGCAGGACCCACTGGTGCGCTTCCTCCGTCTGGCCCAGCATCCCCAGCACGCTGCGCAGGTTGAGGCCGGCCATCACCTCGCCTTCCGCGTCCCCCAGGCGCCGGAACGCGAGGGCCGCGTGACGGTAGGACGCCTCGGCCTGGCGCGGCTCGGACAGCAGCTCCAGGTGGCCCAGGACCAGCGTGAGCCAGGGGCGGTCCGGATGGCGCGCGATGAGCCCCTGGAGCCTGCGCCGGGCCTCGTCGCGCCCCTCCAGGCCCTGGGCCTCGCGGAAGAAGCACATCGCCGCTTCGGAGCCCTCCGGGTGGGCGAGGAAGCCCTCCTCGCACCGGGCCAGCGCCGAGGGCTCCGAGGCAGGGGCGGCCCCCGCGAGGCAACACAGGGTCAGCCCCACCACGAAGGTGAGCAGCCCCGGTCGCCTCGCGCGCTGTCGCCGCCCTCCGGACACGTCACTCCTCGACTTCCACCCAGCAGTACATCGTGATGGGCTCCGGCATGGTGGTGTTCGGGTCCTTGGCCGCCACGCAAACGGTCTTCCGAGGTGGATCACGCGGCGCCTCCCGTTCGAGGGTCAGGACGCCGGCGGCCATCCGCACGCGGCTCGGATGCAGGATGAGCTGCGCGCGGACACCGGCCGCCGAGGGCGCCCGGGCCCTCACCCGCAGGGGGGACCCCGTGCTCACGGTCCCCGTGACGGTCGCGAGCACGACGTCCCCCTCGCCCAGGATGCGCAAGGTCACCGGCACCGCCTGCCCCGTGCTCGGCACGCCCACGTCATCGATGGAGGCCTCCACCATGTCGTTCGCCGAACCGGTCAGGACCTCCGTCGTCACCACGGTGGTCGGCAGGGGCGCGGCCTGCGCCGCCGCCGTGACGCCCCACAGGAGCGTCGCCACCGCCAACGCCCGCACCCATCCAGCCTTCGCATTGATTGTCTTCATCACAGCCCCCTCTGCCTTGTCTTGGATTGGACGCGGCCCCTGCCGCGCGCTCACTGCAACCGGTTCACGAACGTGCTGCTTCGCCGGACGCTTCCATCCGGCAACCGCGCTTCGACCTGCCAGAGCACCCTCGCCCCCGAGGGCAGCTCCGCCAGCACCGGGGCCGGCACGGTGTACTCCCGCTGCGCCAGCCGCTCCACGCGGTGGAACAGCTTCAAGTCCTCCGACGACACCTGCACGCTCCACTGCGTGGCCTGGGGCACGCCACTCCAGCGCAACACGAAGCCGTCGCGGGCAAGCGCGGTGGCTTCCGGCACCGAGGAGGTGATGGCCTCGGCCTCGCCTCCGCGGATCCGCTCCGGGTCCTTGCCCTGCTGCTGCCGCAGCACCACCACCACGCCCGCCAGCACCACCCACACCGCCGCCATCGCGACCCATGCGGGACGGCCCTGCCAGGACCGCTTCGCCTTGCGGTCCGTCAGCGACAGCACCTTCGCCGGGGCCTCCACCTTCGCCGCAGCACGGGACAGCTCCACCGCCAGACGCCAGGCCTGGGCCCATGCGGGATCCGCCGCGACGCGCTCGATGACCGCCCGGCGCTCCTCCGCCGGCAGCTCCTTCATCACGGCCCGCCAGACGAGGTCCGCGTCCACCGGCGCCCCTGACACCGCGTCCTCTTCGCGCAGGGCCGTCCGCAGGCGCTCCACCCCCGCGTCGTCGATGGCGTCATCCTCGGGGCGGTGTCCGCTCACGGCGCGATTCCCTTCATGGAGAGACAGGCGCGCAGGGCGCTGAGTCCGCGGTAGATGAGGTTCTCGGTGCGCTTGCTCTCCCAGCCCAGCAGCTCCGCGGCCTCCGGGATGGTGTGCCCCTGAAGGTGCAGCGTCACGGCGAGGCGGCGGTCCTGCACCAGGCCCTGGAGGCAGTCGCGCACGGCCCGGGCAATCTGCGCGGCGCCGGCCGAACGCTCAGGGTCTCCTGGCGCCACGGGCTGCACGGGCGCCTGCTCCACTTCTTCCAGCGCCACCTCCTTGCGTGCGTTCACCCGGCGCAGCTCGTCGATGAGCGCCGTGTACGCCACCCGGTGCAGGTACGCGGGCGTGAGGGCCGCGTGTTCCGGGTCCCGCTTGCGCAGCTCCACCACCCGCATCATCGCCACCTGCAGCAGGTCGTCCCGCCGGTCCGCGAGGGACGGAGGGCAGACGCGGGCGAGGGCCCTCTCCAGGTCGCGCCGCAGCGTGTCCAGCCCGGCGTCCGGCGAGGCCCCCGCGGAGTGGCCGTGTCGCAGCTCCAAGATGCATCCCCTCCGGGAAAGGGCGCCGATGGTCGTTGAATCCCTCCCACGCGGCAAGGTGGAGTCGCGCAAACCGGGCAAATCCCCGAGGCGGTGCTCGGGGGCGGACACCCCCTACGGAAGGTTCGCGTCCCAGGCGATGAGCCGCACGTCGCCGCCGGAGGCCAGGCGCACGGCGGAGATGACGAAGCGGGCGCCCACATAGGTGGAGGTGAGCGCCATGCCGTCCAGGATGTCGCCCGCCAGCTCCTGGCCGGTGCGGTGCACCTGGCTGTTCGCGTCCACGTCCCAGGTGAACACGCGCAGGTTGCCGGCCGAGTCGCGCACCGACGTCACCAGGTGCTGCCCCACCACCCGCGCCGCCTGCACGTCCAGGACGCCGGCCGCGTCCTCGTCGTCGCGGCGCAGGAGCTGTCCCGAAGTGGTGATGTCGAAGGAGATGTTGCGCAGCACGCCCGTGGGCAGCCGGGCGCTGACCACCACCAGGTCCCGCACGTTGGTGATGGACATGCTGCTGATGGCCACGTCCGCCACGTCGCCGGCCAGGTAGGTGCCGCGCTTGTAGACCAGGCCCGTGGAGCCGATCTCCCAGGCCGTGACGCTCAGCTTGCCGGCCGGGGTGCGCACCGCCGTGACGACGCCCTTGAAGCTGCTGCCCACGTCCCCCACGACGCGGCCATTGGCGACGGCCGCGAGCGAGACGTGCGTGGCATCCTCACCGAAGCCGTTGCCCCGTCGGGTGAAGGTGTCCAGGGTGGAGGAGGTCTCCCAGGTGCTGACCTTCAAGCGGCCCGCCGAATCGCGCACGGCGCTCACCACACCCAGGCTCCCGCCCGGCATGGACGCGAGCGCCATCTGGCTGGAGACCACGTCCCCGCCCCCCTCCGCCTGCCGGGTGAAGCTGCCGCCGGACGACACGCGCCACGCGATGAGCTTGAGCTTGCCGTCTGCGTCCCGCGCGGCCGTCACCACGTCGCGGCCCAGGCCGGGGTTCGCGATGGACACGTAGGTGGACGCGTCCGTGGTGGTGGCGCCGTGGAGCTTCGTGAAGGTGCCATCCCCCGCGAGCCGCCAGGAGCCCATCGCCAGCCGCCCGGAGACGTCGCGCGTGGCGGTCACCACCGTGTCGCCCGAGGACGTCATCGCCACCTCCATCGCCGGGTCACCGGTGATGGAGCCCCGGCGCAGCAGGGGGTCGGGGTGGATGGCGGAGGGGAACTGGTTGAGGGCTTCGGAGCGCAGCGGAACGAAGTCGAGCGACGAGTCGTACGTCACCGCCCCGTTCTTCTGCCACGCCTGGGAGAAGGTCAGCGGCAGGGATTCGCCCATCGTCGTCTCGCTCAGCATGGGCTTCAGGTGCACGTGCAGGTGCGGCCCCGAGGAAGCGCCGGAGCTGCCCACGCGGCCGATGAACTGCCCGCGCTTCACGAAGGCCCGCTGCGCGGTGGGGACCATCACCTCGCGGGGAAGGTCACCCACGCGGTCCTCGGCGTCCGCCACGTAGGTGTCATTGAAGGGGCACAGCGCCTCCGGGATGGTGCCCGGCTGCAGGTGCGCGTAGAGGATGACCTTCCCGTCGGACGTGCGGATGTTCAGGTGGTTGCCGGAGCGCGGGATGATGGGCGGATTGGCGGTGCGGCCGGGGTGCGGCACGTCGTCGCCGCCGTGGACCGCGGGCTTGAGACCTTCCGGGGCGTTGCGCCAGCAGGTGATGACCTCGCCGTCCGCGATGGCGGAGACGGGCAGTCCGTAGATGACCCAGTCGGAGTTCTTGGGGTTCACGGCGTAGTCCGCGAAGGGGAGCTTCACGCCGGTGAACCTGCTGGTGGTGGTGTCGAAGCGCGCGGCCTTGAGGTCCCGGTTCTCCGTGCCGTCGTGGTCGCTGGAGATCCACCAATGGCCGCCGTCGGGGAGGTCCGCGCTGCTGCCGGGAAAGGCATAGGTCTGCGCGGAAGCGCCGACGCTGAAGGTCGCGGCGGCCACGGCGGTGAGCCGGACGACGGAACGAAGGCGTGGGGACATGGGTGCTGCTCCTTGGATGGGGGCGCTGGTTTCGCGCCTGCCCCCACCCAACGAAATGACCCCTTTTTTCTCCTCACCCCCTGCCGGGGTCAGCCCATCTTCATGCCCTTGGGGCGGGCGGCGAGCCGGTCCACGTAGGCGTCAATCTTGGGACGGCCCGACTTGGAGCCGAACATGCGCTGCCACATGAACATCGAGCCGATCATCACGTCGGCCGCGGTGAACCAGTCTCCGAACAGGTAGGGCCCGTCGCCCAGCTCGCGCTCCACCGCGTTCAGGGCACCCTCGAAGTCCGTCCAACCGCGCGTGGGCGCCGTCGGGGCCTTCAGCAGGAAGTCGCCCATGGAGGGCTCCAACTGCGACGTCGAGTACACCATCAGGGACAGGAACCGGCCGCGCTCCGGCGAGCCCACCTTCGGCGCGAGGTTCGCCTGGGGGTACTTCTCGGCCAGGTACATACAGATGGCCGCGCCCTCGAACACGCGGGTATCTCCGTCCACCAGCGCGGGCAGCTTGCCGGCCGGGTTGATCTTCAGGAACTCGGGCGCCTTGTGCTCGCCCTTCTCGAAGCTGATGGGGACGACCTCGTACTCGGCGCCGCACTCATCGAGCATCCACTTGGCGATCACCGCACGACTCTTCGGATTGAAATAGAGCTTCATCCAGACACCTCCAGGAAGTACCGCGGGACGGTCCCTAGCAGAACGCCACGGGACCGGTCCGCATTCGTTTCCTCCTAGAGGAGGCCGTGGACGTCCTACTGCGAAACCTTCGACGCGGGCGGACTCCCCGGAGCCCCCATCGCCTTGAGCGCCGCCTCCGCGCTCGGCATGCCCGGCTCCAGTTCCAACGCCTTGCTGTAGTTCACCCGGGCCCGCTCCTTGTCCCCCTGCGCCAAGTACGCCTCCCCCAGGCTGTCGTAGAGGTTCGCGTCCTTCGGGAACATCTCCACGTTCAGCTTGAAGAGCTCGATGGCGTCCGGAGCCCGCCCCGCGCCGAGGTACTGATAGCCCAGGCTGTTGAGCTGCCCGGCGGAGAAGTCATACGCGTCCGGCTTCTTCGCCTTCAGCTCGCGGTACCGGGCGATGACCTCCGCCACGGGCGCCTTGTCGAGCGTCGCGCTCAAGGTCTCCTGGATGCCGGGCCGGGGCGCCCGGGGCGCGATGCCATGCAGGGCGCTGAACAACCCGCTGGAGAGCTCCTTGAGCTTGTCGCCACGCGACGTGTTGTCCAGGAGGATGACGACCTCCCGGCTCGCGGGCGCGCGGTAGATGCGGGTGCTGAACCCGTTGATGCCGCCGCTGTGCGTCACCATGCCCAGCTCCGTCTTGTCGTCCTGGAGCTTCATCGGTTCGATGGTCCACCCGAAGCCGTACTTCTCCAGGCCCGGCGTGAACATCTTCTCCTTGAGCGCGGCGGGCAGCAGCGTGTCCGTGTAGAGCGCGCGGTCCCAGAGGTAGAGGTCCTCCACCGTGGAGTACAGCGAGCCGGCCGCGTACGGGATGGACATGTCCAGGTAGGGCGCGTTGATGTAGCCCTCCGGCTTGAGTTCGTAGCCGCTCGCACGCTTGGGGAGCACCGTGGCGTACACGTCGTAGCCGGAGCTCTTCATCCCCAGCTTGTCGAAGATGCGCTCCTGGACCGCCTGCGCATACGTCTTGCCGGTGGTGCGCTCGATGATGGCGCCGAGCAGGAAGTAGCCGGAGTTGTTGTAGGCGAACTTCGAGCCGGGCTCGAACTCCAGGTCGCCGCTGGCGAACTGCTTCACGAAGTCCGCGACCTTGTAGGGATTGCGCGACACCTTCTCGAAGAAGCCGGGCGCGGACGTGTAGCTGGGGATGCCCGAGGTGTGGTTCAGCAGGTGCGTGAGGGTGACGCGCGCGCCCGTGTCCTGGCGGTAGTCCGGCAGCAGCTTCACGAGCGGGTCGTCCAGGTGGAGCTTGCCCTCCGCCACGAGTTGCAAGACGACCATCGCGGTGAACTGCTTCGACACGGAAGCCAGGCGGAACTTCGTGTCCGGCGTGTTCGGCACCTGCCATTCGAAGTTGGCGAAGCCGTAGCCCTTCTTGAAGACAATCCCCTTCTCGTTGGCCACGAGCACCGCGCCGTTGAACTGGCGCAGTTGATGGTACTGGGTGACCAGCCGGTCCAGCTCCTGTTGCCGCGACGCGGCACCCGCGACGGGCACGAACAGAAGGACGGCGGCGAGGACGCTCAGCAGGCGCACGGAGTTCCAGTTCATGGGGTCTCGACTCATGAGCCTCCACACGCCTCAGCGACCGCGCGATTGCATGGACGGCGCGAAAAAGAACGCAGGCAGCGCCAGCAGCGCGGCGGACAGACAGGCCACCTCGCCCAATGACGCCAGCAGGCCGAAGCCCGCGAGCGCCTGGTTGTTGGAGAAGATGAGCGACGCATAGCCGATGATGGTCGTGGACGAGCACAGCGCCACCGCGCCTCCCGTGTCATCCATCACCCGCGTGAACGACCCCGGCCCCTCCTGCCGATAGCGCAGCACCAGGTTCGCCGCGTAGTCCACGCCGATGCCGAAGGTGATGGGCAGCACCACGAAGTTGAGGAAGTTCAACCGCAGCCGCAGCGCCGCGCCCAGCCCCACCAGCCACACCACCCCCATCAACAACCCGCTCAGCACCATGGCCGCGGGCCTCGGACTCCGAACCACCGCGAACACCAGCAGCGTCACCACGGCGAACGCGAGCAGCGTGGCCCGGGGACCGTCATGCAGGATGGCCTCCGTGATGTCCGTGATGAGCAGCGGACGGCCCGTCACCAGCGCATGCCCACCCGCGTCCTGGATGGCCCCCCGGATGACGTCCGTGAGCTCACGACCATACTTCGCGTCGATGGCGCCCACGTGCCTGGGATAGGCGAACGCGATGCGCCCCACCGTGCCGTCCCTTTCGGTGAGCGGCTGGCGCAGCGTGGGCGGCAGGTCCTCCCAGCGGGGCGGACGCGCGTCCACGGGCGGAAGGTAGCGCGTCACTTCCTCGCGGGCGTCCGGGGGCAGGCTCGCCACCCGGGAGTCGGGCAGCAACTGGCGCAGCTCGCGCAGCAGCGGCAGCTTCGTCTCCGGAGCATCCGGCAACAGCGTGTTCGCGGTGCGCACCTCACGCAGGGGCGCCTCGGCCCCGAGCCCCCGTTGCCTCGCATCCAGCGCCGTGACGACACGTTGGAGGTCCGCCGGGGTGTCCGCGACGATGGCGATGGGCGTGAGGTACGTCTGGAAGACCGCGTCCACCTGCTGTCCCCAGTAGATGGAGCCGTTCTTCTGGCTGTCGCGGGCCCGGAGCTTGTTGAAGTCGGACTCCACCAGCTCGCCCCGGTACGTCGCGATGGCCACACCCGACGCCACCAGCAGGGCCAGCGCGAGGGCCTGGATGAGGCGTCGGCGGTGCTCCACCCCACGGGCCAGGACCGCCGTCAGCCGCGCCGCGCCGTGGACCTGGGAGAAGTCCATGGGGCGCCGTCCTTCGAGCGTCGCGAGCAGCGGCGGCAGCACGACATAGGCAGACACCCAGCAGAGCGCCATGCCCAGCCCCCCGATGACGCCGAACTGGTTGAAGCCCCGGAAGCGCGTCACCGACAGCGCCAGATAGGCCAGTCCCGCAGCGAACGACGCGACGAAGGTGGGCACCAGCGTCCGGCTCCAGGCGAGCGGAAGCGCGTCCTCCACGGACACGCCCGCCCGACGCTCCTCCAGGTAGCGGGCCATGAAGATGATGGCGGCGTTGATGCCATTGCCCACCACGATGGAGCCCAGGAACGCGGTGTTGGCATTGAGGTGGCCAATCAGCCCCTTCGCCAGACCGAACGTGACGGCGCACCCCACGGCCAGCGAACCGACGATGGCCAGCAGGGCCCGCCACCTCCGGAAGTACAGCCACAGCACCAGCGACACGCCCGACACCACCAGCACGCCGGACAGGACCAGGTCCTGCCGGAGCGAAGCCTGCTCCTCGGACATCGTGGCGACCTCGCCGTCGTAGCCGATGCGGGAGGGGGCTCCCGGGAACCGCGCGGCCAGGGCCTGGGCTTCGGCCTTCACGCGCTCCAGCAGCGCGTGGTTGAAGGCATACCCGGTGGTGGCCTCCGGCGGCCGGATGAGCAACACCAGTCGCTTGCCATCCGCACTCTGGAAATAGCCATCCTTGAAGCGCTCCACCGACGCGAGCGCTCCACCCGACGACGGCGCGAGGCCGGGCAGGTCCAGGGACGGGGGCGTGTCGTCCCCCACCAGGTCCACGACGAAGGGGTTCGCGTGGCGTGCCTCCCATTGGAGCCGGGCGCGCACGCGCTGGAGCAGCGTCTGGAGTTCGGGGACGGACAGGTAGAAGAGGCCGAAGCGGCGCACGTAATCGAGCTCCGCGTCGCTGCGGTACTCCACCTCCCGCACCTGGGAAGGGGGCAGCGCGCGCACCCGGGCGGCGAAGGCATCCGCGAAGCGTCTGAGCGCGGCCGGGTCGTCGCCTTCCAGCACGACCGACAGGTGGTTCACGTCATACAGCCGGGGACCGAGGACCCGAGCGGACACCACGCTGGGGGCCGTGGAGGGCAGCAGCTCCTCCACCTCACTGCGCAGGTCTCCGTAGAGGGAGACGGTCAAGGCCGCGCCCACCGCGGTGAGCAGCGCCGCGACACCGAGGACGACGTGGCGGTGGCGGACGAGCCCGCCGACGAAGGCACGTGCGAACATCTCCCGTTCGACGTGACGCATGGACACGAAGGCTCCTGGCCCGTGCGTGCACCTGGGCTGCTGCTGCGATAGCCCTCGGGGCGGCGAGGCGTCCCGGTGCCTCCGCGTCACGCGCCCGATGCAGGACACGTGGGGCAGGAGGGTGTCCACCAGGAGGCGGAGGCCCTGCCCTCCGGGGCCGTGTCACGCGGTGCCGAAGCGGCGGACGATGACGGCGATGATGGCGGACCTGGTCAGGTCATGGACGCCGGCCGACACACCACAAGCGACCAGCAACACGAGCACCAGCGGGTTGCCGAAGCGCAGGAGGAGTTCCACCGGCAGCGAGCGCCGGTGCCGGGCCTCCGCCGTGTTGGGGCCACCCGAGGCGAGCCGCGCCTCGGCCTCTTCCTGTGGCAGCCCCTGGGGCGTGGTGCCCAGCCGTGCGCACAGCGCCTCCACGGGCTCACTCCAGGCAGGTGGGCCCGTGCGCTTCGGGGCCGGTCCTCGCCGCTTGCGGCCATGGCCTGGGAACCGCAGCGCGGGCCTGGCAGCACGGCCGCTCGGGCGTTCGTCGGCCATGCCCCGAGGGTGGACAGCGTCACCCGCGATGACCACCTGACATGCCGGAGGGGGGTGGAGCGCCTGTTGGCCTGGGCCTCAGGACCTCACCGGAACTCGTTGACGATGTAGACCCCTGCTCGCGGTGAAGCGAGGACCGCTGTTCCCGGCTTGGACTCCGGCAGCTTGCGCAACTGTCCGAACCCAAGCCGTGCCACGGCGCAAATGGGGATGATGTCTCCGCCCTTCATGGACTGGGCCGAGTAGTAGCGGATGACCGGTTGAGTCCCTCCGGTCCAGACGCGCCCGTAGAGCCGGGCCGGCGCATCCAGGGTCCCGATGTCCTCATCCAGCACGCTTTCGATGGGACCGTCGTAGAGGGTGATGGTGTCCGCTCGGCTTTGGTTCGCATCCAGTTGGACCCAGGCGGCCTCCCCCACGAAGAGCCGCAGATACTTCATGACCTCCTGCGACTTCTCCGGGCACTTCTCCGACAGGGGTGTGCCATCGGCTCGAAGGCGAACCTCTCCAGGGACCGTGGCGCAGCCCAACGACAATCCCAGCAGGCCCATCCACCCCACGTACATGCATTTGCGGGAACTCATCCGGTCGCTCTTACTTTCCGATCAGGTGCGGATCCAGTTGAACCATGGCCTGCCGAAGCCCGTCCTGACGGTACAGCTCCAGGAACAGGGAGGTCAGCGTGCCCTCGTCCAAGAATGCGCTCCCATCCGCGACCAGTGCCACCACGCCGGAAGTACCCGGCGCGATTTCCGCTGCCGACAACCGCAGGGCCACGGCACGCTCCCTCGCGTCCGAGATGCCCACCAGGCGCACGGACTTCACGCTCCAGGGCTGGGTGGCGTTGAGGTTCTTCACCTTGAAGATGACCGCGGCCTTCCCGTTGCCCCGAAAGACGGAGCCGTCCAACGCCGCGTCCGCATCCTTTCCGGAGAAGTGGTCCGCGAGCGTGAAGGGCGTCTGGGCCACGGAGCCCGAGGCCAGCAGTGCCGCCAGCGCATGGTCCTCGGAGGCTTCCTCCTTGCGGAGCTTCTCCAGTTCCGCGCGCAGGGTCCTGTTCTCCTGCGCCGACTCGCGGAGCGCCGCCACCGTGGCTTCGCAACTCTGGTGATCCTCGAAGACGTCGAGTTGCTGGTCCGCGCCTCGACCTTCCCCCTGTCCGTGGGGACGAATCAGGAAGGGAACTTCGCGCCCGTCGGCCAGGGTCACCATCAGGGAGAACCCCTCGTCCGAAGCCAGATCCTGACGAGGTTCCAGGATGACCTTCCGCCCGACGATGCCGAGGGGCTCGAACCGGCCTTCCCCTCCCAGCATGCGGGTCCGCTCCACCTCCACCGCCTGCGCGAAGCGAAGGACCGTCACCCTTTGTCCCTTCACGAACACACGTTGAGGCGCGGCGTCTGGCTGGCTCGACAGGAACAGGCTCCGGATGCCGGCCTGCTCACGTCCGTCCGCCAGCGCGGATCCCGCGAGCAGCGCGCCAAGCAACACCCACTTCGCAGGTAGGGACGTCTTCATAGGACCTGGAGCATAGCGCCCGAAGTGCGTCCGTCCAGGAGGCAGGCCCCTGGGGCTCACAGGCTGTCCGCCAGAGGGGACGGAGTCCCTGCCCTTCAGGACCGCGTCATCGCAGACAGGTCGAACGTCAGACGTGTGTCCTTTGCTTCCGGCATCGCTGGGCTTTCATTCACGGGAGGCGGCATGCACATGGCGCGGAATCGGGCTCTCTGGCTTTGGCTGCTCCTGCCGGCCTTCGCCTGGGCGGAGACCCTCCCGGACGCATCGCCGTTGGAAGAGGAGCGCACCTTCCTTCAACCTCGCCCGTGGGCCTACCTGCTGCGACTGGAGGCCCTGGCGCTGACGCTGCGTTCGAGGACGGGCGAGGACGAAGGCTTCATGCAGTTGGAGCCCACCGTGGTGGTGGATGGAGGAGCGACGCTCGGCCTCAATCTGGGTGCCCCGGTGCGGTGGAGGTTGTGGAACGGGGACAAGGACGCGGGCCTGATCCGCAAGGAGGACTGGGACACCCTGTCCGACTGGGGGCAGTGGGTGCGCTTCCTCCGCCTGGGAAACGAGGCGACGCCCGTCGCGCTGTGGGCAGGCGCGATGGACAGCTACAGCCTGCTGTCCGGGCACCTGGTGCGTCACTACTCCAACCAGGGCAACCCGGACCAACATCCCGCCGGAGCCGTGCTCACCGCCACCGCCGGGCCTGTCTACCTGGAAGGCTTCACCTCCGACGTCCTGGGACTCCATCTCATGGGCGCGGAAGTCGCACTGGACGTGCAGCACCTCCTCTCCGGCCGGCCAGCACGGCCTGGACGCTACGCGCTGGCACTGTCCGTGGTGCATGACGGACAGCGAACGGACGGCACGTCGCGGTCGGTGACGCTGGCGCACGTGGACGGCACGGCGGTGCTGGTCGCGCGACGGGACAAGGCGGATGGTTTCGAGGCGCAGCTCTTCGCCGGTTGGGGAGGACGCCCCGGTGAAGGTGGCGCCTGGGGCATGGTGGCGGGCGCGGGAGTCGACGCGGTGTCACCGACGCTGGACCTGCGTGCACGGCTGGAAGTGCGCCGCCAGCATGGAGGCTTCCGGCAGGGCTACTTCGGCCCGGACTACGAGCTGGCGCGTTTCCAGGCAGCGGGCGCATCAGGGCTGCCATTGGCGGAGGTCTCTTTTCCCCAGGGCTCCTCCGTCTTCGGTGAGCTGCTGTTGGGATGGGACGCGGTGCACCTGGGCGAGGTGGTGCAGCGGCACCTGCTCCTCATGCTGGGCGTGGAAGCCTTCAGTTGGGGCCGCGTGGATGCGAACGGGCGACTGGCGGTGCAGCTCTTCCAACGCGACCTCGAGGTGGCCCTGCAAGCGGTGGTGGTGGGCGTGGGTCAGCCGGGAGCGCGCTACCTGACTGCGGGAGAGGTGCGCTGGCGGTTCCTTGGGGGGCGCCTGTACGCGATGGGGCAAGGCGGTACGCGGCTCTCTCCAACGGAGCAGGGGACGCTGCGCCCGGGCAGCTTCGCCTCCATCGGCATGGGGGTGGACAATGCGCGCTGAGCTCCAGCGGCACCGTGGGTGGGTCCTGCTGCTCGCTACGGCCCTCCTCACCACGGGATGCGCGTCGCTGTCCCTGCGGCCATCGCATGGCGGTGCCCTCGCATCCGCATCACGCCAGACGCCCCTGCATGTGCTGGAGGACACCGCCCTTGCCACGAGCCAACCCGAGGCGTCCGCGCCTGGGACCTCCATCGACACCGCCGACGAACCCTGGCCGCTGCTGTACCGCCGCACGCCGACGCGGTCACGGGGCGCGGCCTGGGGGGAGATGGCGCCACTCAAGGTCGTTGGAGCCGACTCTGTTCCATGCGGGGAGAGGCCCGCTGGCTGGCCCCACCTGGACTCGGATGAGGAGGTCCTGGCGCCCTTCCTTGAGTGCACGTCCCCCACCGCCTTCGTCGCCCTCCAGCGCACGGTGGACATGCCCCGGTTGGTGGAATCCCTCACCGGTTGGAATGCCGTCCGCCTGGGGGCCCTGGGTCCCATGGATGCGCAAGCCGCCAGGGTCCTTCAGCAGAAGCGCGCCGACTTCCTCGTCACCGCCACCGAGCGGTACGGCCTTCCCCGAGCGGAAGTGTTCGCCCTCTTCGTCCTTCACACCACCTTCGACGACGAGCTGCGCCAGGTGCTGCGGCTCCTGGCCAATGACAAGCAGTTGAAAACGACTGTGGGGCGCATGGAGGTCGTCCGTGAGGAATTGCGGCAGCGCGGCATGGCCCTCCCGGACTTTCCCGAGCGCGACTTCCGCGCCGGAGACATTGGCCGGGGATTGGGGCGCGCCGCGGATGACGCCCTCGGCAGCATCGACGTCGTCAACAAGGGCCTGGGCATGGTGCTGGCCCATCAGGCCCAGCAGCTCCCACCGCCCTACCGGGCAGCGTACGAGGCGGTGGAACAGGCGCAATACCTGGGGGCCTGGGCGCCTGGCAACGTGACGCTGGGTGTCTTCGACCACCTCACCTTCGGCGTCCCCGTGGGCTTCTACCATCTGGTGGCGGGAACCGCTCAGGGCGCGGCGTCCCTGGCCCAGGGCGAGTACGAAGAAGCCACGCGGCAGTTGGCACCCGCCGCGCTGATGCTGGGCCTGTACGCGAGTGGCAAGAGCGTGCGCGCCTTGCGAGAAGCCGCGTCCCCAGAGGGCACACGACTCCAGGCAGTGGTGTCACGTCTGGAGTCGCTGAAGGCGCGACTTGGCGAGAACGCACTGGGAGGGCTGTCCCGCTACCTTCAGCAGAGCCGGGAGGGCGCGCTCCTGGTCGCTGAATGGGGAGAGCCCGGGGCACTGGCCCTGCACGAGACGGGGGGCAACACAGGCCGGGCGCAGGCCCTGTTGACGGAGGCGGCCCGAGATACTGCTCCGACGAGGAGCAGCGGTGGGAAGCACGCTGGCGGCAAGACGGACCTGTCGCGAGTGCCAGGGGGTGATCCGCTGGAAGCGCTGCGGGCCCGGCTGCGCCAAGCCGAGTTGGAGGACACGGGCGCGCGACTGACCCGGGACGTGGAGCACCTGAAGCAACACGCGCCGGCCCTCGATGCTCCACCCCCTGGCGTCCTCCAGGGCTCCTTCATGTGGAGCGAGTACGTGAAGTACTGGGAGCGGAGGCTGGTCGAGATCAGCGAGGACCTGCCCGTCAAGGGCCCCCTCAAGTTCGGGGGTTATCAGCGGATGCGTGGCGAGTTCGCCCGGGGTCTGGCCTTCGAGCGAAACATGCTCTCCCTGCTGGAAGCGGACGCGGCGCTTCCACCGGCGCAGCGCCACTGGCTCCAGGACTTCAACCAGCCCCGCATCGAGATGCACGTGGGCGTGATGAAGGCGGATCTCCGGTTCGCGGACCTGCTCGTGATTGAGAACCAGCCACCCGCTGGCCAACCACCCCGGGTGGAGACATTCAGCATCAAGAGCCGTGACCTCTCTCGAATGGAGTTGGGAGAACTGACGACGCAGATGACCGGGGACGCGAAGCTCGCGCTCAGGTATTACGGTGAGACGCTGAAAATTCGCAGGCCCGGATTGGAAATGGAAGCACGGGTCCAGAGGGTCCGCCTCATCTATGAGGGCGGCGACTTGAAGCCTCGCAATGCGAAGTTCCTGAAGCCCGCCATGAAATCCGCTGAGTCCAAAGTCAAGGGAGTGGAGGTGTCAGTTCAATGAAGACGCTTAAATTCCACAAACTGCCCGTAGAGGACCGTCTCAGCCTTTCATTCGAAGGCACCTTTGCCCCCGAGGCGAGCTTGGAACACACCCTGGATCCGGTCCTCCAAGCGCTCGAGTCCTGCGCTGGAGATTGGATGCCGGACATCGTCAAGGGTCGACGGCGGAGAAAGTATTCTCGCGCTGCTTTCTGGAAAGCGGTGGAAGAAGCGCGCGACGAACACGGTGCGATGGTGGGCCTCCATCGTACGAAGTGGCCCGCATTGGACATGACTCTTCTGCTCTGGTTTCCACCTCACCCTCCCAGACTGGACATTTATGTCTCGCTCCAGCCGCTTTCATTCTTCGCGAATGCGGAGCGCAGCCGGGGATTCGTGGAGATGGTCCGTGAATGGGCGTCACGACATCTCGTCACCCATGCCATGACCAGCAGTCTGGCCGAGGACCAGCTTTCTGGCGCTCCCGACTACGGTCGTGATGAGAGAACCGCGCGCAGAGACGGGTTCGACAAGATCTATGAGGTGGGCTGGCTGAACGTCTTCAGTCCGAAGCTGGTGGAAAGCGTTGGCCGCGAGCGAATGCTCTCCACTCCGGCCTACAAGGTGGAAGAACTTCCCAACGGTTCGATCCTCCTCGTGACTCGCCCCACGCCCGCCGACTTCGCCAGCGACGAGGCGCGAGTGGCCCAGGCCCGTATCCAGGTTCACCTGCGGCCTGAACTCGATGAAGCCACCGTGCTGCGGACCCTGCGCGAGCGGAGTGCGGCGCTCGTTCCCGTGGAGCCTCGCTTCCACCCGGATCTGGCCCCGCTCCTCCAGGGTGTGGTGGATCAAGTCCTCCTTGGCGAGCGTCAGCGGAAGATCGCGGAGTTCAACGCCTACCAACCGCCCGAACCAGAGGAATGGCTGCCAGTCAGTGCCGCCCTCCCCTGCGACGTGGAAGGCCCGGACCTCGTTCTCGACCAATATCTCGAACTCGTCGAGGGGCTCATCGTGGTGCTGCACACCTCCGTGCCCTCCATCTTCGATTCGATGCCCGGGTCACTTACGGACCTCGACCTCTACTTCTGGCGAGAGGACTTTCCGAGGCGGTATCTACGGGAATACATCGACGAACATACGGCGCCCGCGGTGGGGGCCTATCTGGGCCATGTGCTGGTGCGACGGTTGGGCGGACAGTGGATTCCTCGCAAGAAGCTGGAGGAGTCCCAGGTGCGGGTCGGAAACCGTGTCTGGCTTCCCTTCCTGCGCGCCCGGCGCTACATGCAATCCCGCCAGGCACTGCTGGATTACTCGCTCACCCAGTTGTTCCTCGAGGCCGAGCGCCAGCGCTCCTGACACGGGAGCTTCAGCGCGCTGTCGCATCCAGCGTCTGGAGGAAGCGCGCCGCGATGGGAACGGCGACACGGCCCCCTACGCCCCCGCCCTCCACGAACACCGCGAAGCCCATCCCTCCGCGCAGGCCGATGAACCATGCGTGGGTTTCGGGCGGCAGCGCCGTGCCGAACTCCGCGGTCCCCGTCTTGCCCATGAGCCCCTGGAAGCCCACCGCCGACTTCGCCGTTCCATCCGTCACCACCGCGCGCATGAGGTCGCGAAGCGCCACCGGGGTGCCCGCGCTCAAGCGCGCCTCCGGACCTTCCTCCGCGTCCGCCAGCAGGCTCGGGGCGTGCCAGACGCCGGTGTCCACCGCCGCCGCGACCGTGGCCATGTGCAGCGGTGTGGCCAGCACGCGCCCCTGCCCCATCGCGGCCGCCGCTCGGTCGGCATCGTCCCCGGGCGCCGGAAAGGAAGCTCCGGGCGAGGGCAGTCCCACGTCGTAGCGGACCCCGAAGCCGAAGCGCCGGGCCGCGTCCTCCAGCGCATTGCCGCCCAACCTCGCGGCGAGCTGGATGAATGCTGTATTGCACGAGAGCGCGAACATGTACCGGAGCGTCGACTCTCCGAAGGCCTCGGCTTCGAAGTTGCGGAAGCGCCTGCGGCCCGCGGTCACCTCCACGGGACAGTCGACCCGGGTGTCTGGCTTCAGGCCGCTCGCGAACAGCGCTTCGGCGGTCACGACCTTGAACGTGGAGCCCGGGGGATAGCGCCCCGTCAGCGCTCGGTGCAGCGCCTCGCCCAGGGGACGGCTGGCCACCGCCAGTATCTGGCCCGTGGCCGTGTCCACCGCGACCAGCGCCGCCGGCCTCGTGACGTCCGCGAGCGCCGCCTCCGCAGCGGCCTGCACGTCCCTTCTCAACGTGGTGCGCACCGGCGTCCCCGGCGCGCCTTCGAAGCGATGCAGCACCACGGCCTCGCCCGAACGGCGCAGCAACCGCACCTCTCCGGACGGGCTTCCAGCCAACGCCCTCTCCTGCGCCCGCTCCAGGCCCGACAGGCCCACCACGTCTCCCGCCTGATAGGGATGACCCAGGACCTTGAGCGCCTCCGCGGTCGCATCGCCCACGCGCCCCAGCGTGTGCGCGGCGAAGCCCTCCGAGGGGGTGAGGCGCGCGGTCTTCTTGCGAAAGAAGATGCCGGGCACCGGCGCCAGCACGGCGCGAATTTGCTGATAGCGCTCCGGGCGCACGTCGATGAACGGGACGAACTGCTCGGGCTGGGCGCTCGCGGACTTCAGGACGGCCTGGATCCTCACGGGGTCCATCCCGAGCTGGGACTGGAGCGCGCTGGCCACGGCGGCGCCATCCCGCACCCTGCCTGGATAGGCTCCAATGCTGATGACTTCTCCGGGCGCGGTGAGCGGCGCTCCACTGGCGTCGAGCAGCGCGGCTCGCGGTCCCCAGGCCCTCAGGCGCCCGAAGCTGTCTCCGGCGCGTGCCTCTGGATGGAACACCTCCGGCGTCCAGCGCAGGCTCCAGCCCTTGCCCTTGCGCTCGAAGCGCAGCCTGGACTCCACCCCCCAGTCACCAAGCCCCCGCAGCGAGTGCACGCCGCGAAAGGTCACCACCGCGACACGGTCGTCCTCGGACTCGAGGTGGAGCCCTTCGAAGCGCGAGGCCGTGACGCCCAGGCCCTGTCTCCAGCGTGCGTGCTGCGCGTCGAAGTCCGCGGGCACCTCCACGAGCGCCTGTCGCTGCGCGCCCAGGTCGTTGCGCGCCCACGCCTCCAGGTACGCGCGGGCCGCGTCCTCCGGTCCACCGGGCCCGCCCTGCTTCACGGCGCGCGGCAGACAGGAGGGAAGCAGAAGAAGGAGCCAGAGCCCCACCCAGGTGATGACCGCCCGTCCGTGCACGCGCCCCGTGTACCGCGCCGTGCCTTCCGAGGCGAACACGATGTGCGGTGCCCCGTCCCTTCAAGGACCGCCGGTCGTTCACCCAGCGAAACCGCGCACACGCGGAGCATGGGGTGGCCGCGCTCGGCCCGTCCAGGCGAGGAGCCGGATGGGGTCACCGGGCCGCCACGGGCTCCCGCGTCCGTGCATCTCGGAGCGGCGGCCGGAACGAGGCCGCCGCGTCCCGGGTCCGCGCGCTTCGGATCAGCGAACGGTGAGGTCCTGCTCCGCGCTCACGCCATCGCCCGTCGCCTTGACCGTCAGCACCCCCGAGGCTCCGGCGCGGACATAGAAGACGGCTTCGCGCTGGAGGCCCATCAGGTCCACCGACGTCACCGCCGCATCCGAGCAATCCGGTTGCAGGTGGAACGAGGCTCCTTCGTCCGAGGCGCTCAACAGCACCGTCGGATTCACCAGCAAGGACAGGTTGCCGGCGGCGTCGCGCCCCTGCACCACCAGCGCCTCGGAGCAGGCCTGCGCATCCAGCGTCCTCGCCGGCGTTGCGAAGGCGACCTGGTCGGCATCGCCCACCGTCACCACGTCCAGGGCGAACGTCACGGAAGGATGCGCGTCCGGGTCGTAGCCGTCGCCGCTGATCTTGTTGCGACTGAGCACATTCGCGCTCCCGTTGTCGAAGATGCCCGCCTGGTAGCTCGGGTTCGTCAGCGCCCCCTTGCTCAGCTCGTTCTCCAGCACCTGGATGTTCTGGGAGGTGGCGGGCGCGCTGAAGCCCCCTTCCGCCTGCGACAGGTTGATGCCGATGTCGTTCTCCGTCACCTCGTTGCCCTGGATGAGCAGGTCGTGGCACAGCGCCCGGCCCGCGCCGTAATACGAGCCGCCCACCACCAGGATGCCAGCAGCGCTGTCCGTGCTCTTCGTGTAGGCGTGGCCCGTCACCTCGTTGTCCACCACCCGGCCCGAGGCCCCATAGGACACCTGGATGCCATTGCGCGCGATGTGGGCCACCGGCCCGCCGCCCTCCATCACGTTGTCCTCCACCGTCGCCACCACCTGCCCCGCCACCACCACGCCCCCCTTCTGGTAGCCCGTCAGCCGGTTGCGCCGCACGTCCACCGTCACCGGGGTGGCGCCGGCCGCCTCGTTGCGCACCTCGATGGCGATGCCCTCCTGGCACCCGCTCAGGTTCTCCTTCTGATGCAGGTCCGCCACCACCGTGTCCTCGATGACGCCGCCCGCACCCTCCAGGAAGATGCCGCGCAGCCGGGCCGCGCCCGCGTCACACACGTCCGACAGGTTCCGCGCCGTCACCGTCACGTGGCGCACGCTGGCCACCGGTCCCCGGTTGCGCAGCACGGCGCCCTGGAAGTGCTCCCCCGCCTCCACGTCCTCCACCGCCGTCACCGTGTGCTCCGCCCCGTCGAACGTGAAGCCGTCCGGGATGAACACCGGCCCCTGCGTCACGCAGTCCGTGGACAGCGTCACCTGCTGCTGCGCCATCGTGAACGCGCACGCTCCCGCCAGCGCGCCGCAGCGCCGGTCCGTCCACTCCACCGAGAAGGTGTGCCGCACGCTCGACCCCGACGCGTTCGTCACCGTCACCTCCACCGTGGGCGTCACGTCCGTCGGCAGGCAGGACAGCTCCGTCCAGTCCACCGTGCTCGTCGTGCCGTCGCCCACCGCCGTGCCCACCGCGCCCGCGCTCGTCGTCCAGGTGAAGCTCAGCGGCTCGCCCCGGGGGTCCGTCGCCGTCGCGGTGAACGTCACGCGCTCGCCCGCGCGGGCGCTCGGGGCGGACTGCGACGTGGTCGCGAGGACCGGCGGTTCGCTGCGTCGCACGCACAGCTTCGCGACGACCTCCGTGTCTCCCCCCGTGAAGTCATCATGCGCCGTGGCTTCCACCTGGCAGCCACAGTCCGCGGGCTCCTGCGTGGGGGTGAAGACCACGCGGGACGTGTAGCCGCCCTCGAAGGTGCCCGCACAGCTCGCGAACCAGAAGTAGGTCAGCGCATCCCCGTCCTCGTCCGTGGCCTTCGCCTCCAGGGTGATCGGCTGTCCCTCGCCCACCTGCTGCGTGTCCCCGGCCGCTTCCAGGACGGGGGAGCGGTTGAACTGGACTCTCTCGTTCGAAGCGACCGCGCCCACCGCCCCCAGCGCGAACCGGAAGGTGAGCGAGGACGCGCCGCCTCGCATGTCCACGACGGTGAGCCCCAGCACCACGTCCGGCTCCGTGGCGTCCTGGGGGACCGTCCACGTGCACGTGGGCTGCGTGAAGTCCTCCGGGCATTCGAGCGAATCACCGGTCGCGATCCACGTGTAGCCCAGCACCTCCCCGGCCTCCCGGCCGCGCGCCCACGCACGCAGCTCCACGCGCTGGCCTGGCACCACCCGCGACGCCGAGGCCACCACCGCGTCGATGCGCGGGGCCAGGCCGACCGCGGGCTCCGGCTGCGGCACCGCGACCACCAGCGCATCACCGTACCGCGCCAGCTCCAGCGTCGACACCGCCACCGTGGCCACCACCGCGCCCGTGGCATCCCGGGCATCCACGCGCAGGCCCACGCCTTCGCCCGCCGACGTCACCGGATCCACCTGGCCGACCCACAGGTCCGCGTCCGCATCCAGGGTCGACGACCGCTCCTTGCCGGAGGCATTCGTCGCCGTGGACGTCACCGCCGCCACGCGCGCCGCATCCAGTGAACGGGGCAGCGCGACCACCAGCCGCGCGCCGCCGGACGGCGCCACCTCGAAGGACGGCTCCTCCAGCACGCAGCCGAACGTGGTCAGCAGCAGGGCTCCCGCCAGGTGCACCGCATGGATTCGCCGCATGGTCGCACCGTCCTCGAAAAGGCCTTGGGAGCAAAAGGAGACGATACCGGGTCGCCCCCCCACGTCCAATTCACCGGGGGCCCCGGGCAGGCTCGCGCGATGCGTCGTCCGGTGGCCGCCACTCGCCCGCGACTCGTGGACGGGCGCGCGCGCCCACGAAAGCCCTTGCTTGCTCGCATGCTGCCCACCACCCTGGCGCGCACGTCTTCCATCCGCTGGCGGACGAAATCCCCGAGCGACGTTCTCCACGCAGCAGCCGCCCGTGCCCCGCGTATCCACCCTCCGCGCGCCGGTGCTGTGCTCCACCGCGTGCACCCACCCGAACAGCGCCGGCCCCAACCGTGGCCCATCCGCCTCACGCATTGGGCCAACGTGCCTCTGCTCGCCATCCTCGCCGCCAGTGGCTTGCAGATCCTCGCCGCGTACCCGCGCATGGGGCCGCGCGGCCGGGCCTACGCGCTCTATCCCTTCCAGGATGCCGTGCCTCCGTCCTGGCTGCGACTGGGGGACTGGCTCGCGGGGGCACGCGCCTGGCACTTCGCCTTCGGGTGGTTCCTCGCGCTCAACGGCGTCGTGTACGTGCTCTACCTCGCCTTCAGCGGCGAGTGGCGCCGTCGCCTGTTCCTCCCCCGCCGCGACACGCGCAACGCCGTGGCCACGCTCGCGTACTACCTGCGGATCCGCCCCGCGCCCGCGCAGGTCGGCCTCTACAACGGCCTCCAGCGGCTGGCGTACACGTCCGCGCTGGGCCTGGGCGCGCTGTCCGTCCTGTCCGGCCTCGCCCTGCACAAACCCGTGCAGTTGCACTGGCTCACTTCACTCTTCGGTGGCTACGACCCGGCGCGCGCGGTGCATCTGCTGCTGCTCGCGTTGCTGGTCTTCTTCACCCTCGGCCACGTGGTGCTCGTCGCCCTGCACCCGCGCACCTTCGGGGAGATGGTGACCGGAGGGAGCAAGCCCCATGTCCGAGAATGAATCCGGGCGCCGCGTCCTCACCCGCCGCCGCGTGCTCCTGGGGGCCGCCGCGCTCGCCACCAGCGCCTGTGATTCCAGCCGCCCGCGCGACGGGTTCCTGGGCGTGATGGAGCGCTTCAACCAGCGCGCGCAGACCGCCCTCTTCAGCCCCGCGCGCCTCGCCCCCGAGGAGCCCGTCGAGCAGCTCACCCCTGCCCGTGACTTCCCCCACTACTTCATCTCCGACACCGTGCCCGTGGCCCCGGCCGGATGGCGTCTGGACGTGGGCGGACTTGTGTCCCAGCCGCGCTCCTTCTCGCTGGAGGAGTTGCAGCGGCTGCCCCGCACCGACTACCGGATCCGCCACCACTGCGTGGAGGGCTGGAGCGCGGTGGCGTCATGGCACGGCGTGCGCGTGAGCGACCTGGCGCGCGCGGTGGGCGCGGACCCTCGCGCGGGCTTCGTGGAGTTCCGCTCGTTCGACAGCGGCTATTACTCGTCGTGGGACAGCCCCAGCGCCCTGCATGCCCAGACGCTCCTCGCGTACGGCATGAACGGACAGCCCTTGGAGCCCGGCCACGGCGCGCCCCTGCGTCTCTATTCAGGCGTGAAGCTGGGCTACAAGATGGTGAAGTACCTCACCACCGTGCGCTTCCTCCCCACGGCCACGGGTGGCTACTGGGAGGACCGGGGCTACGAGTGGTTCGCCGGCGTCTAGCTTTAGAGCTTGGTGCCGCGGTGGTTGGACACGAAGGGCATGAAGCCGCGCTTGCGCAGCGCATCCCGCTCCGCCAGCAGCGCGGCCAGGGCGGCCTCGCGCGTGGCGAAGTGGTTCACCGCCGCGCCGTTGATGGCGCCGCTGGTGGCGATGAACATGCGCGTCATGTCATCGCCGCCGTAGCGGAACGAGCGGTGCGTGTTGCGCTCCAGCACCTCGCGGCGCTCCTTGCCGAAGGTGCGCCCCGCCGTGTGGCGCACCACCAACCCGTCCAGGTTGATGAGCAGGTCCACCCGGCCGTTGAACTTCGCGAACTGCTCTTCCACCTCGCGCCGCCACCGATACACGTCCTCGTCCGACACGAGGATGCAGTCGGTGAAGTTCGCCGTGACCACGTCGTGTTCGGCGTCGTGTTCGAAGGACATGCTCCAGGCCATCGCGTTCGCTCCTGCTTCCCGGTCCAACCCACTGGCGGATGCTGCTTCAGGCCTGCGCGGAACCGCCGGCGAGGAATGCCCCCAACAGCGCCGCCGTCTCCGCCGGACGCTCCACCTGCGGGTAGTGACCCGGCCCGGGCAGGTGCGTCAGCCGCGCGTTCTGGATGAGCGACACCACCGCCTGCTTCAGGAACAGCGGCGGCAGGAACGGATCATCCGTGGCCACCACCAGCGTGGGCGCCGTGATGGCCGCCAGCCGGTGCGCGAAGCCTCCCGCCGTCCAGGCATCGAAGCACTGCTCGATGGCGTCCTTGGACACGTCCCCGGAGTCCTTCAGCAGCGACTCCAGCGACTCCGGCGACAACTGCTTGCAGGCCAGGCCCAGGATGGTCTTCTGCTTGTCCCGGTCCCCCGCCGACGTGCGGAACAGGCCCGCCGCGTCCGGAGGCAGCGGCAGCCCCGACGCGGGCACCGAGTTGAGCAGCACCAGCCCGGACACGCGCTCGGGCGCCTCCGACGCGACCCACTTGGCGATCTGCCCGCCCATGCTGTGGCCGACCAGCGCGAAGCGCTTGGCCCCCGCGTGGTCCGCCACCGCGAGCACGTCCTTCGCGTACTGCTCCAGCGAATAGCCAGACGTCGGACGCCCGGACGGTCCCGTGCCGCGGTGGTCCGGCACCACCAGCCGCAGCCCCGTCAGGTCCAGCTTCTCGATCATCGCGTCCCACACCGCGCCCGACACCATCCACCCATGCACCAGCACCACGGAGCGGGGTCCATCCCCCAGCACCCGGTAGTGCAAAGGCGTGCCATCCGTCGCGGTCGTCGTGGGCATGAGGGGAATCCTTACTCCGGGGGGAGTGGGTGAAGCAGGGTTAGACGGGAAGTGTAGCAAGCCACGACTGAGCGAGGGCGTCCATATGCTCGGGGGTTGCCTGTTCCCTGGAAGGACGGGCTTCCCCAGGGGGTAGGGCGTGGTGGGAATGCAGGGTGGGAGCGGGTGCGCTCTGGCAGACTGCGACGCGGCATGACGGACGACGGGCACAGCGGAGCGGCGGGAGCGAAGCGCACGGTGTACTGCGAGGACGCGCTGGCGTGGCTGGACGCACGCCCGGTGTTGGCGGGGTGCTCGGTGGTGGCGTCCATGCCGGACGTCTCCGAGTTCCCCTCGCTCACGCTGCCCCAGTGGAAGGACTGGTTCGTGGGGGCGGCGGCGCGGGTGTTGTCGCGGGTGCCAGAGGACGGGGTGGCGGTGTTCTACCAGTCCGACGTGAAGAAGGATGGGGCCTGGGTGGACAAGGGCTACCTGGTGTCCAAGGCGGCGGAGGCGGCGGGCTGTGAGACGCTCTGGCACAAGGTGGTGTGCCGCAGGACGCCGGGGACGGTGACGTTCGGGCGGCCCGCGTACTCGCACCTGCTGTGCTTCTCCAGGGGCCTGAAGACGGACGCGGCGAAGTCCACCGCGGACGTGCTGCCGGAGGCCGGCGAGGTGACGTGGACGCGCGGCATGGGGCTGTCCGCGTGTCTGGTGGCGTGCCGCTTCATCCTGGAGCAGACGCGCACGCGCACGGTGGTGGATCCGTTCTGCGGCCACGGCACGGCGCTCGCGGTGGCCAACGCGCTGGGAATGGACGCGGTGGGCGTGGAGCTGAGCCGCAAGCGCGCGCGCCGGGCCCGCAACCTCCAGGCCACGTGGAACGGCTCCAAGCTGGTGCTGCTGTCCGGCGCGGGCGGCGGAGGCGAAGAGCCGCCGGACGCGACGGACGAGGCGTGAGGGCTCAGGCCGCCCGGACGCCTTCGAGCGCCATCGCCACGTCCTTCTCCAGCACGCCCAGGAACGTCTCGAACAGGCGCGCCTCCAGCGCGAGCGCGGGCTCCAGCGTCGCGCCCACCTTCGCCAGGCGCTGCTGACAGGCGTCCTCGATGGTGCGCCGGTGGCCCTGCTCCTCCACCACCACGCGGCCCAGCTCCTCGCGCACCACCGCGTGGCGCGTCGCCGCCTTGTAGAGCGGATAGAGCACCATCGCCCGGCGCTCCACCACCGCCGTGGTGAGCAGGTAGTGCAGGTGCACGTCCGTCTCGCCCGTCATCTGCATCGCCCACGTCGCCAGCTCGCGGTCCAGCGACTGGAACCACGTGGACGCCGCGCCCACGCTCAGGAACTCCGTCACGTCCTCGCGGCCCGCCACCTCGCACGCCAGCGCCTTGAAGGTGAAGGCGTGGCGCGTCTCGTCCGCCAGGTGCCCCAACACCTCCAACGTCGGATGCCGGTCCGCCACCGTGCGCGAAATCTTCCGCGCCCCGATGAACTCCAGCAGCGACAACGTGTGCAGCCACCGCACCTCCAATTCGGAGGACTGGACCAGCTGCCGCAACACCGTCTGGATTCTGTCACGCATGGCCGCCCCCTCTACCCCGCCCCGCACAGGCACCCAAGTGCGTAACGCACCCTGACGACACGCGGACACGGCGGACTGGCCAACAGTGACGCGCCCTCTGGTTTGACCGGGAACCCGGCTTCGCCTTTGCTTCACGACGCAGCAGGCGGTGCTTGGTGCAGGGGGGTGACCAGCATGAGGCCGCATCCGGGATGCATCCATCCGGCCGGGCACACCCGTGTCCGGCCTCGCGCCCATCACGCCGCGTCGCGTTCCGCCCTGCGTCTGTCTTCCGGTGCGCGCGCATGAGGGCCCCGCCAGAGTCCTCCTCCGTGGTGGTGACGGCCTTCCGCCGTTGGATGCATGCCCAGGACGCGGCGCGCATCCTCGCCTCCGAACGCGTGGGCACCTGCGTGGGCACCGCCCTCGCGGGCACCGCGCTGCTCGCCGCCGTGTCCTGGGCCCCGGGCGCGCGCACCTTCTTCGCCCTCCCCTTCTCCACCGCGTTCGCGTGCTTCCTGCCCGGCATCGTCAGCGGGCTGGCCTTCTCCGTGGTGCACTCGCGCCGCGCGCGGCTGTCCACCTGGGGCTGGCTGTGGCGGCTGCCCTGCATGGCGCTGCTGCACTTCTTCCTCGCGAGCCTCATGGCGCTCGCCGCGATGCCGGGGGCCATCGTCTTCGGCATGGCGCTCGTCTTCACCACCGCCGCGCATGGCCGCCAGTACCGCGTGACGTGGCGCGAGCCCTTCCTCGCGGTGGGCACGCTCGTGGGCATGCTGTGCGCGCTGCCCCTGAGCGCCGGCGCCGACCACGCGGTGCTCTTCGCCATCGTGGTGCCCTCGGCCCTCATCGCGGAGCTGTACCTGGGCACCTTCGCCGTGCGGCATGACCAGGCCCGCGCGGACGCGGAGCGCCTGCGCGCCGCCGTGCACGCGCAGCTCATCGAACAGCAGGAGCGCGACGTGGGCCAGTTGACCCAGGCCATGGCGGAGATGCTGCGCCACCACCACGACATGGACCAGGCGCTGCTCCACGCGGAGAGCGCGGCGGACATGATGAAGGCCTTCGGCGCACAGCGCGGAAGCCTGGCGCGCACGGAGTTCGAGGACCAGGCCCGCCAGCTCCAGGACAGCCTCCGCCAGCTCCAGGAGATGGTGAAGGAGGTGCGCGCCAAGGGCCGCCGCTTCGCCGGCACCGAGCCCGAGCCCGTGGAGCTGGGGCCGGTGCTGGAGGCCGTGCAGGCCCAGGTGGCCCTGCGCTTCCCGGACGTGGACATCCACGTGGAGCTGCAGCCGCCCCGTCCCCAGCGCGCGCTCCTGCGCGGCGGCCCCGTCACGCTGCGCCGGGTGGTGGAGAACCTGGTTGTCAACGCATGCGAGGGCAATGGCGCACAGGGCGCTTCCCAGGTCTTCATCCGCGCTCGCACCGAACCGCTCAGCGGGAGGCTGGAAGTCGAAATCGAGGACGACGGACCCGGCTTCCTCCCGGAACGGCTCACCGCGCCCGCGGAGGAGCTCTACACGACCAAGTCCCAGGGCACCGGGCTGGGCCTCTACACCAGCGAGTGCCTGCTACGCGCCAGCGGGGGCCTGCTGCATCGCCACAACGGGCCGGGCGGCGGTGCCCTGCTTCGCATCCTGCTGCCCCGGGAGTACCGATGAAGACCCTGAGAGCCTTCCACAAGACGCTCCCCCCCGCGCTCGAACCGCGCCGGGGTGACGGCAGCGAATCGCTCCCGGCCAGCGGCGGCGCCCGCCCGCCCGCGCTCCCGACCGACCTGCGCGCCTACCATGAAGCCCTCGCCACGCGCGGACTCGCCCGCTACGGCCCCGGCCCCCGGGTGCACTGCCACATGGGGTTGGTGGATCGGCTGCCCCCGCCCGGCACGCCGGAACCGGAGCTGCGCGAGCGGCTGCGGGCCTCGCAGGATGCGCTGCTCGCGGAGCTGGCGCGCGCCATGGCCCCCTTCCCGGACGGCGGCGACGTGATGGACGTGGGCAGCGGCCTGGGCGGCAGCGCGCTGTACTGGGCCCAGGAACACCGCGCCTTCGTGACGGCGATGGTCAACGTGCCCGAGCACGTGGAGCAGGTGCTCCGGTTCGCGCACGAGGCGGGCGTGGCGGAGCGCGTGCAGGCCCGGCTGTCCTCGCCGGCGGAGCTGCAGGGCCGCGCGTGCTTCGACGCCATCATCGCCGTGGAGAACACGTGCTCCATCCCTCGCGCGGACTGGCTGCGCGCCGCGCGTGCGTGGCTCAAGCCCGGTGGCATGCTGGCCATCGCGGACTGCTTCTGGGTGCGCCCCGGCGCGGTGCACCCGTCCGGGGATGCGTGGCGCACGCACCTGGGCAGCGTGAGCGAATTCCTCCTGGCCGCGCAGGAAGCGGGCCTGGAGCTGGAGGTGCATGACGACGTGTCCGCGCGCGCGGTGGGATTCTGGACGCTGACGTCGGAGCTGCTCGTCCACGAATACATGGAGCACGCCCCCGCGAACGCCCGCAGCCTGCGCGCCGCGCTCAACGCCGTGCGGATGGAGTCGCAGCGCGACCACCTGTGGCTGCAACAAGGCCTGATGGATGGCGGGCTGGAGTACGCGCTGCTCGTGCTCCGCCGCGAGCCCTGAGCCCCGAGCCCCAGACTTCGGTCTGGGGCGGACGACCCGGCGGGCGCCCCCTTCATCGCAGGAAGGGAGGGCGAACCGACGGCATCGGCCATCCAGGACGATGCCCCCACGCGCCATCACCCCCAGCCTTGGGTTCGTCACATCCAATGGGAGGTAGCGCGAATGACGGGTTACACGCGATGGCTGGTGGTGGGGGCGGTGGCGGGCGCGATGGCCCTCTCCGGGTGTCAGAGTCGGGATCGCTCGTCGGAGAGCATGGCGCCCCAGGAGGGCACGGGCGGCTCCGGCAGCACGACCCACAGCACGGGGGACACGATGCAGAATCCGCCGAGCACCGGAACGTCCTCGGGCACGGGCATGGGCACCTCCGGCTCCACGAGCGAGGGCATGGGCGGCTCCGGCAGCATGATGACGGACGACGGGGGCACGGGAGGTTCCGGCATGGACTCGGGGACCGGAGGCTCCGGAATGATGCAGGAGCCGATGGACAACTCCTCCGGCTCCACCGGCACCGGCGGCTCCACCGGCACCGGGATGGACACCTCCGGCAGCCACAACATGGACAACTCCGGTGGCAACACGGGCGGCTCGGGCAACGAGACGACGCGTTAGCCACGCGGGCATCGTCCTGACAGACGAGAGGCGCGGGCCGGGCGGGGTGGACCGCTGGACCCGCGCCTCCTGCTTGCATCAGTTTGGGCGGGCGAGGCAGCGAGTTGGAGGGGGCTGTGCGGCTCAAGGACCGCGTGAAGAGGCGCTGAGCGCCCTGGGCGCCACGTCCTGGCTGGGTGGCCGTCCGAACCTTCGTGCGTACTCGCGACTGAACTGGCTGGGACTCTCGTAGCCCACCTCGAACGCGACCGTGGTCACCGAGGCCGCGCCCGCCACGAGCATCCGACGTGATTCGAGCAGGCGCAGGCCTTTCTGGTACTGCAGCGGCGAAGACGCGGTGACGTCCTTGAAGTGTTTGTGGAAGGACGAGACGCTCATCCCCACCTCGCGCGCCAGCTCCTCCACCACCATCGGTGAGCGGAAGTCCCGCCGCAGCAGCGCGATGGCGCGGGCGATTGAACTCGCGTGGCTGTCGGGCCGGAGCAGGCTCCGCAGCATGTGACCGAGCGGCGCCATCATCAGGCGGTAGTGGATCTCCTTGAGCAACATCGGGCCGAGCACCCGCGCGTCCAGCTCCGACTCCGCGAGCGTGAGATAGCGGCCGATGGCGTCGAGCAGGCGCGAGTCGGCCTGATGGACCTCGAGTGCCCGCGCTTCGGCGGGAGCCGTCATCCACTCGCCGAGGTCTTCGGAGAGGCTCCGAAGCACCTCGACCTCGATGTCGAGCAGCAACACCAGATAGGGAGCATCCCGGACCCGGGAGACAATCGGCAGGTCGTGGCTGACCAGCGCGCACTCGCCGGCACGCAGGCGAAAGTGGTGATCGCCGAAGGTCATCTCCTTGCATCCCTGGAGAATCAGACAAAGCACCGGAGTATAGATGGCGGCTTCGAAGACCGTGCGTTGGTGCTGCCGCAGCAGGTACAGGCCGTGCCGTGGCGTGACGAGCTGCGCCGCTTGAGCCTTCGCAGGCGGAATGAGTCGCAGCGCGTACCCGGTCAGCCGCCGCAGGCTCTCATGGAACCCCTCGTCGTTCGTTCGCTTGGGTGGGTTGGCAGGCATTCGAGACGATTCTGCGGACGTGGAGAGAATCAGGCAAGGGTTCCCGAGAATCGGGCAGGCTTCGACTCGCTCCGCTGCGTAGTTTCGTCACGACTCAAGCCACGGAGCGTTTCGATGATGAGCGGAATTCGGGTGATTCATGATTCGCAGGACATGCACCTCGCAAACGCGACGGCCGACGGCGACGCCCTCTGGCTGGACAAGGGGGAGTTGGAGAGCGTCACCGGCTGGCTCTGGAAGCCCGTGGGCCTGTGTCGAGACGACACGTGTATGCCCTTCCCACGCGGCGACCGGACGCTGGTCGACGGCGACCGTATCGATGTGGCGGGCGTGTGGCGGCACGCGGAGTGGCCTGTCGTCCACAGCCGCTCGGGGAGCCTCTGGGTGCTCGGAGAGGGCGCATCACGCCGTGCCGCTGCGCTGACCTCACTGGAGGCGCCCGACTTCGCGTTGCCCGACCTGGATGGGCGGCTGCATCGGCTGTCTGACCACCGGGGTCGCAAGGTCTTCCTCGTGACCTGGGCCTCGTGGTGCGGCTGCCGAGCAGACCTGCCCGTCTGGAACTCGCTGTACGAATCCGCCAGGGAGCACGGTTTCACGGTGCTGGCGATCGCGCTGGACGGGCCCGACGCGGCCCGGCCCTGGATCGAGGCGGCCTCACCCGGGTATCCGTGCCTGATCGACCGCGACCACCTCACCGCGAATCTGTACAACCTCGTCAACGTGCCACAGGCCGTCTGGATCGACGAAGCCGGACGCATGGTGCGGCCACCCGAATCCGCGGGCATGACGGACAGTTTCCGAGCCATGGATCGCCAGAGCTTCGCGATGCCGGAGTCGGTGCGAGAGGCGCGCGACCGGGCGAAGGCGGCGTACCTGGACGCCGTGCGCGACTGGGCGGTCCGTGGCAGCGCGAGCCCGTACGCCCTCGATGCGGAGGCCGTCATGGCGCGGCTGACCGTTCCCGACGCGGCGAGCGCCGAAGCCCACGCGCACTTTCGTCTGGGCCAGGCGCTGCTGCGCGACGGGCAGGCCGACGAGGCCGCGGCCGAGTTCGCCGAGGCGACCCGGTTGCACCCGGACTCCTGGGCGCTCTGGCGACAGACGGCCCGGAAGAACGCGAGCGGTCTGGCCGTGGGCGAGGACTTCTGGCGGCGCGTCGACGCGCTCGGCGACCGGCACTACTACGCGCCGGTCGACCTGGCGCCCCTGCATGAAACACGGCCCTCGAAGTCGCGTTAGAGCTTCACCATCAACGCGCCGGTGAGGCGGTTCTCGCGCTTCACCAGATCCGGACTCCAGCCGTCCACGAGCGAGCCGGGCGCGCCCTGGTTGCCTCCTGGCGGCGTGACGCCTCCGGGTCCGGAGAAGTACGGCACGTTGGCGGCGCGGTGGTTGAATTCCAGGCGGAAGGTGATGAAGGGCTGGGGCATGACGTCCGCGGCCACCTGGAAGTCATACGCCTGATAGCGGTCCCCGGGGTTCGCGGTGAAGTACGGCGTGCCGGAGGCCGCGGTCGTCCCGTTGATGGGCGGCAGGAGCACCAGGTAGCGCCCGGGGTTGGTGATGGCGCCCCCGCCCACCGTCAATGCCAGACGGTCGCGGGCGAACCACAGGCGGTGGTAGGCCATGAACCCCAGGAAGTATTGCGACCCGCAGTCCACGCCGCCGCCGAACTCGCAGCCCGCGTCGAGCGTGACGGATGCCGCTGCCTTGCTGACGAAGCCGTTGGGATTGTCGTGGTACTTCACCATCACGCTGTCGTCGGTGTGGATGCGACGGCGGCCAGGATTGCCCAAGGTGTCCGTGCCGTAATACTGGTTGCCCACCACCGACAGCCAGCCGGTGGGCCGCCAGAGGAGCTGCCCGCCCACGCCGTAGCCGTCGTTGAAGCGGCCGTAGGACTGCCAGCCATTGACGAGCCAGGGTTCGATCTTGAGGGTGTCGCTCACGAAGATTTGAGCGCGCACGCCATTGAAGAACCACGGCGTGTTCGACGACACGTAGGACGGCTGGTAGGTCCAGTTGTCCGCGTTGTAGTAGCTCCACAGGCCGATGTAGCTCATGAAGATGCCGGCCTGGAGGTTGATGCCTCGCAGCGCATCGAAGTGGTAGCCGCCGTACGCCTCGGAGATGTAGCGGTAGGCGTCGTCCAGGTTCCATTGGCCACGCGCGGGACTCGCGTCGTTGCGCGGCGTCGTCTGCGAATACAGACCGAACTGGGTCATCAGGCGACCCATCACGTTCTTGTAGAGGAAGTCGCCGCCAATCCCCAACTGGGTGACCTGCACCTCGCCGTGGCGGAAGACCTCGCTGGATCCGGAGAGGGTGTCGTCCTGCGGGTGGTTGAAGCTGTGGTGGTAGACGGTGTCGGCTCGGAACTCGCCGGTGAACGCGCCGAAGGACAGCGGCTTCTCACTGGCGCCACCGTTGCCGGGCACCCAGGAGAAGTCCGGCTCGGTGGGTGATTGTGCATGGACCAGCGGTGCGAGCAGGAGCGTCGCCAGCGCGAGGGCCAGGCGAACGGGGTGGCGGGAGGTGGCGGGTTTCATGGTCCCCTCCCTGGTGCAGCGCGCGTACCGCGCACCGTGCGGTGGCGGACTCCAGGGACGGCGGTCGGTTACGGGGAGGCTCGGGCCCGGGCGTCGTGCGGAATGCAGGGCGCGGGAGGGGAACGCGCCGCGAAACGCAGGGCCGTGGAGGCTGGACGACGTGGCGGGTTTCCGAAGTCGGACGCTTGGTGCGACCCCAGGACATCCCGTGTGTCCACCGGTGCATCACCCTCCGGGGAGGGAAAGTCGGGCGTGCGGGGAGACTCGGGTACGGTGCCCACACGATGCGCTTCTCGTTCGTCCATGCCGCGGATCTGCACCTGGACACGCCGTTTCGGGGGGTGGCCACGCACGGCCCCCTCCTGGAGCGCTTCCAGCAATCCACCTTCCTGGCGCTCGCGCGCATCGTGGACGTGTGCCTGCGGGAGCGGGTGACGTTCCTGCTGCTGGCCGGAGACCTGTTCGACGTGAAGGACCGCTCCGTGCGCGCTCGGCTGGCGCTGCGCTCGGAGCTCTCACGGCTGGACCGCGCGGGCATCCAGACCTTCATCGTCCACGGCAACCATGATCCGTTGAGCGGAGACACCGGCACGCTGGGGCTGCCCGCGTCGGTGAAGGTGTTCGGTCCGGACTGGGAGGACGTGGAGGTGCGGCGCGAGGGCCGGCGCCTGTGCCACGTGCAGGGCGTGTCCTATCCGGACGTGGAGGTGCGCGAGAACCTGTCCGCGCGATTCCGCCGCACCGGCACCCACTTCAGCGTGGGCCTGCTGCACGCGAACCTGGGCGGCGACGCGGGGCACGCGAACTACGCGCCCTGCACGGCGGCGGACCTGGCCGCGGGCGGGCTGGACTACTGGGCGCTGGGGCACGTGCACACGCGCGCGGAGCACCTGCTGCCGGGGGGCGGCGTGGCGGTGTACCCGGGCAATCCGCAGGGGCGGCACATCCACGAGACGGGCGAGCGCGGCTGCGTGGTGGTGGACGTGGAGGACGGCGTCGCGCGCAGGCGGTTCGTGCCGGTGGACCGCGTGCGCTGGCACCGGCTGGACGTGCCGCTCGCGGGCGTGGGTTCGCTGGATGCGCTCCAGGCGGTGGCGACGGAGGTCGTGGAGGGCCGCTGCGCGGAGGACTTCGACGGGCACGCGGTGCGCCTCACGCTGGCCGGGCGCGGGCCGCTGCACCGGGAGCTGTCGCGGCCGGGGGCTCGGGCGCAGTTGGAAGCGGACCTGCGGGAGCGGCTGTCGCGCGCGCACCCGCCGGTGTTGCTGGAGTCGCTCCGGGACGGCAGCCGGCCGGAGGTGGACCTGGAGGCGGTGCGCGCCGGGGGCGGCTTCATGGGCACGCTGCTCGAAGAAGCCCGGGCCCTGGAGCAGGACGACGCGGCGCTCGCGGCGCTGTGGGACGACGAGGAGCTGACGACGCTGGGCCAGCGCCTGAAGCGACTGGGCGTGGACGCACTGGAGACGCCCCGGCCGGAGCTGGTGGCGCAGGCGGGACAGCGCGGCGTGGAGCAGCTCCACGAGGAGACGTCATGAAACCGGGACTGCGCATCAACCGCTTCCAGGTGGATGGCTTCGGGCATTTCTCGGGCTACTCGGGGGCGCCGGCACCGGGGCTCACGCTGTTGTACGGGCCCAATGAGGCGGGCAAGAGCACGCTGCTGGCCTTCCTGCGCGGCGTGCTGTTCGGCTTCGAGAAGCGCGGCCAGCCGGAGCGCTATGAGCCCGAGGGCGCGCTCTTCGGTGGTGAGCTGTGGTTGGACACGGCCGCGGGTCCGCTGGTGGTGCGCCGCCGCGTGGGCAAGCGCGCGTCGGAGGGCACGCTCACGGTGCAGACGCCGGAGGGACAGCCGCTGCCGGAGACGCTGCTCGCGCAGGCGCTGGCGGACGTGCCCCGGGATTTGTTCTTCGAGGTGTTCGCCTTCCGGCTGGATGAGCTGTCGTCCTTCCAGCGGCTGGCGCAGCAGCGCGGCGTGTCCGAGGCGCTGTTCGCCGCGGGCATGCAGGGCGCGCGTCGGCTGCCCGAAGCGCTGGAGCGACTGCGCAAGGACGCGGAAGGGCTGTACGCGCCGCGCGGGCAGAAGCCCGAGCTGAACAAGGTGATGAAGGACCTGGAGGACGTGCAGCAGGCGCTGCGCGAGGCGGGGGACCGCCCCGCGCTCTACTTCTCCACGCGCGACCGGCTGACGGGGCGCATCGCGGAGGGCCATGCGCTGGAGGTGGCGCAGAAGGAGGCCGCTCGCGAGTTGGACCACGCGGTGCGGCTGGAGTCTTCGCTGTCGGACCTGGCGGTGCTCGCGCGCGACCGGACGGAGCTGTCCGCGCTGCCGGTGCTGGACACCTTCCCCGCGGGCGGTGAGACGCGGCTGGAGGACGTGCTCCAGCGGAGAAAGACATACCGGGCCCAGCAGGCGCAGCTGCACGAGCGGCTGGCGCCCATCGACGAAGCGAGGGAACGGCACGCCTCGCCCTGGCCCGTGCGCGAGCGCTCCGAGGCCCTGCGCACCGCGCTGTCCACCTTCGCGGGACATTCCGAACAGCTTCGCGCCCTGCCCGCGCGCCGGGCGTCGCTCGCCTCGCGGCGGCGGCAGTTGGAGCAGGCGTTGGGAGAGCTGGGGCTCGCGGTGGACGCGGGCGGGTTGCTCGCGCTGGACCTGGGAGCCCGGGCCCGGGGGGAGCTGGAGTCGCTGGCGGGCCGGCTGGACGCATCGGACGTCGCGCTCGGCACGGCGGAGACGGAGCAGGCGCGGGCGCGCGAGGAGCGCACGCGGCTGGAGACGGCGCTGGCGCGGCTCCAGGTGGAGCTGGAGTCCCTGCCCCAGGAGCGGCCCGCGCAGGTGCGCCAAAGGCAGGCGGCGGTGGGGCGGATGCGCGCGGTGCGCGGGGACCTGGAGCGGCTGGCCGAGCAGCGCCTGGAGCAGCGCCGGCAGATGGACGGCGTGCGGGCGCCCACGGACGCGGTGCCGATGCATTCGCTGCTGCCGCTGTCGTGGGTGGTGACGGCGGGAGGCGTGGCGCTGGGCTTCGCGGTGCTCGCGGCGGTGCTCGCGGGTGTTTCGGTGGGCGTGCTGTGCGCGGTGGGCGGGGCGCTGCTCGTGGGGCTGTTGCTGCTCGTGCGTCACCGCGTGGAGAAGGCGCGGCACGCGAGCCTGGACGCGCAGGCGGCGCGGCACCGCTGGCGTCAGCAGGAGGAGGAGCGCTTCCGCGCGGTGCAGGCGACGATGTCCGCGCGCGAGGAGCTGCTCCAGCGGGAGCTGCTGCATGCCTCCGGAGCCGCGGGCCTGTCTCCGGGCGCGTCGCTGTCCGACCTGGCCGCGCAGGAGTCGTTGCTCGCGGAGCGGCTGACGCAGGCCGAGCGTCGCGACCTGCTCGTGCGCGAGGAGGACACGCAGCGCACGGCGTGGGACGGGGCAGTGCGCGAGGAGCAGCGGGTGGAGGAGGTCCGGCTGCGCGTGGAGCAGCGCTCGGAGGTCCTGCGCGAGGAGTGGTCGGCGTTCCTGGTGGCGCGTCGATTCCCGGTGGCCCTGTCCCCGGCGTCGGCGCTGACGCTGTGGCGGGATGCCGCAGCGCTGCGACAGCGGCTGTTGGACCTGCGCACGGACGAGGAGGAGTTCACCGTGGCGGAGGCCTCGTGTGGCGCGACGACCTCCCGGCTGTTGGCGGAGGCCCAGGCGGCGGGGCTGCCTCCGGGTCCGGCGGAGACGGTGGCGGCGCGGGTGTCGCTGGCGCTGGAGGAGGTCCGCGCGAGGGCGGCGGATCAACGTCAGTTGGATGGACAGCGCGGGGAGCTGCTGGCGGAGAAGGCGCGCTTCGACCAGTTGGTGATGGACGAGGACCAGACGCTGGAGGCGCTGCTCGCGGAAGGCGGGTGCCAGGACGAGGCCACGTTCCGCCGCCGCGCGGTGCAAGCGAAGAGGTACGCGGAGCTGGTGGTCCGGGTGCGCGAGCACGGCCAGCGGGTGCAGGCGCTCACGGGCCTCAAGGAAGACGTGGCGCGCGCGGAGGTGCACGCGGCGGGCGGAGAGGCGGGCCTGAAGGAGCGGCTGTCCGGCCTGCGCGAGCGCTACCGCACCGAGGGCGAGCGGCTCAAGGCGGCGCTCACCGAGCAGGGCAGCCTGAAGACGCAGCTGTCGCAGTGGGAGAACGACGACCGGGTGTTCCGGCTGCGCATCCAGGAGGAGACGCTGCGGGCGAAGGCGTCGGAGCTGGCCACGCGCTACGCGGCGGACCGGCTGACGCTGGCGCTGCTGGGACGGGCGAGGCGGAGGTTCGAGGAGGAGCAGCAGCCGCGCGTCATCCAGCTCGCGAGCGAGTCCTTCCAGGAGATGACAGGAGGGCGCTACCGCCGCGTCTTCATCCCGGCCGGCGATGCGAGGGAGCTGCGGGTGAGTGACGGCGGCAGGGACTGGAGCGCGGAGCAGTTGTCCCGGGGCACGCGCGAGCAGCTCTTCCTGGCGTTCCGGCTGGCCGTCATCCGCTACTTCGGAGAGACGCGCGGCGCGCTGCCGCTCATCGCGGACGACGTGCTGGTGAACTTCGATCCAGAGCGGGCCCGAGGCGCGGTGCGACTCCTCGCGCGAATGGCCGAACACCACCAGGTCATCGCCTTCACCTGCCACCCCTGGCTGCGCGCGCACTTCGAAGCCGAAGGCGCGCACGTGCTGGAGCTGGCCGGGGCCACGAGGCTGGTGCGGGAAGGCGCCCAGCCGCTGCGGGTCGTCTCCGGGGGGTGAGAAGGACAAAGGCACGATTGACTCGGTGGACTCGGTCATTTCGTGTCAGGAGCACGTGCCAGATTCCGGGATCCTGCTCGCGGTATCGGGCAGCTCGGAGGACCACGTGCACGCACGAATTGTCGCAGCCCTCTGCTTGTCTACCCTGGGTTGTGCTGGAGGGCCTGACACACCTCTTGCTTCGCGGGACTACGGATTCGAAGAGAGCAGCGACAGGGTCTGGGTCCGAGGTCCGTGGGATGCCATCACCCCGTCCCGCGATATCGATGGCGTCATTGACCAGCTGTGTCCGGCAGTCATGACCCTGCCCAGGGCGCAAGAGCGCGACTACGGCCAGGAGTATTGTGGCCTCATCTACTCGCTCGGGGATGGCATGTATTACGCGAGCAGAACCTCCAATCTTGGACGACTTGAGTTGGTAGGGCCGTCGCGTCGGAAGTCCTGCACTGTTCCGCACCGCGTGCTGGATGCTCGAGGCCGAACCCACCCGATCGCGGATTTCCACAGTCACCCCTGGGCGCCGTCACCCCTCTCCCCAAAGGACCGGCTCGTGGACAACCAGTGGTGGATCATCCGGATCCAATTCGACACTGCCTGCCATCTCCAGAAGCTTGTTCCCTACTCGGATGACGCGACCAGGGCGGGCGAGGTCTACGAGCGACAGGGTTACCATTGGAAGCTGGTGGGGCGCATTCTTCCCGAGGACAAGGCTACGGGTCGCGTTACCGCCATCGAAGATGACTCCTGACCTCTCACCTACGACAATCCATGGCCAGAGATACTCCGCGAGGAAAGGCGAAGCCGAAAAACATCATGGGAACCCAACCGTGGAGGCTTCTCCCTCTCTTGCTGCTTCCCGCGTGCGCCCTCTTCCGTCCCCCGGCACGCCCCGTCCACGCCCCTCCGGAGCAGGCAGCCCACTTCGCGTTCCCCATCGTGCTTCCCACGGAGGATCAGCAGGTCCTGTCCGGAACAATGGCGGCCTCGGTCGCCCTGGCGATGGAGGACTTCCTTCCGCTGGGCTCGAAGCCCGACCGGAACGCCAGCCCGACCGAGGTCTGCGTCCACCAACGCGAGGCGTATGACGTCACCGGCGTCCCCGGAAAAGACGGGGTGGTGTTCGTCCGCTTCTCCGTGAATCCCACGGCCTGCCGTGACCTTGCGGGCCCCGCCATCGCGGACGTCCCCACCGTCTACGCCGTGGACACCCGGCAGTGGGTCATCCTCTCCATCCAGAAATAAAACAGGCCGGCCGACCCAGCGTCCCCCGACGCGGATCCAGGCCGACCCTTGGAAAAAAACACTGGGAGCGCGCCCCCTCGACGCGCTCCCAGTGACTCAACCCCTCCCCCGAGGGGTCCCCCTCATCGAAAGCGGCCCCCAAAGACCCGCTTCCGTCCTGCTTGTGCCTTCAAGACGACGACCTTCGAAAACCTTGAGGAGTTCCGGAAGATCGACCCCCAGAACCCTTCCCCCCTCCGCCCAGGACGCTCTGCGCCCGAAGCCCTTGAGCGACGACGGCTCTGCCTCCGTCACTCCCACCTCATCTCCAAATACGTCGGTCGCTCGAATCCTTGGTTCGACCCCTTCTTTTTCCTCCGGCCCCCCCTGACGCGCCGGGCTGAAGCCCCCCGCTCGCGGTCCACGTCAGCCCTCCTGCTACAGTCGCCCACCCTGGAGGGGCGCCATGCGGAAGCCGTCGGCGGTGGTCATGGGGGGAGTGGTGCTCCTGCTCCTCATCGGAGCGGGCATCTTCGGGTGGCTGAGCCCCACCGCACCGTCCTCGAAGGACGCGCCCTCCGCTACGTCCAGGCCCGTGCGCAGGCCGCTGTCGACCCCTCCACCCGAACCGCCCCGGGGTGCCCTCCAGGTGCGGGGCCGCGTCCTGGACGCCCGGGGCCAGCCCGCCGCCGGCGTGGAGGTCTCCGCCACGGTGCCCCTGCCGGGCGAGACCCTGTCGGAGCTGCCCTGCGACACGGATCCCGCCGTCTCCCTGGCGGACAGCGGTTGCACCACCGCGTCCGCCTGGGACTGGGCGCTGGAGATGGTGGCCTCCCACCGGGGCTCCGCCTTCGTGCTCACCAGCACCCCTTCCGCCCAGGACGGCACCTTCACGCTGGAGGGTCTGCCCCAGGGCTCCGTCGCCGTGTGGGCGCTGGGACCCGAGGGCGCGGCCCTGGAGGAGGACGTCGCCACCGGCACCCAGGACCTGAAGCTGGTGCTCGTCCCCGCGAAGAGGCTCTCCGGCCGCGTGGTGGACGAGGATGGCGCCCCGCTGCCCGGCACCCGGCTGACGGTGCTGCACACCGGCAACGCCCGCTACTTCGAAGCGGTCGCCGACGCCGAGGGCCGCTTCGCCGTGGGCCCCCTGCCCGAGGCCTCCTACACCCTGGCCGCGTCCCACCCCGGCAAGCTCTCCACCTGGCTCCAAGATTTGGGGCCGCAGGCCCTGGAAGAGGACCTGGTGCTGCACCCGCCCCGGCGCATCGTGGGCCAGGTGCTGGACGGCGAGCGGCCCGTCCCGGGCGTCTCCGTGGTGGAGCGGGACGGTGAGCGCATCACCGTCTCCGACGCCGACGGGCGCTTCCGCTTCGACAACCTGCTGCCCTCCGCCTACGTCATGACCACGGAGCACGGCGGGCAGCGGGCCCTGGCCCAGGTGGAGCTGACGGAGCACCAGTCCGAAGCCGAGGTGACGCTCCGCCTGGGCAGCGCGTTCTTCGTCGACGCCACCGTGCGCGATGCGGCGGGCCGTCCCGTGCGCGACGCCGTGGTGGTCGCCATCGGCGCGGACAGCGACACCTTCGACCTGGGCGTGGTGGGTGATGGCGTGAACAAGACCCAGCAGACCGACGCGGAAGGCCACGTGCGCCTGGGCCCGCTGCTGGCCCGCTCGTATCACTTCCAGGTGATGGCGGAGCGGATGCTGGACCTCACCGAGGAGCGGACCGTGGGCCACGACACCCCGCCCCTGGAGTTCGTCCTGTCTCCCGCGACCCTCCTGGAGGGCCAGGTCCTGGACGCCCAGGGCCAGCCGGTGAAGGAGGCCGCCGTGTCGCTGCGGCCACGGCCCGAGGATGAGCTTCCAGTCCGGCCGCGGATCCTCATGCACCGCTCGCACCACATGCGCATCCGCACCTTCGACGCCACGTCCGACGACACGGGCCACTTCGTCATCAAGGTGGACCAGGCCATGGCCGGCATCCTCGCCGTCGAAGCGGAGGGCTTCCTGCGCAAGGAACTCCAGGCCCAGGCCCCCTCCTCCGGAGTCCAGGTGACCCTGGACTCCGGCGCCACGGTGCGGGGCACCGTGACGAACTCCAGCGGCCTCCCCGTCAACGGGGTGGACGTCACCCTGACGAAGGGCGGCATCAACGAGGACGACCCGGAGGACCACGGGCGCGTCGACTTCGCGGGCTCCACGGAGGAGGCAGGGACCTTCACCATCAAGGGCGTGGAGCCGGGCAACTACGCCGTCTGGGTGCAGACGACCGAGGGCGGCTACCAGCGACGGATGCCCCAGCGCGTGGAGCTGCGGGGCTCGGAGACCGTGGAGCTCGCGCTGCACCTGGACCTGGATGGACGGATGGCCGGCGTGGTGGTGGATGGCCAGGGCCAGCCCCTGGCGGGCGTCACCGTGACGGCCCTGGCCCGGGAAGAAGAGGGCAGCAGGGGCCGCACCTATTCCCCCCTGGAGAACAAGACGGGGCCCGACGGCCGCTTCGTCCTGGAGCCCATGGCCCGGGACTGGGACTACGAGGTGAAGGCGGCGAAGCCCGGCTACGCGATGCCCCGCCCGCCCGCGAAGCCCGAGCCCGAGCCCGAGGAGGACGAAGGAGACGAAGGAATCGCGGACCTGCTCGGGGAGCTGAAGATGGGCCGGTGGAAGGGACACGATGAAGACCCCAAGGTCATCGCCCGCGCGGGCAACCTGGCCGTGCGCGTCGTCCTGACCGCCCAGAGCCACATCACCGGGCGGCTGGTGAAACCGAACGGGGCGCCCATCACGCGCTTCGACCTGAACGAGGAGCCCGTGCGCGACCCGCGCGGGGCCTTCACCGTCTTCGTGGACAAGCCCGGCCTCCATCACCTGACCTTCCAGGCCCCGGGCCACGCGTTCACCCAGCGCGACGTGCGCGTCCCCGCCGGGCGCGACGTGGACCTGGGCGAGGTGCGCATCGAAGCGGGGCACGCCGTCCGGGGCCGCGTGGTGGACGACGCGACCGGCGAACCGCTGGAGGGCGTGGCCATCTCCCTGTCCCTTCCCCTCGAGGAGCTGAAGGCCGCGGCGGAGGAGGAGTCGGGAGAGGAATACGACATCTACGACGTCTCGGGCGGCTTCCTGGACGCCACCACCGCCCGGGATGGCACCTTCACCCTGCCCTCCGTGGAGTCCCGGCCGTACCGGCTCACCGCGCAGCATGACAAGGCGGAGTACGCGACGCTGGAGCGCGCGCTGGGCCCCAACGAGGACACGCTCGAATTGCGCCTCCAGGGCGACACCCGCCTGGAGGTGACGGTGAAGGATGCGCAGGGCCAGCCCTACTCCGCCATGGTGTCGATCCGCTCGGAGCGGGACCTGGAGGTCACCAACTACATCGCGGACGATGACGCGCGGACCGTCTTCCGCGAGCTGGAGCCCGGTGACTACCTGGTGGGCCTGCGCTCTGGGAATGGACCCTACGCGGCGCCCTACCAGAAGGTGCGCGTCGAGGCGCATCGCGTCACCCGGGTGGGGCTGGTCGCGGCCGCGCAGGGCGCCACGGTGACGGTGCGCTGGGGCGAGCGCGGGGCCCAGGGGATCGCGCTCCTCTTCCCGGGCACGGTGCCGCTGCCAGGCTCGGATGACGCGGCGGAGCGGCTGCGCGAGAGGGCCCTGCAAACGGCCGCCTCCAGCAATGCGACCTGGAGCAACGTGCCGCCCGGGTCCTACACGCTGTTCGTGCTGCGCCGGGGCAACGGGAAGTGGCTGACGTACCGTCAGGACGTGACGGTGGGGACCGCCGCCGAGCAGGAGGTGCAGGTGCCCACCCTCACCTGGTGAGGTGGGAGCATCGGAGCCTTGGGGTGACGGTGAGGTGTGTTAAACCCCCGTGCCCATGACCCCGAGCGACGCGCTGAGCGCAACGGACCTCGAACGTCTGGCCAGGGCGGAGGCACCCGACCTCGCCGAGGCCGTGTTGGCGTTCCTGGACCAGCCGGACAAGACGTCGGACACGCCGCTGCCGCAGGGCGCGCTCGACTTCGACGCGCTGAAGTCCCTGCTCACGCAGGCGCAGCAGCGCGGTGAGAAGGCCGGCCGCCGCCAGGGCTCGCACGAGGCGTGGCAGCGCTTGCGCGCCACGACGCGGAGATGTTCGGCGTGCTGGCGTGGAGATTCGACACCGAGCGCGGCAGCCACCGCTCGCGCGAGGTCGGCAGCGGCACCCTCACCTACCTCCAGCGCCGCGCGTGGCGCTTCCTGCGCCACCTGGGCGCGGCCGTGCCGGAGCTCTACCCGCAGTTCGCGGTGGAGGTCCTGCGGCACTACCAGCCGGACACGTCGTGGTCCGCGTGCTGGGTGGCGCACCATGTCTGGGCGCACAACAGCCGCAACTACTCCGCGACGCGCTTCCCCATCCAGCCGCCCGCGGACATGGTGAAGCAGCGCATGTACCCGGACGCGTGGAAGCGCTCGCCGGACGCGCTGATGCGCCTGCTGGACACGTGCGGTTCGGATCCGGCCGCGAAGTTCGCCATCCAACCAGGGCAAGCTGCGCGCCGTCGGGCTGCACGACGCGGTGCTCGCGCTCCTGGTGTCCCCCAGCGACAAGGCCCGGGCGTACGCCATCGAGTACGCGCGCGGCCACGCGCAGGACATGCCCGCGGACCGGCTCGCGGAGCTGGCGGAGGACGGCGAGGACGACGTGGTGGCCTTCGCCGCCGCCACGCTGGAGAAGCGCAAGCCGCGCGACCTGGGGCTGGAGCTGCTGGGCCGGCTGCTCGTCACGAAGGCCACGGCGGGCTTCGCGGCGAAGGCGCTGGAGCAGTCCTTCGACCGGGCCGAAATCACGCAGGACTTCCTGCGCGAGCAGCTCTTCGGCCAGCAGGAACAGCTCAAGTGGGCCACGGGCTACATCGCGTCCAAGTACGCCGCCGGGGAGATGCCCGCGTCGTTCTGGAAGCAGACGCTGACGGAGGCCAAGCGCTCGAAGCGTCCGCGCATCGTGGAGGACGCGGCGATGAAGGCGCTGGGCGCGTACAAGCCGGCGGACATCGGGCCGGAGTGGCTCTTGGACCTCGTGTCGCATCCGCGCCTGGGCCGTCAGGCGGCGCAGTGGCTCACGCGCGCGGACAGCCTGCCGGGCCTGGACGTGGAGCGGGTGAAGGCGCTGGTGTTCAGCGCGAAGCACCGCGAGACGGCGCTGGCGCTGCTGGGCAACCGCAAGCTCTTCACCGCGCGGCAGCTCACGGTGCCCTGGCTGCTGGCGCTGGCGCGGCGCGCGGACCCGACGCTGCACGACTTCGGTCACCGCTACCTGCTGGAGAACGTGGTGCCCGCGGACTTCAGCGACACGGGCGACGCGGCGCAGGGCCTGGAGCGCCTGTTCGACCTGGCGCTGGGCGCGAAGCAGCCGGCCCCGGTGCGCACGTTCGCGCAGACGTACCTGAGATGCCACCACCCGGGCATCGGGCCGGAGCAGCCGGAGTCGAAGTCCTACGACATCAAGCCCCGGGCGCCTCGCAAGGCGTACACGGCGGAGAAGCTGTGGCCCGCGCTGTTCGATGCGCGCGACGACGTGCGCCGCTTCGCGCTGACCATCGCCCGCTCGGAATTGCGCGCGTGGGGCTACCAGACGCGGGTGTACGAGCTGGCGGACTCGGACGCGAAGGAGATCCGCAACCTGGCCTATGACGCCCTGCTGAACGCGGGCGAGGCCGGGGCGGACGCGCGCCACACGTTGCAGCCGGAGGAGCTGGACGCGGGCAAGGTGTTCGCGCTCACGGAGTCCACCAAGCGCAGCACGCGCGAAGTCGCCGTGGAGCTCATCCGCCGGCACTACGCGCGGCTGGGCGGGGCGGAGCGGCTGTCCGGGCTGATGCAGAGCGCGGACCGCGAGGTGGGCCTGTTCGCGGTGCGGCTGCTCTGGGAGAAGCACCGTCCGCTGCACCTGCCGGAGGACTGGAAGCCCGCGGGCGGCGGCAAGGACACGCGCGAGGCGGGCGGCACGACGCGCTTCGCGGCTCACCCGGGCGTGCAGCTCGGCGGCATCTAGGACAACGACACCATGGCCAACCTCTCCATCGGCAACATCGAGAAGGTCCGTGCGCTCGCGGCCAATGCCCGCCTGCTGCTCGTGGGGGGCACGCGTGCCGCCCCGGACAGCCGCCTCACCGCGTACGAGCCCGGCACCAACAAGGTCCTGTGGACGGCGTCGCTGCCCGCGCACGTGCTGGGGCTCGCGCTGTCGGGCGAGCGCTACGCCGCGGCGGGCGCGGACGGCACGGTGCGCTTCGGGTCGCTCACCGACGGCGCGGTGCAGTTCCAGCTCCACGGCGCGCACCCGGGCGGGTGCACCGCGGTGGCGGGAAGCAGCGACGGCAAGGTGCTCTACACGGCGGGCGCGGACGGCTTCGTGCGCGCGTGGGACTGGGAGAGCACGCGCAAGCTGAAGGAGTGGAGCGCGTCCTCGCAGCCGCTGCGCGACGATGGGAAGCTGCGCATCTGGTACCTGGTCGGCGCGGTGGAGTTCGAGGTCCGCGGCGAGAAGGACAGCGGCCACGCGGGCCCGGTGCTGGGGCTGGTGTTCCCGCCCACGCCCCCGGCGGAAGCGGGTCAGGAGCCGGCGGAGCGCATCGCGTCGGTGGGTGGCGACGGCAAGCTGAAGGTGTGGCGGCTGGACGAGCGTCGCAAGCCGCGCACGTTCGAGCTGGGCACCAAGGCCGTCCACGCGGTGGCCTTCGGGCCGCCAGCCAATCCCCGTCAGGCGAAGCAGGTGCTGGGCTTCGTGTTCGCGGCCGGCGACGAGCGCACCGTCACGCGCATCACGCTGGGCACGGATGGCAAGCCCACGGACGAGACCGTTACCTTCACGCACGGCTTCGATGTGCTCAACGAGGCGCGCAAGGCGGGCCGTCCCCGCCGCGAGGCCGCCGTGCGCGAGGCCGCCGCGCTGCTGGAGCCGGAGGCGCTGGAGTTCGCGCTGGCCCTGCTGGGCACGGATCCGGACGCGGAGGTGCGCAAGCTCGCCGCCACGGAGCTGGGCGCGCAGGGCCGCACCGCCGCCCGGGCGAAGCTGCGCGAGCGGCTCAACGACGACGTGGTGGGCGTGCGCACCGCCGCGCTGGATGCGCTGACGAAGCTGGAGACGGAGTCGCCGCTGGCCGCCCCGCGCGCGGCGCTCGACTCGCGCTTCTCCGACACGCGGGTGCTGGCGCTGCGCCGGCTGGCGAAGCTGGGCGGCACGTCGCCGCTGGTGCCGGGCCTCATCGCGGGCAAGCTCGCGGACGACAAGGCGCCCGTGGGCGAGGCCGCGCTGGACGCGCTCGTCGCCGTCTCCCCCGCCGGCAGCACGGAGCCCCTGAAGCTGGCCTTCGAGCGGGGCCCCGCCGCCCTCAAGGTGGAGGTGCTGCTGCGCGCCTCCGCGACGGGCCTGCTGGGGGATCCGCGCATGCAGCCGCTGGTGGCGCGCGCGCTGGACGACGCGGACCGGGACGTGCGCCGCGTGGCCTTCGCCGTGCGCGTGCTGGAGCGCCGGGCGCTGGCGCTCACGCTGGAGAAGCAGGACGAGGAGTTCGCCCGTTCGGTGCGCGAAGTGGCGCGCATGCTGATGCTCCAGTCGAAGCGCGCCGCCGGAGACACGGAGGCGAAGCCCGCCACCGACGCGGAGCTGGCCACCGCGCGCGAGCGGCTCTTCGCCAACGCCACGGCGGGCGCGGCGCTGACGGAGTCCGACCTGGAGCCGCTGCTGGCCGCCATGGCGTGCCGCATGCCGGACACGGCGGTGCGTGGCGCTCGGGGCCTTGCGCAACTGGGAGATGGTCGGGCGCTGGGCGCGCTGTTGCAGCTGTCGCGCGAGGACGAGTCGGCCATCCGTCGTCAGGCGGCGGCCTCGCTCCAGGCGTTGCAGGACCCTCGCGCCCGCGAGCGGCTGGTGTGGATGCTGGACGACGCGGACGCGGACGTGCGCGCCACGGCGTTGGAGGCGGTGGTGGCGCTGGACGTGGAAGCGCCCCTGTCCGCCGCGGAGGCCGCGCTGCGCTCCGGGCACGAGGACGTGCGCGTGCGCGGCCTGGACCGGCTGGTGAAGCTGGGCGCCAAGGCGCAGGGCGCGGAGCCGCTGCTGGGCAACGCGCTGGAGGACGAGTCCGGCAAGGTGCGCGGCGAGGCGTTCCGCACGCTGTGGGCGTGGAACGAGAAGCAGCCGGAGAAGGCCGTGGACCGGGCGCTCACGGGCCGCTTCCCGGACCTGCGCAACCGCGCGGTGGAAGTGCTCGCCCAGCGCGGCACGGAAGACTGGGCGCTGGAGCGGCTGAAGAAGTCCGTGGAGGACCGCGACGTGGCCGTGGCCACCGCCGCCTACGAGGCGTGGGTGAAGCTCGCGGGCAAGGAGAAGCCGGAGCCGCACCTGGCCGCGCTCGCCTCCACGCACCCGGCCCTGCGCGAGAAGGCCGCGAAGGGCTCCATCCACGCCCCTGCGGAGCCCCTGCGCTCCGCGCTGCTCAAGCGCGTGCAGGACGAGCACCTGGAGGTGGCCGTCGCGGCGCTGGACGCGCTCGACAAGCTCATCCCCACTGAGAACGGACCCCTGCTCGCGGGCATCGCGGCGACGGCGCTGCCGGTGCGCGTGCGGGCCGCGGAGCTGCTGGCCCCGCGTGGCGCGGAGGACATCATCGAGCCCATGCGCGGGCTCATCACCGACAAGGACCTGGAGCGGCTCTACCCGCCCGGCTACCTCGTCCCGCTGCGCATCCGCGCGTCGCGCGCGCTGGCCACGCTGGGCTCGCGGCGCCTGTTGGGCTTCTACGCCACGGTGCTCCTGCCGCACGAGCTGTCGGACCTCCAGGAGCAGGGCGCGCGCGGCCTCGCCACCGCGAGCCGTCGGGGTGACGAGGGCGCGCTGCTGGATGCGCTGGGCCACTCGCTGGTCGCGGCGCGCTCATGGGCGGCGGACGGCCTGTCTCGCCTGGGCGATGTCCGTGCCCTGCCGGTGCTCACCGGCAACCTGCGCCATGAGCACCTGCCCATCCGGCTGGGTGCCATCCTCGCCTTCGCGGCCCTCGGCCCGGAGGGCGACGGTGGCCTCCTGCACGGCCTGGAGGACTCCGCGCGTGAAGTGCAGGAGATGGTGTTCGCCATCGTGCTCGCCCGCGACCTGCGCGCCAGCCGCGACGGTGAGCCGCCGGACCTGCTGACGAGCGCGCTGTCCAGCGGCCGTCCGGAAGTGCGTTACGCGGCGGCCCGCGCGCTGGAGCTGCGCACGGAGCCGGACGCGTACCGCTCGCACCTGGTGGAAGTGCTGTTGCCGCCGCGCCCGGAGAAGGCCGGCGACATGAAGGACTGGCCCTCGGAGGAGGACCGGGCCAAGCGCGTGGTGGGCCTCGCCGAGGCGCTCTCCAGCGCCCAACCGGAGCAGCGCTACGCGGCGGCGCAGGTGCTGCTGCTGCGCAACAAGCCCCTGGACTACTTCCGCGAGGCACAGAAGGTCGCTCGGCCCCGCACGCTGGAAGCCCCCTGGAAGCCGGAGACGGCCGAGGGCGCGTCGCACGTGGTGCAGCCGTCCACGCCGGAGAAGCAGGGCACGCGACGCCGCAGACGGCGACCCAGGCGGAGCGCCAGCACCTGCGCCGGCTGGCGTTCGGCGCCTACGTGGGCCTGCTGCGGCAGGTGTCCGCGGGCGACGAGGAAGGCCACCGCGTCCGCCGCGACGCCGTGGACCGCGTGGTGAAGCTCACCCTGGAGGGTTACGCGGGCACGTCCGCCGCCGTGGCCGCCCTGCTGCGCGCGCTGGAGGATCCGCACCAGTTGGTGCGACGCGCGGCGCTCGCGGGCCTCAAGGAGCTGTACCCCGCTGGCAGCGATGAGCCCCTGGCGCTGGCCCTGGCATCGCTGTCGCCGGACGTGGCGCGCGCGGCGCTGGAAGAGCTGGCGGAGCGCGGCGACGCGGCCCGTCCGCGCGTGACGGCGGCGCTCAACTCGCCGCTGCCGGAGGTGCGCAAGTCCGCCTTCGAGTTGCTGGAGAAGCTGAGCCCGGCGGGCAGCCTGGATCCGCTGCTGGCAGCGCTGGGCAGCGAGCACGCCGACCTGCGCGTGGGCGTGATTGAACGTCTGGCCGGAGCCAACGACCCGCGCGTCACCGAGGCCCTGGGCCGCGCGGCCGGAAGCGAGCACGAGGACCTGCGGCTGCGCGCCGCGGAGCTGCTCGCGTGGCGTGGGGATGACCGGGCGGTGGAGGTGCTGGGCGCCTTCCTGCGCTCGGAAGTGCCGCTGGTGGTGCGCCGTGCCCAGGAGGCCCTGGCCCGGCTGGGAACCGTCGCGGCCGTTGCCGCGCTCGCCGCGCGTCTGTCCGTGGCAACGGAGATTCCCGAGCGCACGAAGCTGGTCGCCGCGCTGGGCCGCACCCGCCGTCCGGAAGCGCTGGACGTGCTCGCGCGCCAGAGCGTGGAGGACGAGAACACCACCGTGCGCCTCGCCACCGTGACGGCCGCGATGCAGCTCACCTG
>SECN01000104.1 GCA_004173515.1 Myxococcaceae bacterium | reverse complement strand
CCGAAGAGCGACTCCAGGCGGCCGTCCTGCTTCAGGCGCTCCACGATGCGGTTCTGCGACACCGGCGCATCCGAGTGCGCGTGCAGCATGGCGGACGCGGAGTCCATCGCCCAGGCCGACATGGAGCTGGGGTTGCTGGAGGAGTTCCCGGACGCCGACGCGCAGAGCGGCATCGCGTCCGCCATGCTGCACGCGCACTCGGATGCGCCGGTGTCGCAGAACCGCATCGTGGAGCGCCTGAAGCAGGACGGCCGCCTGGAGTCGCTCTTCGGTGAGGTGTTCCGCGAGGACAACCCCTTCGTGGAGCAGCCGCACAAGGCCGCCATCGTGCGCGCGCTCGACACCGCGCTCACGCGCGGCACCGTGACGTCCGACGACCTGCGCGCCTTCTCCCGTGGCACCTACGCCCAGGAGTGGCAGCAGATCGGCGTGGCGCTGGGCGACGCCCGGAAATAACGGGCTTCCCCGCTTCACCCCCACCGCTTCACGCTTCTTCACGCGCGCGCCGGTTGCGTCGTGACGCGTGCGCGCGAGGATGGGGGCGCCATGGAAAGCCCGTTGCGCTTCATCCTGTTCTTCCTCTTCGTCGGCGTCGCGGCGGTCTACGTCCACATCTACCTGTACCGGCGCCTGTTCCGGGACACGTCCGACAGCCGCGCGTGGCGGCGCGCCGGCAAGGTGCTGCTGACGGCGCTGTGCCTGCCGCTGCTGTTGTCGTGGGTCGTGACGCGCGTGCTGCCCTCCGCGTTCTTCATGGCCGTCATGTCGTGGACGTGGATGGGCGTGGCCGTGTACCTGCTGCTGTCCCTGGCGACGCTGGGCGGGGTGCGCTGGCTCATCGCCCGGACGCGGGGCCACCGGGGCGTGAAGGCCCCCGTCGCGGAGCCCGGCCCGGCCCACCTGGAGCCCGCCGTGCGGACGCCGTCCCTGGCCGAGCTGTCCGTCACCGTCCCGCCTCCGGCCGTGGACGAGGACCGGCGCAGGTTCCTCGCGCGGGCCACCGCGGGCGGCGCGGTGCTCGCGGCCGGCGGCCTGACGGGCTACGGCATGTGGAGCGCCTTCCACCCGCCGGTGGTGAATGAAGTCACGGTGCGGCTGCCCGGCCTGCCCAGGGCCCTGGACGGCTTCAGCATCGTCCACGTGAGCGACATCCACGTGGGCCCCATCATCCAGCGCCGCTTCATGGACGAGCTGGTGTCGCGCTGCAACGCGCTCAAGCCGGACCTGGTGGCCATCACCGGCGACCTGGTGGACGGCACGGTGAGCGACCTGGGGCACTCCGTCGCCGCGCTCCAGAACCTGAAGGCGCGCGCGGGCACGCACTTCATCACCGGCAATCACGAGTACTACTGGAACTCGAGCGCCTGGGCGGACGCGCTCACCGGCCTGGGCATCACCGTGTTGCGCAACCGTCACGTGTCCATCGGGGACGCGGGCGGCGCGTTCGACCTGGTGGGCGTGGACGACTGGTCCATGCGCAACGGGCCCCAGGGGTACAACCTGGACGCCGCGCTCGCCGGCCGCGACCCGGGCCGCGCTGGCGTGCTGCTCGCGCACCAGCCCTCCAACTGGGACGTGGCGGCCAAGGCGGGCATGGGCCTGCAACTGTCCGGGCACACCCACGGCGGGCAGTTCTTCCCCTTCACCGTCGCCGTGTCCGCCATCTGGAAGCACGACGCCGGCCTCTTCCAGGACGCAGGCAGCCACCTCTACGTCAGCCGGGGCACCGGTTTCTGGGGCCCTCCCCTGCGCGTCGGCGCACCGTCTGAAATCGTTAAGGTGACGCTTCTGGCGTGAGGTGTAGATTTACCCGGAAATGAGCAAGGAACCAGCGAAGCGCGAAATCAAGCAGGAGCGGGCGGCGCGGACGCGGGTGGAAATCCTGGAGGCCGCCATCACGTTGTTCGCTCGGCGGGGCTACCTGTCGACGACGATGTCGGACCTGGCGAAGGCCATCCGGATGACCCCCGGAGCGTTGTACTGGCACTTCCCCACCAAGGAAGACCTGCTGCTGGCGGCCATCGAGGAGCTGCACTCCCGCTACCAGGCGGAGTTCCTCCCACTGCTGACCGAACGCCGGCCGCTGTCAGGCCGGGAGCAGCTGGTGTTCGTCGTCTCGCGCACCTCGCAGTTCCTGCGCTACCACCGCGAGTACGGCATCTTCTTCGGGATGCTGTCGGCGGAGTCCGCGGAGTCCAACGACCGCGTGGCGGAGCTGCTGCGGGAGAAGATCGCCGTCTACGTGCAGGTGCTGGCGGGGATGATCCGCTACGGCCAGAAGCGGCAGGAGTTCCGCGTGGAGGTGGACCCGCTGCACATGGCCCACACCATGATGGGCGGCTACCTGGGCATCCTGCTGCACCACAACCTGTTCCGCACCACCGTGAACTACGACCCGCTGATGGCGTCGTTGGATCAGATCCTCTCCGGCGGCCTGCACGTGCGCGGCCCGCTGGGCTAGCAGCCGGAAAGAAGAAGACGCCCGGCCCCCGGAAGCGGTGGGGAGCGGGCGTCGGCTCACTTCAAGGCTTTGAACCGTGGGGCTCCCCGCTTCCCTCCACGTTCGAGGGAAGCGGAAGAGACACCCGCCTGCGCTACGGCAGTTCGACCGCGCTCTTCGAGTTCTGCGGCTGGCGCGCCGCGCGGGTCACGAAGTCCGTCGAGTTGTCGTCCGTGTCGTAGCCATTGCCCAGCGTTTCGTCCGCGCCGCCCGCCCCCATCGTCGCGGAGGTGGAGGTCGCCTTGGCCTTGCGCTCCAGGCTGCCACCGGACGCGGGGTGCGCCGGAGCGGCCTTGCCTTCCGGGCCCGCGCCCGTGCCGTAGCCCAGCAGGTCCACGACGTTCGGGTCCGTGAGCGTGTTGCCCATGGCGCCCGTGCCGATGCGGATGTGGCCGCCGGCCGTCACGCTGGCCGACGAGTTGATGCCGGACGTCGCGTCCGCCGTCACCGTGGGGTCGGCGTAGGTGGCGCCGCCAATCAGGTAGAAGCCGTGCGCCTTGATGACCGCGTCCGCGGCCAGGGTGAACGACCCGGAGTAGGTGGTCCCGGTGGCGGAGCGGTACTGGACCTTCCACCCGCCGATGTTCACGTCCTGGTTGGTGGGGTTGTAGAGCTCCACGAACTCGTCGGTCGCGGACGCCGTCGTGCCACCGCAGAACTCGCTGATGAGGACGTGGCCCACGCTGGCGACGACGCTCACGGTGATGGCCGCGGACTTCGTCACGCCCGCGTAGGAGGCGTTGAGCTGGGTGCTGCCCTCCGCGCTCCCGGCCGTGAACGTCACCGTGGCGGTCGTCTGGCCCTCCGCCACCGTCACCGTCGCGGACGACAGCTCACCCACGCCCGAGGGCGCGAGCACCACGTCCACCGCCGCGCCGCCCGCCGGGGCCTTGCGGTCCAGCGTCACGGTGAACACCTGCGTCTTGCCCGCGTTCACCGTCACCACGTCCGGCGTGATGCTGGAGAGCTTCGCGGGCGGGGGCAGCACGGTCAGCGCGCCCGTGCGCGTGATGCCATTGAGCGAGGCGGACACGGAGCCCGTGCCCTCCCCTTCCGCCGCCGCGGTGAACGTCACCGTCGCCGTCGTCTCTCCGGGGTTCAGCGTCACCGACGTGCTGGACAGCGAGCCGAAGGCCGTGCCCGCGGGCGTCGCCAGCGTCAGCAGCACCTGCACGGCCACCGTGGGAGCGGACTCCAGCGTCACCGTGTACACCTGCTGCGCGCCCGCGTTCACCGTGGCGGTGGACGGGGAGAGCGACGCCAGCCGGGGCACGCCGGTGATGACGTTCACCGTGGCGTTCAGGGTGTCCGAGCCATGCGTCACCGTCACCGCGCCGGAGCCGGTGCTGGCCTCGTCCACGGTGAAGTCGAAGGTGGCGCTCATCGCGTCGGTGGCCACCGTGCTGTTGGCGAAGGCGCCGAAGCCCGCGGGCGACACCGCGAGCCCCAGCGTCGTGCCGGCCGGCGCGGGCCGGTCGAACGTCACCGTGAAGCGCGCCGTGCCCCCCGGCGCCACGCCCTGCGTCTGCGGCGTGATGTTCGCGAGGGACGCGGGCTCGGCCGTGCCCAGCACGCGCAGCGTGGCCGTCTGGGTGGACGTGCCCAGCGTCGCGGTGAGGGTCACCGACGCCGAGGGCGCCAGCGCCTGCAACGCCACCGTGGCGCTCGTCTGCCCGGCGGGGATGACGACCTGTCCGCCCACCGCGCTCAGCGCCGCCGTGTCACCCGACGCGATGGCCACGGTGACGTCCACCGGGTAGGCGGACGCCATCGTCACGGTGAGGGCCTGCGGGATGGCGTTGGAGCCGCCCACGCGCACGAAGCCGCCGGACGTGAAGGCCGTCAGCGCCGGCAGGGGCGGCAGGGGGATCTGCATGTCGCCCGCGCTCCGGGGCAGCAGCTTGTGGTTGCTGAAGGTGTACGTCAGCACGCCGCGCACCACGCGGTATTCGGTGCCCAGGACCTGCACCGGGTAGCTGAAGGCCTGGTCGTCCACCATCAGGCCCGTGGTCGCCGGATCCCCGGACTTGTTCTCGTCGACGATGAACTCGCGCTGGGCGTTCTCCAGCCGGGTGTTGAACACGTTCTGGACCTCCACCAGCGCGCCCTCAAGGGCCTTGGCCTGGGGGCCGCCGGTGCGGATGGCCTCAGTGCGCACCACCACCGGCGCGGGCAGCGCGTTGCCGCCGCTGTGCTTGGTCACCGTGACGTTGATGAGCTCCAGCAGGCCGAAGTACTCCGTCAGCGTGCCTTCCAGCTTCACGTTGTCGCCCACCGCCACGTTGGCCTTCTCCCCGTAGACGTAGAGGCCGGAGTTCTCCGCCCCCTTGCCCGCCGGGTAGCTCGCCACCTGCACCCAGTAGCCACGCGTCGCGGTCGCGACGGCATCCACGGCGGTGACCACCACGCCGTCCACCGCCACCTTGACGCCCACGAGCGACGTCTTGCCGGAGGTGGGCGTCGTCTTCACGTCATAGACGGTGACGGCGCACGCGGCGCCGTTCGGGTTCGGCACCGGGCACGGGTCGCACTCGTCGCCCACGCCATCGCCGTCCGCGTCCTTCTGGTCCGGGTTCGCCACGAGCGGGCAGTTGTCGCCAGGGGCGAGGATGCCGTCGTAGTCGAAGTCCGACGGGTCGGTGGCCGAGCACGTGCCGGCCTCCGTCGGGCAGCCGTCGCACACGTCGCCCTTGCCGTCGCTGTCGGTGTCCTTCTGGTCCGCGTTGGCCACGAACGCGCAGTTGTCGCGCCACGTGGGCACGCCGTCGTGGTCGTCGTCATCGCCGCGCGAGGCCACGCACGCGGTGGTGCCGGCCTCCAGGGGGCACGGGTCGCACGCGTCGCCCACGCCGTCGCCGTCCGTGTCCACCTGCCGCCCGTCGTCCATGGGACGCACGGGGTTGAAGATGGCCGGGCAGTTGTCGGTGGCGTTGGGGATGCCGTCCGCGTCCGTGTCGTCCGTGCCCGCCACGCCCGTGTAGACGGTGGAGCCGTTGACCGAGGCGACCGGGAAGGCGGTGCCCACCGCGCTGCGCGTCGGCTCGCACGTCGGCTCGTTGGCGGGGGTCTCGCACGCGAACAGCGGGTAGAGGCCCGCGGTGTCCGACGAGCCCTGGAACGCCGTCAGGTTCTTGCCAATCTCCGACTGCACGCACGCGGCCTTGGCCGTGCCGCACACCGCCAGCGCGTCACAGGTGTCCGCGCCCTTGAGGCCGTCCACCAGGGCCTGGTCGCCGTAGAGCGGCTTGCCACCGCGCATCGTCAGCACCACGTCCGCGGGCTCCGCCGCGATGACCGCGCGGTGCGGGGACGCCGCGTAGCCGCCCTGCCGGTAGATGGCCAGGTCGGCCACCTTGCCCGGCGCGATGCGGCCCACCTTTTCATAGACGTCCACCGCGTCCGCCGCGTTGGCCGTCACCATGCGCCACAGCTCCTCGTCCGTGAAGGCCTTGGCGAAGCGCGTGGTGTTGAGGTGATCCGCGCAGCGCAGCTCGCGCAGGATGTTCATGGAGCCGGAGCGGATCCAGTCCGTGCCCAGCGACACGGACACGCCCAGCGTCTTGAACGCCGTCACCATGGCGGTGTCGCCGTACAGCGAGATGTTGGAGCGCGGCGACCAGATGAGCCCAGTGCCGTGCGCCGCCATCTGGGAGATCTCCCGGGCGGTGAGCCCGATGCCGTGGATGATGGCCGAGCGCGGGAACAGCACGTTGGCGGAACCCGAGGACAGGCACCGGAACTCATTCTGCGCCGTGGCCGCGATGCCCTCCGCGATGTGCGGCAGGTACGCCGACGTGCGCGAGGCCACGTCCGACGCGGACGGGAAGGAGCCGTAGGCGCAGCTGCCCACCAGCGTGGTGCCGCTGCTGTCACCCAGGGGGAAGGTGTCCGAGTCCGCGGAGCCCTCCGCCAGGCCCTCCTGCTGGGCCACGGCCGACACGTCCAGGTTGCGCAGGAAGCCCTTCGCGCCGCCCGCGCCCGCGATGGAGGTCGTGCCCGCCATCACCTGGCGCAGCTCCGACCAGAGGATGGCGTCCGCCTTGGCGTTGGCCGGGTTGTTGAGCCGGGTGTGCTTGTTGCTGCCCGTGCGCCATTCGTGGCGGTGCTCGTAGCGCTCCACGCTGGTGCTCGGCTGGGGCGCGCCCGGGTAGGTGATGTGGTCGTGCGGGTTGACGAGGCCCGGGGAGATGACGCCCGTGGGGCACATCACCTGGGTCGCCTCCGCGGCGCCGGCCGACTGGGAGCAGTCGCAGGCGGAGCACGTGATGGTGCCCTGGCCGTCCACCAGCACCTGGCCGCCCAGCAGCGTCTCACCGTCCTTGAGCACCACGCCGGTGAACAGCGTGCCCGCCGTGCCCGCCTTCGTCACCGCGCACGTCGCGCCGTCCGGAAGCGCCGCGGGAGGCGTGGCCCAACACTGCGTCGTCTGGGTGGGCGTGGCGGTACAGTCCGCCTCGCACCCGTCGCCGCTCACGTCGTTGCCGTCGTCACAGACCTCCGTGGCGTCCTTGGTACCGTCGCCACACTTCGACGGAGACACCGTGCAGTTGGCTTCGCACCCGTCGCCGCCCTCCTTGTTGCCGTCGTCGCACTGCTCACTGCCCTCCTTCTTGCCGTCGCCGCACACCACCACGGGGACTTCGGGATCATCGGACCCACAGGCACTGCCCAAGAGGAGGACCGCGCCCAGGGCGGCCAGCAATAAGCGGGGGGAGCTGCGCATGAAGCCTCCTGCCGGATAGGCAGTGCCGAGAAAGGTCGGAGCGTCGAGAAGCACCCCGGACGTCGCACGTGGCGGAAGACCCGGGGTGCAACATTTCAGCGATACCTGACCCGCGAAGTCCACTTCGTGGGACTCAAAGCGTCCTTCATGTGCCTGGAGGTGTGGTAGGAGCACACCCAACGTGTGGGGGAGCGTGCTCATGACGCGGACGCACAAGGTCTAGAGTAGGGGGGCACATGATCACCGAGCTGTCGGTCGCGCGCTTCATGAGCATCCTGTCCGGCATCTGCGTGGTGGTGGCCGCGGCGCTGGGCCCGTCCATGGGCTGGGACCTGACGCTGGCGCTGATGGGCCTGTCGGCGGTGCTTGCGGGCTACTACGCGGTGATGTGGGCGGTGCTTCGCAAGGGCACGTTCCATCCGGCCATCCCGTGGCTCAACGTGGCCATCGAGGTGAGCATCCCGGCGGTGGTGCTGACGTTCGACCTGCGCTACCAGGGCCCCGTCTACGCGCTCACCGCGCCCACCATCGTCATCTGGGGCGCGCTGGTGACGCTGGCGGGCCTGCGCAGCAACCCGCGCCTGGGACTGGCCGCGGGCGTGCTGGTGGCGGCGGAGTACCTGACGCTCTACTTCGGCTTCGTGCGGCCGCTGTTGCCGGAGAACCCGCTCATCACGCTGGCGCCGCTGTTCATCTGCGTGCGCGCGTTCTTCTTCGTGGCCACCGGGGCGCTGACGGCGGTGCTCGCGCGGCACTTCCTGGAGCGCACGCGCAGCGCGCTCGCGTCGCTGCGCGAGCAGGAGGTGATGGGCAAGTACGTGCTGCATGAGCGGCTGGGCGCGGGCGGCATGGCGGAGGTGTACCGGGCCACGTACTCGCCCGAGGGCGGCTTCGAGAAGCAGGTGGCGCTCAAGCGCATCCTGCCGTCGTACGCGGACGACGCGTCCTTCGTGACGATGTTCCGCCGCGAGGCGGAGCTGTGCTCGACGCTCAACCACCCCAACATCGTCCAGGTGTTCGACCTGGGCCGCCACGGCGGCACCTACTTCCTGGCGATGGAGTACGTGGACGGGCTGACGCTCAGCGGCGTGCTCAAGCCGCAGGTGCGCAAGCCGCTGCCGCTGTCGGCCGCGACGTTCCTGGCCGCGGAGCTGGCGTCCGCGCTGGACTACGTGCACCGCAAGACGAGCCCGGACGGAGAGCCCCTGCGGCTGGTGCACCGCGACGTCAACCCGCCCAACGTGCTCATCTCGCGCATCGGCGAGGTGAAGCTGTCGGACTTCGGCATCGCGCGCGACGCGGCCCGCGCGAACCTCACGGTGGCCGGCAGCGTGCGCGGCAAGCTGGGGTACATGGCGCCGGAGCAGGCCATGGGGCGGGACTTCGACGGCCGGGCGGACCTGTTCGCGCTGGGGCTGACGCTGCATGAGGCCCTCACCGGGCGGCGCGCGCTGAGCGGCCACTCGGAGGAGCTGCTCCTGCGCGCGGCGGTGGATCAGGACGTCGTCCCGCCCTCGCAGTTGAACCCCGCGGTGCCGGTGGCGCTGGATGCCATCGTCATGTCGCTCCTGCAGAAGGATCCGCAGCGGCGCACGCCCAACGGCGCGGCGCTGCGCCAGCAGCTCCTGGCGCTGGAGGGCCCCGCGGCCCCCTTCCCGCATGGACAGGCGGAGCTGGGCCGCGTGGCGCGCGAGGCGAAGGCGCTCGCGACGGCGCTGACGCAGGAGGACTCCGAGTCGTTCGCCGCCGTGAAGGCTCCGGCCGCGCGCTCGGCCTGAGGCCGGGCCGGGAGGCCGTGCGCGCCTGGCGGCCCACGCCTCCGGTCGCCTTGGGCCCCCACGCGGGGTCTGGACGGCGCGGGGGGCGCTGCACGGGGGCTGGGAGCGCGCTAGAACCCGGCGCGTCCCCGCTTCCGGAGTGCGCCGCCTTGGACATCGCCGTCATCACCTACGCAGGAATGCCGCAGCTGTACCCGCTGGATGCGCCGCTGGTGCCCGCCCTGCGGGCGCTGGGGCTGGATGCCCGGCCGGTCATCTGGGACGACCCGTCCGTGGACTGGGGCCGGGTGCGCGCGGCGGTGGTGCGCAACGCGTGGGACAGCCACCTGCGCCGCGAGGAGTTCCTCGCGTGGGCGGAGCGCGTGGATGCTGTGTCCCGCCTGTTCAACCCGCTGGACGTGCTGCGCTGGAACACGCACAAGGGCTACCTGAAGGACATGGAGGCCCGGGGGCTGCCGCTGACGCCCACCGTCTGGGTGGCGCCCGGCGGCACGCTGGACGTGGAGCAGGTGGCGCGCGAGCGCGACTGGAACGCGGTGGTGATCAAACCCGCGGTGGCGGCCGGCGGCCTCAAGGTCTTCATCTTCCGGCAGGAGGCGCTGCGCGACGCGAGCGCGAAGGTGGCGGAGCTCGCGAAGGAGGGCGACGTGATGGTGCAGCCCTACCTCGCCGCGTTCGAGACGGAGGGCGAGCGCTCCTACATCTTCTTCAACGGCGTCTTCAGCCACGCGGTGCGCCGCCCGCCCACGCTGGCGTCCGCGCCCCGGGGCTTCTCGGAGCCGCACGCCTTCACGCCGGACAACCCGGCGGAGCTGGCGGTGGCGGAGGCGGTGCTGGACGCGTCCGGTGGCTCGCGGCTGTTGTACGCGCGCGTGGACGTGGCCACCGACAACGCGGGGCGCACCCGGTTGCAGGAGGTGGAGGTGACGGAGCCGTGCCTGTTCCTCACCCTGGACGCGGCGGCGCCGGAGCGGATGGCCCGGGCGGTCATCGCCCGGCTGTAGCGGCCGGCCGCCATTCGACCACTCGTGGACACCTGCGAACGGGGTGTGGCGGCGAGGGGCCGGGATGAGGTTATGTCTGGAGCATGCGCGCCCTGTTGCTTTCGTTGCTCATCCGCCAGCACATGGCCCTCAAGGAGAAGTTCAGCGCCAAGTACCCGCACCCCTGGTTGGTGTGGGAGGCAGGCGCGTGGAACGTCCCTGAAGAGCAGAACGTGTCGGCCACGCGGTTGCCCATGATGGACCTGCGCGACTGCCTGCCCGCCGGCGACGCGCTGTGCTTCGAGCTGATGGGGGTGGCGGATCGCGGTCCCCTCAAGCTGGGACGCGCCGAGCACAACACATTCGTCGTCAACGACGCCACGGTGTCGCGCGAGCAGTTGGCCCTGCACCCCACCTCCGACGGACGCTGGACGGTGGAGCGGCTGGCGCACTCCCGGCCCGTGACGGTGAATGGCGAGACGCTGGAGCCCGAGCAGCCCCGGGTGCTTCAGCCCGGCGACGAGCTGAAGGTGGGCGACGTGCGCCTCACCTTCCACGACGCCGCGTCGTTCAACCTGCGCATCGGACGCATCGCCGCGCAGGTGCTCGCGCAGGCCTCGGCCCCGCCGCCGGCGCGCTGAGGCCGTCCGGGCCCTGGCCCAGGCCGCCTACCGCCCCACGGTGCCGAGCGTCGTGTCCCGGGGATTGGGCGCCGTGGCGAGATACACCGCGCCCCCCGCGAGCAGCGCCGCCGCGCCCACGCCGGCCCAGACATACCAGCGGCGCGACCAGGGCTTGGAGGCCTCCGTCGTCACCGCGCCTTCCGGCACCTGCATCGCCAGGGCCTCGGCGGCCCCGTTCTTCGCGGGCGCGTCCGGGTTCGCGGCGAGCTTCGCCTGGCTGGCGCGAGCCTCCGCCAACGCGGCCTGTTCACGCGCCCGTTGCAGCTCGCGGTCGCGCGTGAAGCGTTCGCGCTCGCGGCGCTGCTCCTCCTGGGCGCGGACCTTGTTGTCCATCTCCGCGATGAGCTCGCGCACCACGTCCGCGTTCGCGGGCTCCTCCGACGACAGCGCCAGGTAGCGCCGGTAGAAGAAGGCCGCGCGCGACGGGTTGTTCAACTGCCGGTGGCACTGCGCGATGTTGAAGAGGAACGCGGGCAGCGGCTTGAGGCGGTACGCCTCACTGAAGGACTTCAGCGCCCGGTCGAACTCCCCCAGGTCGTACGCCAGGTTGCCGTCGGAGAATCGCTCGCGGGCCTGGGCATCGGAGACGGCCGTGGGCGCCTCCTGCTGCGCCACCCCCTGCAACGGTGCTCCCAGCGACAGCGCCAGCACGAGGCTCAACGCCTTGCGGTCAATGCACCGCGAACGGATCAATGACCGCATCCCTGCTTCCTCCCTTGCGGCCCGGCCCGCGAACAGGCGCGCGGCGCGGCCCCGGACTCGCTTTCACGAGCGGCACGGTCAGCTCCGCGGCGGCGGCATCCTGCTTCAGCTCCACCGCGCGCTCCAGCGGAACGTAGCCGGTAAGCTCCACGCGCAGCTGCGACGGCACCTTCTGCCGGGCCAGCGCCTTCGTCAGCGGCGTGACGCCCAGCTCCTCCCCGGTGTCCACGCGGACCACCTTCGCGCCAGGAGGCGACGAGAGCACCGTCAGCGTCACCGCGTCGGTGGCCCCCGCGACCGGAGGGCTCCCGGCGGCCGCGGGCGCACCGGCCTGGACGACCTCGGATTCGGGAGCGCGCACCGGGTGCAGGCTCTTCCACGTCGTGATGCCGGACACCAGCGCCAGCGCGGCCAGCGCCCCGGACACCTGGAGCCGCCGGTCGCGCAGCACCGAGGGCACCCGCATGCGCAGGGTGGGCCGCTCCAGCTCCTCGCCCGGAACCAGGTGCGGAGCCAGGTGCGCGGGCTCCGCCGTCACGGCCGGCAGGAGCAGCAGCGCGGTGGTGACCTCCGCCAGCTGCTGCGGACGGGCCTCCGGCTCCTTCGCCAGGCACCGCATCACCAGCGCCGCGAGCGCGGGCGGCATCGGCTCGCCCGACGGCAGGTGCGAGGGCAGCGGCGGCGGCGGCTGGGTGATGATCTGCACCACGAGCTGCCCGAAGGCCGACGCCTGGAAGGGCGGATGGCCACAGAGCATCTCGTAGAGGATGTTGCCCACCGCGTAGATGTCCGCGCGGGAGTCCACCGGCAGGCCCGCGGCCTGCTCCGGCGCCATGTACGCGGGCGTCCCGATGATGGTGCCATCCAGCGTGCCGGTGAGGCTCACGCCCGTCTGCGCCGTCATCAGCTTGGCGACGCCGAAGTCCAGCACCTTCACGAAGTCCGCCTGCCCCGAGCGCTGACTGATGAAGAGGTTGTCCGGCTTGATGTCCCGGTGCACCACGCCCACCTGGTGGGCCGCGCCCAGCGCCGCGCACACCTGCACGGCCATGCGCTGCACCCGCGCCAGCGTCAGCCCCTCCTCCTTCAGCAACACGCCCAGGTTCTGGCCGCGCAGCAGCTCCATCACGCAGTAGACATGCCCATGCGGAGACTCGTCCACGAAGTCGAAGATCTCCACGATGTGCTCGTGGTTGATCTGGTTGACGGTGCGCGCCTCCTGGAAGAAGCGCTGCACGAACGAGCTGTCCCGCGCGTGCTCCGGCCGCAGCACCTTGAGCGCCACCTGCCGGCCCAACCGCACGTGCCGCGCCTGGAACACCCGCCCCATGGACCCTTCGCCCAGCAGCCGCTCGAGTTGGTAGTTGCCCAACACCGTGCCTTCCTGGACCTCTTCGCCAGGCGGCGCCATCACCGGCACCGGCGTCCCACCCCCTTCGCTCACGGCGTCACCGTGACCGGACAGGACTGTGTGGGCGAGGAGATCGTCGGTGACCATGGGGGGATCAGGTTTCCATGGCGGAGCGACCCTGCAACCCAGGGGCGGTCATCTATCGCTCCAACGACGGAAAAACTTTCGCCACGTGACGATTGGACCGCCCCACCCCGCATGGAACCGTCCCATGTGCGGCGAGCACGCACCTTCCGTCCACGGACATTGAAATACTTCTCCATACAGCGCACTCCCGTCCCGTTCCCCCGGCATCGATGGTCGCCGCTTGGATGCGGTTGGTCAACGTGGGCGGAAGGCCCGCTATCACGGTGACGGGCGGACTGTTCCCACCATGAAGCAGGCGCCAGGCGGGTCGCCTGGGCACCGCTCGGCACTCAGGGGGCCCGCTGGGGGAAGCTTGCCGGGGACGAGGGGGGTCCGCACTCCTCAAGACACGACCCAATGGAGGCTTGAAGATGGCGGACAAGAGGCTCTGGATCCTGGTGGCCAACGCGAGTCGCGCCCGGCTCTTCGCCACGGATGCGAAGGCGGAGAAGTGGGACCTCATCGAGCAGTTCCAGCATGACGAGAGCCGGACCAAGCCCGTCGAGCTGTTCAATCAGGCCGACAATCCCAACGCGGGCACGCTGCACGGCCCGGCGTCGGAGAACGACCCCAACGGGAGAAGGGACCTGGAGCACGACCGCTTCGCGCGCGAGCTGTCCGCGCGCCTGGACAAGGGCGTGGATTCGCACGCCTTCGACGAGCTCGTCATCGCCGCGCCGCCCTCGTTCCTGGGCAAGATGCGCGGCCTGCTGAGCACGCGCGTGAAACAGCGGGTGCGGCTGGACCTGGCTTCGGACTTCTCCAACCTGCCGGAGAGGGAGCTGCACGACCGGGTGCCCCTGTTGTAGGCAGGCAGTCGGCCAAGGGGTATGTGGCCCGGGTTCTGGTATAGGACCTGGGTTACCTCTCTTCGCGCCCGACGTGCCATGCCTCCTCTCTTCTTGCGATCCCTGACACTGCGTGGGCGGCTGCTGCTGTACATGACCCTGGTGTCCTGCGTGCCCCTACTGGTCCTCACCGGGCTGCAGGACTCGCTGATGCGTCGGCAGACGGAGGCGCAGATCGACTCCTCGCTGCGCATGGAGGCGGAGGGGTTCAAGGACCTGCTCGAGTCCACGCTCGCGGAGCGCGAGTCCAGCGCGCGCAGCTGGGCGGAGGACCCGGTGGTGCGCGCCGCGCTGCGCACGAAGGACGCGACCTCCAGCGACGTGATGCTGGGGCTGCTCCAGCGGCGCTACCTCACGCTCAACGGCATCGTGCTCTTCGGCGACGACGGCGTCGCCGTCTCCGCCAGCACCCCGGGGCTGCGTGACGCGTACGCCGGCACCAGCGCGCAGGTGCGCGCGTCCGCGTGGTTCCGCGAGGCCCAGGTCGGCCGCACCACGGCGGAGGGCGTGGACGTGGAGGACCCCATCTTCAGCGTGCACGTGCTGCCGCTGGCGGTGCCGGTGGCGGACGAGGCGGGAAAGCCCCTGGGCGTGCTGCTGGCCGCGTTCGACTGGGGTCAGGTGGGGGAGCTGGTGAAGCCCGCGCTCGCCCGCGCCCAGCAGCGTGGCCACCCCAGCTTCTCCATGGAGGTGAAGGGCGCGAACGGCGCGACGCTGTTCGACACGCGCCAGGGCGCGCACGACGACACGGGCCGGGTGTCGGTGGTTGCGGTGGACGGCACCATGGTGCGCGACGTGGGCGACGGGTGGCAGGTCGTGGCCCAGGTGGATCCGGAGGAGGCCTACGCGCCGCTCAACCACATGCGCCGGCTGGTGCTGGGCCTGGCGGCGCTCTTCGTGGCGGCGGTGGGCCTGGGCTCCTGGGTGCTGGCGCGCGGCATCACCCGTCCGCTGCGCGCGCTGAGCGAGATGGTCCGCCGCGTCGTGAAGGAGGGCGACCTCACGCAGGTGATGGAGGCCCGGACGAACCAGGACGAGGTGGGCGAGCTGACGGAGGCGTTCGTGCAGATGATGAAGAACCTGCACGAGACGGCCACCAGCCTCCACCAGGGCACGCGCGTGCTCAGCGAGACCGTGGCGGAGCTCAACCTCGCCTCCGAGGTGCAGGAGCGCAACGTGGCCCGTCAGGCCGCGGCGCTCCAGGAGACGCAGGTCACCGCGCAGGAGATCAAACAGACGTCGCTGCTGGCCGCGGAGAAGGCGGAGACGGTGCTGGGCGTGGCGGCGCGGGCCGAAGCGGTGGGCCGCGCGGGCGAGGGCGCCATCCGCGACAGCCTGGATGGCTTCCAGGGCCTGCACGAGCAGTCCGGGGAGATGGCCATGCGCATCGTGCAGCTCAACGAGCGCACGCAGCAGATTGGCGGCATCACCCAGACGGTGAAGGACCTGGCGGACCAGTCCAACATGCTCGCGCTCAACGCGGCCATCGAAGCGGTGCGCTCCGGCGAGCACGGCAAGGGCTTCAGCGTGGTGGCCCGTGAAATCCGAAACCTGGCGGACCAGTCCATCCAGGCCACGGAGAAGGTGCGCGACATCCTGGGGGACCTGGGCCACGCCATCATCTCCACCGCGAAGATGACCGAGCAGAGCCACGCGAGCGTCGCGGAGGGCCTGGATCAGGTGCGCACCAGCGGCGAGCACCTCAAGGAGCTGGCCGCCATCGTCCAGGACAACGCGGCGGCGGCGCGGCAGATCGCCGGCGCGGTGAGCCAGCAGAACGCGGGCATCGCGCAGATCTTCAGCGCGGTGACGGACCTGTCCTCGATGATGACCGAGACCCAGGCCAGCCTGAAGTCCACCACCGGCGCCGCGCGGCGGCTGCAGGAAGTGGCCGGACGGATGGAAGGCGTCGCCCGGGCGTACCGCATCTAGCCTGTCACCGGAGGCATCCCCGTGGCCGTCGCTCCCCCCGCCGTGAAGGCCGTGCTGCTGGACCTGGGCAACGTGCTGGTGTTCCACGACAACGCCCTGCTCTTCGCGCGGCTCGCGGCGCGGGCGGGCCTGGAGCCCACCGAGGCAGCGCGGCGGCTCACCGGCGCGGGCTGGACGGCGGCGAACCGGGGCCTGCTGGACGCGGAGGGCATCCGCCAGGACGTGTGCCGCGCGCTGGGCGTGGAGCTGCCCATGGAGGAGTTCGCGCCCCTGTGGAGCAGCCACTTCACGGTGCACCACGCGGTGCTGCCGCGCGTGGAGGGGCTCGTCGGCCGGGTGAAGCTGGTGCTGCTGTCCAACACCAACGCGCTGCATGTCGCGTATCTCAAACCGCTGCTGCCGCTGCTCCAGCGCTTCGACGCGTGGGTGTTGAGCTGCGAGGTGGGCGCGGTGAAGCCGGAGCCCGCCATCTACCGGCGGGCGCTGGAGAAGGCCGGCTGCGCGCCGGACGAGGCCGCCTTCTTCGACGACCTGCCCGAGTTCGTCGACGCGGCCCGGGCCCTGGGCATCCGCGGGCACGTCTTCACGGACGCGCCCGCGTTCGACGCGCAGTTGAAGGCCCTGGGCCTTTGAGGCGCTACCGGTAGCGGGCCAGGGGCGGCTCGCCCTGGGCGGCCTCGGACCATTTGATCATCGCGGGCAGACCGAGCACGGCGTCGCGCCAGGCGGTGAGCTCCGGGCGGAACGGCACGCCGTAGGTGACGAAGCGGGTGATGACGGGGGCGTAGAACGCGTCCGCGATGCTGAAGGCCCCGAAGAGGAAGGGGCCCCCCTTGCCGTGGCGCTCGCGGCAGCCGGACAGCAGGGCCTGGATGCGGGCGATGTCCGCGTGCACGCCCGGCGCGTCCAGCCCCGGCACCGTCTTGCGGGCGGTGAGGTCCATGGGCAGGTGGGTGCGCAGGGCCTGGAAGCCGGAGTGCATCTCCGTCGTCACCGAGCGCGCCATCGCCCGCGTGGCGCTGGCTTCGGGCCACAGCTTCGCGGCGGGGAAGGTCTCCGCCAGGTACTCGCAGATGGACAGCGAGTCCCACACCACGGTGTCGCCGTGCTTGAGCACCGGCACGCGGCCGCTGGGCGAGTGCACGGCGATGAGCGCCGCGGTCTCCGGCGTGTCCAACGGAACGAGCACCTCGCGGAACGGCTGGCCGGTGTGGGCCAGGGCCAGGTAGGGGCGCAGCGACCACGAGGAGAAGTTCTTGGAACCAACGACCAGGGTGAGTTCGGACATGGCGCGGCACCATACCGCCGCGCGCCCGTCCGTCAGCCTTCAACCGCCCGCGGGCACACGCCGACGGCCCAGCAGTGAACGCACGCGCGCCATGAGGGCGCCTTCGCTGCGGGGCTCCTCTGGCGTGTCGATGCGGAACACGGCCACCGGCAGCTTGATGTTCTTCAATTCATTGCGGCCCAGCCGCACCGGGGGCGCCCTGAGCCGCCCCTCCACCTGCGCCACCACCGTCTCGCTGACGTACACGGTGCCCGGACGCGCCAGGGACTCGATGCGGGCCGCCAGGTTGACGCCTTCGCCGAACACGTCGCCGTCGCGGTGCACCACCATGCCCACGTGCGCACCCGCGCGGATGGCCATGCGCCGGTCGCCCGGCGCGCAGCGGTTGCGCGCCTCCACGGCTGAGCGCCACTCCAGCGCGAAGGACACCGCGGTCAGTCCCGCGTCGAACTCCAGCAGGAAGCCGCCCTCCTCCATCCGCTTCACCTCGCGCCCTCCGTGGCGCGGCAGCAGGTCCCGCACGAGCTGTCCATGCTCGTCGTGCAGATCCTGTTGAAGACTCTCATCCCGCCAGCGTTGACCAGCAGGGGCCTCCATGTCCGTGAACATGATGGCCGACAACTTCCGGGGCTCCGGGGCCTCCACCACCATCGTGCATCCTCCCTCCCCCCGGCGCAGACACCGCGATGCTACTGCACGACGGGCCCGGGCTCCCAACCTGGGCGGGAGCCCACCCGGACGGACGCGTTCCGGGGAACGCAACCATGCGAAGTCAGAGGCGGACCCCACGTCCGCACCCCCAACCTAGTGACTTCCTGACGCGGCGCACCAAGCACCCGGGAGGTCTGGAGGCGCCGGTGTCCGACATCCGACGCGTCGCGGTGGGAGACGTCCGCTGCGTGGCAGGAGCCGGCACGAAGACGCGTTCCACGCGGCCTCGGAACGGGGTTCGCGGGAGCCGCGGCAGGGCGCTCTTCCATCTGGCGGGGAACCGGGCAGTTCCCAGCGCCAGCGGAGCACACACCTTCCGGGCCTGAAGCAGGGCCCGGCGATCCGCGCCGTGGACGCAGGATCGCCGAGGCCCGATGCAGCCTTGCTACTGGACGGCGCGCAGACCCGAGTGCTCTTCGGTGCCGTCGCTCAGCTGCGTCAGGAGCCGCTCCCCCTCGGTCTCGTCGATGGGGACGAAGCGGCCGAGGTCGGACCGGTACGCGTGGACCTGCGCCGCCCCGATGTCGAACCACCAGCCGTGCAGCCGCAGCGTTCCCGCCGCGAGCCGCTCCTGCACGATGGGGTAGGTCTTCAAGTGTTCGAGCTGCTCGAGGACGTTCAACTGGGAGAGGCGATCCGCCTCGGGCAGCCCCACGCCCACCTGGGTGTTCTGCTTCAACGCCTTGAGCGAGCCCGTTCCGTTCGTCAGCCACTGCTCCAGGTTCGGTGCGCCCTTCACGGAGCCTCCGGCCAGGATCGCCTTCATCGCGCCGCAGCTCGAGTGCCCGCAGACCACCACGTCCTCGATGGGCAGGAAGCCCAGGGAGAACTCGATCGCCGCCGCCGCCGAGCGGTCCGCCGTGAGCTCTCCGTCGAGCGCGGCGGGCGGGACGAGGTTGCCCACGTTGCGCACGGTGAAGAGGTCACCGGGGTCCGTGGAGACGAGCAGGTTGGGCACCACGCGGCTGTCCGAGCAGCTGACGAAGAGGCAGTCAGGAGTCTGTCCCTTCGCGAGCCTCGCGAAGGTCGCCCGGTACGAGGGCAGGGTGTGGCGCTGAAAATCGAGCAGACCTCTGATCAGCTTCTTCACTGAACACCTCCAGGAGCAAGAGACGAGACGTGATGAACAGAAGACGAAGGGAGCGGAGCGGCAGCGGCTCCCGTGGCGGGGGCCGCACGCGTGTCACGCCGCTTCCAGACATCCTCGAGCGGCTCCATGTTCACGATGCCGCCTGTCTTGCGATGCGTGTCGGCCCAGCTCTCGAGCGCCTCGAAGCCGGAGTGGTCGAGCGTGTTCACCGCCACGTCCACCTCCACCTTGGAGCCCGAGGGAATCGTCGCGAGCGCCGTCGACAGCTTCGGCACCCCGACGAACGTCAGCGCCCCGCTGATGCAGACCTGGTGGACGCCATTTTCGACGTGGCTCTCCACGCGCACCTGGCCGAGCTGCCACAGCAGCCGGAGGATGGCCGCGCCGAGCCCCAGACCGATGCCCGCGAGCAGGTTGATGCCCACGACGCCGGCCACGGTGATGAGGTAGACGGGCAGCTCGCCCCGGTGCCGCAGCTCCCGGATGTGGGCGAGGTTCACGAGCTTCAGGCCCACGTGCACGAGCAGGCCCGCGAGCACCGTCAGGGGCACGAAGGACGCGAGCCCTCCCAGCAGGGTGATGAAGGCGAGCATCCACACCGCGTGAAGCACCGCCGACCAGCGCGTCTTCGCGCCAGCGTTGATGTTCGCCGCGCTGCGCACGATGACGCCGGTGATGGGCAGACCGCCGGCCAGACCGGAGAGGGTGTTCGCCAGGCCCTGCGCGAGCAGCTCGCGATCCAGGTTCGCCCGCGCGCCCGTGTGGAGCTTGTCGGTCGCCACGGCGCTCAAGAGCGATTCAGCGCTCGCCACGAGGGCCAGCGACAGCACCGCCACGAAGAAGGCGCCCCACGCCCCCCCTTCCGGAAGGGAAGGCAGACGGATGGCCGACAGCGCATCCGCCGACAACTGCACCCGCGCCACGTTCGCGCTCAGCAGGGCCGCGACCGCGGAGCCGCCCACGACCGCCACCAGCGGGCCCGGGACCTTCTTCAGCCGCCCGTTGGGCAGGAACTGCCACGCGATGAGGATTCCCAGCGTGAGCAGACCCAGCAGCGTGGCCGGTCCATGAAGGTCGGCGATCTGCCCGGGCAGCTCCTTCAGGTTGTTCCAGGCATTGCTCTGCGGAGAGCCACCCAGGACGATATGCACCTGGCCCAGCACGATGAGGATGCCGATGCCCGCGAGCATGCCGTGGATCACGGCCGGCGAGATGGCCAGCGCGGAGCGCGCCACCTTCAGCGCGCCGAGCGCCACCTGCACGAGACCCGCCACGGCCACCGCCGCGCACGTCACGGCGAAGCCCAGCTCCTGGATGAAGCCAAAGACCATCACCGCGAGGCCCGCCGCGGGGCCGCTCACGAGCAGCGGCACGCCGCCCATCAGGCCCACCACCAGGCCTCCCACGACGCCGGCGATGAGGCCCGCCATGATGGGCGCTCCGGAGGCGAGCGCGATGCCCATACAGAGGGGCAGGGCCACCAGGAACACCACCAGCGAAGCTGGCAGATCCGAGGCGAGGATCTCCTTCAACGAGGGTCTCGCCTCCGCCGCTTTTCCACCCGAAGTCATTGCTTGCGCTCCCCTGTCGTCTGCCGGGCCCTACAGGGGCTCGACGTGACAGGCGGGACTACGCAAGCGATGTGCCAGCCAGGATCAGGCCCTTTCCCCCTGCGACGGGGCTCGGCAGGACCCGGGGATGAAAGAAACTTGAAGCCCGCAGCTCAACCGATGAAAGACTTTTTAAGTCTTTCACTCCGAGGGTGGGCTCTCCTCCAGGCGGCGGAGAAAGGTCGGATAGGACAGGCCCAGTGCGCGGGCCGCCTCCATGCGCCTGCCGCCAAGCTGTTCGAGCACGTGCCGGACATAGAGCCGCTCCACTTCATCGAGCGACCGGGGTGGACCTGACACGGAGAAGGCGTTGGGGTCGACCAGGGCCGGCGTGCCGCCCCCCTTGGAGAGGGACTGCAACTCCAGCGTGGGGCCGCCCTCGAGCACAAGCGCTCGCTCGAGCACATTGCGCAGCTCCCGGACGTTACCGGGGAAGGGGTAGCTCAGCAGGCGCTCCTCGGCCGCTGCGGAGAAGGGGACCGGGCGCCGACCGAGCTCCGAGCACAGCTCCAGCACGAGCGCCTGTGCGAGCGGCAGCACATCCTCGCGACGCTCGCGCAAGGGGGGCACATCCACCCGAAACACGCTGAGTCGGAAGAGGAGGTCCTCGCGAAAGCGCCCGGCGGCGACCTCCGCTTCGAGGTTCTTGTTGGTGGCCGCGACGATGCGAGCGGTGCTCGTGAGCTCGGTCGTGCCACCGAGTCGCCGGAAGGCCCCCTTGTCGAGGAACGTGAGCAGCTTGGCCTGGAGCGCGAGCGGCAGCTCGCCCACCTCGTCGAGGAAGAGGAGCCCATCGCTCGCGAGCTCCACGAGCCCGCGCCTCGCCGTCTTCGCGTCCGTGAAGGCGCCGCGCTCGTGTCCGAAGAGTTCGCTCTCCATCATCGTGTCCGGAAGCGCGGCGCAGTTGATCTGCACGAAGGCGCCCTGCTTCTGGCGCAAGGCGTGGAGCTGGCGGGCGAGCACCGCCTTGCCCGTCCCCGTCTCCCCGAGCAGCAGGACGGGACTTCGCGGCGTGGTGGCGATCCGCGCCAGCATCTCCAGGGTCCGCTGCATCGCCGGCGAGCGGGGCTCCGCCATCCGATGCCGGCCTTCGAGGACGCTCTCGGCCTGGCGCAGCCGCTCCTGGAGCTGGAGGTCGCTCGCCGCGCGGCGCGCGCGCATCACCAGGTCGTCGATCTCGACCGGCTTGCTCAGGTAGTCGCGAGCCCCCGCCCGGATGGCTTCGACGGCGCTCTCGATGTCGCCGTGCGCGGTCACCATCAGCACGACCGTCGTCGGAAGCTGGGCGCGCAGCTCGGGCAGGAAGACGAGCCCATCTCCGTCCGGCAGCCTCCTGTCCAGCACCACGAGGTCGGGCGCCTCGGCGGCGAGCGCGGCGCGGGTCTCATGCAGCGAGCGCGCAACCCGGACGCGAAAGCCTTCCTGGCTCAGCATGGAGGCGGCGAGCGAGGAGAAGGTCCGGTCGTCATCGACGAGCAGCAGGGAGGTGCTCATGACGCCATTTTCTCGAGCGGAAGGCGGACCGTGAAGCGGCTGCCTCCAGGCACACGGGTGTAGGAAACGCTTCCTCCATCATGCGCACGGATGGCCGTGCGCACCATCGGAAGCCCGAGCCCGATCCCCTTCGAGCGCCCCACCGCGAAGGGCTCCCAGAGCCTCGGCTCGAAGGCCGGGGGCACTCCTCCGGCGTTGTCCTCCACGACGAGCACCACCTCTCCACCTTCGCGAAGAAGCCGGACCTCGACGCGAGGCGTGGGCTGCTGGCCTATATCATGGGCCACGGCGCCGGCTTCGACGGCGTTGCGCATGAGGTTGTCGACCGCGGAGACCAGCAGCGTCGGGTCCCCCTTCACGAAGAGCCCCTCCTGCAGCGTGGTCGCGATGGCGACATCCGCGGCCTCCGGCAGGAGCCTCACGGCTTGAAGCGCGTCCTGGACGAGCAGGTGCATCTCGCAGCTTCGCCGCTGCGTGGGTTGGGGGGAGGCGAAGCTCAGCAACGAGCGGGCAAGGTGGCCCAGCCGGTCCGCCTGGGAGCGCAGCGCCTGGACGGGCAACAATGTCGTCTCCCCTCCCTTCGCGCGAATCATGGTGAGCGCGGCCTGCATGCTGTTGAGCGCGTTCTTCACCTCGTGCGCGATGAGCGAGGAGGCCGTGCCGAGCGCCGCCATCGTCTCCTGGCGCCGCAGTCGCTCTTCGGCCGCCACCAGCGAACGGTAGGAGCGATTCAGCAGCACCGTGAAGAGCAGGAGCACGCCGCCGAACAGCGCGCTGTGGAAGCCGAGCTGGCCAAGGTAGCGGCGCTTGAGCATCTCGCGGTCCCGCGCCTCGTCCTCGAGCACGGTGAGCAGCATGCCGGTTCCGGGAACGAGCGCCGCCGCGCCGAGCAGCCGCGTGCCTCCGAGCGTCACGGCCCCGGGAGCGTCCACCAGCGCGCGAAGGCGTGGGGCGAGCTCCGGCTGGCGCAGCAGGGGCGGGGGCGTCGCCGGGAGGAGGAGCCGACCGCGCTCGCCGAGCAGGGCGACCATGGACTCGTTCGTTCCGCGAGGCGTCGTCGGCAGCAGCTCGTTCGCCGTCGCGAGCTCGCCCACGAGGAGGCCCACGACACGCTCGCCGCGCACGACGGGGACCGCGACCGCGACGAGCCCTCCGCCTTCCTCGTCCAGCAGTCCGACCGAAGCGACCCGCTCCTCCACCGTCCGCTGGAACCACATGCGCGAGGCGAGCGGTGTGCGCCCGAGCGGCATCTCCGCCGGGTCGCTCCAGATGCGCTGGCCGTTCGATGACACCAGCGCGACTCCCCCCGAAAAGAGGGACGTGTGGCTGAAGGCGTTCTCCAGGAGCGCGACCTCGGGTCCCGCGGCTCCGTCCTCGGGCCTGAGCGACGGGTGCTCCGCGAGCCGTTGCAGCTCCGAGCGCAGCAGTCCCAGATGCGCGCCCAGCGCCTGGGCCTGGAGGCCCGCCCGGTCCGACAGGTGGATGAGCAGCTCGCCCTCCGCCGTCTTCACGTCCTCCTGGTAGGCCACGAAGGGGATGACGAAGGCAGCGCCCCAGAGGAGCATCAGACCGAGCACGGCGGACCGGCCCGCTTTTCTCTGCGTGCGGAGAAGCTCGCCCGGTGGGGGCACGAGAGAGGTCAGGGAGGGATGGGCCGGAGGCGACGACATGCGCCCATCATCAACACATTTCGACCCGCACGGCAGTCGCTCGTGAAGCGCGTGGAAGAGGAGGGCCCGCTGCTGCCCTCCCCTCCCCCCGTGCCTCCGCGTCAGCGCGCCGGAGCAGCGGGGGCCGTGTGCGCCCCCTTCAGCTCGTTGACCACGCGCGTGGCGCCGTACACGTGCTCCAGCGCGGCGAGGATGCCGTCGCCGTGCACCGCGACCGCGCGGTTGGACTCGGGCACGTAGGCGTAGCGTCCGCCCAGCGACGGCAGGTTGCCGTCGAAGATGAGGCCCACCACCTCGCCGGCGCGGTTCACCACGGGCGAGCCGGAGTTGCCGCCGATGATGTCGTTGGTCGTCGCCATGTCGAGCGGCGTCTGCTCGGGCACCTTCCCCTTCGCCTTCATCCACGGGTCCGGCAGCTTGAAGGGGTCCTTGCCGGTGTCGCGCGCGTACGCGCCGCCGAACGTGGTCAGCGCGGGCACCGCCGTGCCGTTGTCGTCCCAGCCCTTCACCTGGCCGTAGTTGAGCCGCAGCGTGAACGTCGCGTCCGGCGCGCCCGACGTGCCGTTCACCGCGAGGTACGCCTTCGCGAGCCGCTCGCCGTTGCGCTTGAGCACCGCCTCCACCGTGTCCTCGTACTGCTTGCGCGACGCGCGCGTCTGGGCGTCCACCTTGCGCGCCAGGAGGATCATCGGATCCTTGGAGGCGTCCACCGCGGCCTTGCCGCCCTCCAGGAGCGCCTTGCGCACGTTCACGTCGCCCAGCTTGGTGCCGCGCACCAGCGCGCGCGCCAGGTCCGCCGGGGCTTCCTTGCCCAGCACCTCGCGCACGAACGCGTCATCCGCGCCCAGCGTCTCGCGCAGCTTGTTGAAGCCGAACGTCATCCCCAGCGTCTCCAGCTCCGGCGGGATGGGCGCGTCGCGCAGCAGCTGCTGGCGCAGGCCGGGAAGCTGGCCGTCGGTGTACTCGCGCAGGCGCTCCCCGTTGGCCTTGGGCAGCTCCTCCGCCGCGCGCACCAGCGCCTGCGCGTGGGAGAACAGCTCCGAGCGGAACGCGTCCCCCGCCCCCTTCATCCGGTAGTCATTCATCATCCGGCGCCACGCCTCCAGCGCCGTCGCCGTCTCCTCCCACATGCCCTGGGTGAGCGCCTTCGCCTGGGGGTTCGCGTCGATGCGCTTCTTGAGCTCCGCCTCCTCCTGACGCTTGCGCGCGAGCAGCGCCGGATCCGCCAGCGCCTCCTGCCGGCCGCGCAGGGCCTTGAGCCCGTTCTCCACGCCGCGCAGGCGCGAGCGCGCCATCCGGTAGCGGTCCGGCGAGCCGCTGGTGAACTCGCGCAGCATCCCGCGCTGCTCCGCCAGCGTCAGCAGCGTCTGGGGCAGTGCGACATCACGCTGGAACTCCAGCTCCGCCACGGTGCTCTTGCGCTCCGTGCCGCCGGGGTGGCCGGAGACGAAGACGAGGTCGCCCTCCTTCGCGCCCTCCTTCGCCCACGGCAGGAAGTCCGGGCTCTTCGCGGGCGCGTCGTTCTGCCACACGCGCACGAAGGACACGTCGTAGCCGAAGCGCGGGAAGTTGAAGTTGTCCGCGTCCCCGCCGAAGGCCGCCATGGAGAACTCCGGCGCGAAGACGAGCCGCACGTCCTGGAAGCGGCGGTACTTGTAGAGCTGGTACTTGCCGCCGTTGTAGAGCGTCACCACGTCGCACCGCACGTCCGTGCCGGT
>SECN01000548.1 GCA_004173515.1 Myxococcaceae bacterium | reverse complement strand
CTGCATGACGTACCTGCGCGTCGAGCAGCGGAGGGGCGAGCGGATTGGCGGCGGGCAGGGGGGCGATCATCACGGGGGCTTCCGCCTTCATAACAACCCGCTGGGGGAATTCATCGCGCCGTTGGGGGCGATCAGCCCTCGGTGCCGGACGCTGAACGGATCGCGACCGGCGGTGCTCCGGGAAGGGGGGACGCGCCCGCGCTGGAGGCCGGACCCACCGGAGGCGAATCCACGTCGTCATCCAGGTCGGTGAGGCGCGCCAGCTCCGTCTCCGCCTCGGCGGCGTCGGCGGCGGCCTGGAGCGGGTTGAGCTTCTTCTCCGCCATCTCCTTCTTGATGCGGATGAGCCCCTCTTCACCAATGTCCAGGAACGCCTTCACCACGTCCGGATCGAACTGGGTGTTGGCGCAGCGTTTGATCTCCTGGATGGCGTTGGCGAACGTCGTGCCCTTGCGGTACGGCCGGTCGCTCGTCATCGCGTCCAGCGTGTCCGCCACCGCGAAGATGCGCGCGCCGATGGGGATCTCATTGCGCTGGAGGTTTCGGGGATAGCCCGCGCCGTCGAACCGCTCCTGGTGCGACAGGACGATGTCCGCCGGGGTGGAGAGGAAGGGGATGTTCTGGATCATCTGGAAGCCGATCTCCGGATGACGCCGCATCTCCAGCCACTCGTCGGGGGTGAGCTTGCCGGGCTTGAGCAGCACCGCGTCCGGCACGCCGATCTTCCCGATGTCGTGCAGGAGCGCCCCGCGGCCAATCTCCTCCATCTGCTTGCCGTGGATGCCCATGCGGCTGGCGATGGCGCTCGTGTAGCTGACCACGCGCTGGGAGTGGTCGCTCGTCTCGTGCTCGCGCGCGTCCAGGGCCGCCACCAGCGCCAGCAGGGTGTTCTGGTACGTGTTGGCGATGTTGTGCAGCGCGCTGCGAAGCTCGGCGGTGCGGTCGCGCACCTTGCCCTCGAGCTTCTTCTGGTAGCGCTTGCGCGCCATCTCGATGCGGCGCTTGGCGAGCGCTCGCTCGATGGCCCGGATGAGGTCGGTGAGCTTGGGTGGTTTGAGCAGGTAGTCCACCGCGCCCCGGCGCAGACAGTCCACCGCGGACTCGGTGTCGCCGTAGCCGGTGAGCATGATGACGGACGTGTCCGGCAGCCGCTCGCGCAGGTTCTCCAGCAGCCACAGCCCGTCACGGCCCGGCATCTTCATGTCGCTGATGACGAGCGGCGTCTCTTCTTCGCCCGCGACATCGAGCGCCATCTCGGCGCCATTGGCCACGACGCAGTTGTAGCCCTCCTCACGGAGGAGCACGGAGATCACGTCGCGGACGGAGTCGTCGTCGTCGACGATCAGGATTCGAGGCGGGGCGGGGGGGATGGCTTCCACGGCGGAAGATTCTAGAGGTTTCCGGGTCTTAAAGGCGAACGAGTGCGAGAAATTACCACCCGTCTCGCCTCCTTGCCGTCCAGGGCGGGGGGCAGGCCCTGGGTGCCTGGGGCATGTCCCGGGTCCGCGTCATGACGCCCTCCCCCCGAAGTAGGGAGTCCGGGGGCGCTCAGCCTCGCGTCGGGGACGCCCGGCCGTAGCGGAACGGGGTGAGGTCCACGGAGGGCTTCTCGCCGAGCACCGCCTGGGCGACCAGCCTGGCGGTGATGGGGGTGAGCAGGATGCCGTTGCGGAAGTGGCCGGTGGCCAGGAACAGGCCGGGCACGGGCCCCTCGCCGATGTAGGGCAGGGCGTCCCGGGTCCACGGGCGGAAGCCGGCCCAGGTCTCCGTCACCGGGGCGGGGCCCAGGTCCGGGCACAGCTCCAGGGCCATGTCGAGGATCCGCGCCAGCCCCGCCGCCGTCACCTGCTTGTCGAAGCCCACGTGCTCCATGGTGCTGCCGGCGATGATCCGCCCATCCGCGCGCGGCACCAGATAGCCCTTGGCGGACGTCACCACCCGCTCCAACAGGGGCAGTCGCGTCTGGAGCTGGATCATCTGGCCGCGCGCCGGCTTCACCGCCTGCGCCGCCACGCCCGCGCCCTGCACCAGGGAGGACCAGGAGCCCGCGGCCAGCACGACGGCGTCCGCGCGCAGCACCTCGCCGTCCAGATCCACGCCCACCGCCCGGCCGCCCTCGTGGACGATGCCGCGCACATGACCGCTGCGGAACGTGGTCCCCACGCGCGCTGCGGCCATGGTCAGCGCGCGCACGAGCAGCCGGTTGTCGACCTGGTGATCATCCGGGAAGTGCGCCGCGCCCACGGCCTTCGGGGACAGGTGGGGCTCCAGCTCCCGAGCGGCCTGACCGTCCAGCAGCACCGCGCGCAGGCCCATGCCGTGCTGCCAGCCCACGGTGGACTCCACGTGGTGGAGGTCGGCTTCGTCGAACGCGACGCGCAACAGGCCGCACGGGCGGTAGGCGATGTCCACGCCGGTGAGCTCGCGCAGCTCGGCGGCGAAGCTTCCGTAGAGGGCGCGGCTTCGCAGGCACAGCTCGAAGAAGGGCCCTGGACCGTCGGACTCCCACTGCGGCGCGAGGATGCCGGCGGCGGCGCTGGAGGCCTCGGCGCCCGGGATGGAGCGCTCCAGCACCGTGACGCGCGCGCCCGCCTGCCTTAGACGCAGTGCGATGCCGCAGCCCATCAAGCCACCGCCCACCACCAGGACGTCCGAGGGTCGCATGCGCCGCTTGTGCTCAAGCAGGGACGGGTTTGCAAGCTTCAAGACAGCCCTGCACCGGGGGGAGGCTTGACGGCGGGGGCTCCGGTCGTCAACCTTGGGGGCGTGCGTTCCATCTCCGTGCATCACCATCATGCGCATCATCGGCCGGCCCTCGACGGGACCGTTCGCCGCGCGCATGCCTGGGTGACGCACTAGAAGCGCACCTCCTCCGGCACCTGCCGCAGTGATCGAAGGCCCGTCCCCCCAGGACGGGCCTTTTTTCGTTTCCGCCTTCCCCTCTCCAGTCCCGTGAGCCCACCCATGTTGAAGATTGCCCTGCCCAACAAAGGCCGTCTGTCCGAGGAAGTGCGCGAGCTGTTCAACGACGCGGGGCTGGAGGTCCGCGGCCGTGGCGAGCGGGCCCTCACCGCGTCGCTGGGCGGCGAGTTCGAGGCCATCTTCGTCCGCGCCCAGGACATCCCGGAGTTCGTCGCGGACGGCGCGGCGCAGGCGGGTGTCACCGGCTGGGATCTGGTCAACGAAGCGGGGCGCGAGCTGGAGTCGCTGTTGGACCTGGAGTTCGGCCGCTGCCGGCTGGTGGTGGCCGCGCGCGACGAGAGTGGCGTCGTGCGCGTGGAGGACGTGAAGGACGGGATGCGGGTGGCGTCCTGCTTCCCCCGGCTGACGCAGGGCTACTTCCAGAAGCGCGGCCAGCGGGTGACGGTGGTGCCGGTGAGCGGCGCGGCGGAGATCGCCCCGCACCTGGGCATCGCGGACATCGTGGTGGACCTCACCTCCACGGGCTCCACCCTGAAGATGAACGGCCTGCGCGAGGTGTCCACGGTGCTGGAGTCCAGCGCCCGGCTGATGGCGTATCCCGGCAATGGCGTGGACGCGCGCAGGTCGCTGGAGGAGTTGACGCAGGCGCTGGCGTCGGTGCTGGCCGCGAGGGGCCGGCGCTACCTGATGGCCAACGTACCCAGGACGTCGCTGGAGCAGGTGCGCGAGGTGCTGCCCGGACTCAACGGCCCCACGGTGGTGGACGTGATGGACGGGGGCAACTTCGTCGCGGTGCACGCGGTCGTCTCCTCGCGCACCATCTACCGCACGGTCAACGCGCTCAAGGCGCTGGGCGGCCAGGGCATCCTCGTCACGCGCATCGAGAGGTTGATGGCATGAGCGCCTCCGTCCTCAAGTACCAGGGCGCCCTGTCCGCCCTGACGTCCGAAGCGCGGCGCCGGTTGCTGGAGCGGGCCGGGAGTGACGCGGATGCCCAGGTGGCCGCGCGCGTGCAGGCCCTCATCGCCCGCGTGCGCGCGGAAGGGGACCGGGCCCTGTTCGACTTCGCGCGCCAGTTCGACCGCGTGGAGTTGAAGGCCCTGGAAGTGCCGCGCGCGCGGTGGGATGCGGCGCTGGAGTCACTTCCCACCAACGTGCGTGAGGCCCTGGCGCGGGCGGCGCGCAACATCGCCCGGGCGCACGCGGCGCAGCGTCCGATGGCGACGGAGGTGGAGACAGAGCCCGGCGTGGTGGTGGGCCGTCGGCCGGATCCGCTGGGCCGGGTGGGGGTGTAC
>SECN01000547.1 GCA_004173515.1 Myxococcaceae bacterium | reverse complement strand
CTCGGCTACCTGAGCCAGCAGTTGATGGACGGCGTGCCGCTGTCGAAGGCGGTGCGCACCGCGCGCGAGAAGGGCTTCACGGAGCCGCACCCGCGCGAGGACCTGGCGGGCACGGACGCGGCGCGCAAGGCGCTCATCCTGGCGCGCGAGCAGGGCCTGGAGCTGTCCATGGAGGACGTGGAGGTGGAGCCCTTCGTGCCGCGCGAGTACCTGGAGGAAGCGGACGTGGAGCGATTCCTCACCGGGCTGGAGAAGCTGGACCGGACGTTCACGTCTCGCATCGAGGGCCTGCGGGCGGAGGGCAAGGTGCTGCGCTATCTGGCGCGCATCGACCCTTCAGCGAAGGACGGGCCGGTGCTGCGCGTGGGACCGGTGGCCGTGACCAAGGAGCATCCGGCGACGCGGCTGCGTGGCTCGGAGGCGTTCGTGGCCTTCTCCACGGAGCGCTACGCGGACCACCCGCTGCTGGTGCAGGGTGCGGGCGCGGGCGGGCCCGTCACGGCGGCGGGCGTGCTCGCGGACATCCTGAAGATCGCCCAGGGTCTGCGCGGACGGTGACCGTCTCGCGGCGGCGTCCTCCAGTCGTGGCGTGGACTACCTGCGGGACCGCGTCTTCTTCGCCGTGGAGGGCTTCCTCGCCGCGACCGTCTTCCGGCCGGAAGCCTTCCTGGAGGCGGGAGCACGTTTCGCGGGCGCGGCCCCTTTCACTCCGACACGGGACTTCGCGGCCACGGACTTCTCCACGCGGCCTCGAGGCTTCGCGGACACAGGCTTCTTCACACCGGGCGCCGCGCCCTTCTTCGCGCGGCCCCGGGGCTCCTTGGCCACGACCTTCCTGGCGCCTCGCGTTCCTCTCGCGGGCCCGGCCTTCTTCAGGTCGGCCGCGCCCTTCGCGGCGAGTCCCTCCTCCAGGTCAGGAGCCTCCTGGGCGTCCTTGTCGCCGGCAGGGTCGCGCGACAGAGGACCGGACCGGCTCACCCCCACCTTCCGGCCGGAGAAGGCCCCCCAGGTCTCCATGGCGTGCGTCCACCTGTCCAGCATCTCCTCGCGGACGCCCGCATCCGGCAATCCCTCCGCATGCAGTGCCACGGTGATGCCATGCACGGAGGGAATCAGGCGCAGTTGGACGGTGCGCGCCCGGCTCCACTCCTCGCGCTCCAGGCGCAGGCGCAGCTGCTTCGCCGGGACGCAGCGCACCACTGTCACGCGCGTCCCATCCGGGAGCGAAGTCACCTGCCCTTCCTCCAAAGGCTGGGCATGCGCGCCCACCCAGCGCGCCAACCCCTGACCTTCGCCCCACCCCTTCCACGCGACATCCGCCCCCACCGAAAAAGAGCGACGGACACCTGCCTGGAATCCCACCTTCGCGGTCTGGCCTGTCGGCATGGGTCTGCGCCTCCGGTAGTCTGCCCCCCTTCCCATCACGGAACGGAGTGCCAGATGAACCGACTTCTCAAGGGCATGTCGCTTACCGGAGCATTGCTGCTGGCCGCATGCGGGGGCGCTGAATCGGTTGCTGGACAGGAACCCGAAGTGGAAACCGTGGAGCAGGCCATCCTGCCCTTGAGCTGCAGCGTCGAGCCCAACCTGTACGTCACCTATTACAGCAACGCCTCGAAGACGGTGGAAGTGGGCTGGCGGGGCTGCGCCTGCGACGGGACCACGCTGCTCGAGGGCACCAAGACCCCCTACTGGTCGTCCATCAAACTCTCGAACTGCCCCTGAGCGCGCTCGAGGTCCGTGCCCTCAAGGCACGGCCGCCGCGGCCCGCGCCTGCCGGTCCCACTCCGCCGGCAGGCCGATGTTCAGGAACACCGGGAGGCGCAGTCCCGGGAACGCCGCCTCGATGCGCGCCCGGATGCGCTCCCCCGCCGCGTCGGTGAACGGCCCCTGAGGCTTCTCCGCCGCGACCTCCGCGATGACGCGCTCCAGGTACTGCCGCTCCCGCGTGAGCAGCCCCACGTCACCGGAAGGCCCACGTCCCGGGTGCACCACCTTCGGACGCAGCGCCTTCAGCTCCTCCAGCCGCTCCAGCCACGCATCCGTGCGCCCGATCTCCAACCAGCTGTGCGCGTCGTTCGCCACCAGGTCGCCGGGGAACACATGCCCGTCGAACTCCACCACCACGTGCGCCTCACTGCACCCCGCGCCCAGCACGTGCGCCTTCACCGTCACGCCGCCCGCGCTCAACTCCGCCGTCTGGTTCCCGAAGCTGTCCGGCAGGGGCAGCGTCGTCGGATAGTCCGGCGCGTACCGCGCGGCGAACGCCCGCGTGCGCTTCTCGTGGATGGCCGGGATGGCGGCGCGCACCTGCTCGCTCGTCACCACGCGAATGCCGCGCTTGCGCAGCACGTCCGTGCCGTTGAACTTGTCCGGGTTGGCGTGCAGCACGATGGCCAGCTCCGCCTTCTTGCCCGTCACCGCTTCGGCCCAGGTGACGAACTCCTCCGCCGCGGAGGGCAGGAACTGCGTGTCCACCAGGATGAGCCCCGTGGGGCCTTCAATCCAATACGACGCGGTGCTGAACCCCCACGGCGACGACACGTAGGTGCCCACGCGCGCGTCCGCGTGGGAGGCCAGCGTCACCTGCGCCCCATCCAGAAGGACCGGGGACGACGCACAGCCAGCGGACAGGACGGCCAGGAGGCTCAGGGCGAAAGCGGGACGGCGCATCACGGAGGCGAGCCTTTCCTTCAAGTACCAGCGCCCCCTGCCTAACCGGCCTCCCCGCCCGCTCGCAAGCCGGCGCGTCACCCCGTGGGGCGGTAGCCCGGCATGAGGAAGTTGTCGTGGTCCGCGTACGCGGGCGCTTCCGCCTCGCCGGTGAAGGCGCGCAGGACGCAGTACTCCGGATAGGACGCCTGGATGGTGACCTGGTCCCCCGCCTGGAACACCACGTCCCCGTGCGGGTGCAGCGTCTCCTCCGCGCCCCGGATGAGCGACAGGGCCAGCCCGCCGAAGCGGTCGGCGGGCGCGGCCAGCGAGGAGCTGGACAGGGCCTCCGCCTTGAACGTGTCGCGCACCTTCGCGCCCAGGTCGTCGTCGAACAGGCGGATGACCACGCGGATGCCCGGGTTGAGCCGCCGCGCGTCCAGCGCGATGTTCAGGTTCGCCAGGTCGTCGTCCGTGGCGCAGACGATGGCGGACGCCTTCTTCACGTGCGTGCGCGGCAGGCACAGCGGGCTGCGCGTGTCGTCGATGAGCAGCGGCACGTTCTCATCGCGCAGCGCGGACACGAACGTCGCGTCCTCGCGCTTCTCCACCACCACCACGTCCTTGCCCATCTCCCGAAGCTGCGTCACCACGCGGTAGCCCACGCGCCCCGCCCCGCACACCACGACGTGGCCCTTCATCGTTTCGGACACCACGGTGACCCACTCCTTGTCGTTCTTGTGCCGGGCGAAGAAGAGGTACGCGAAGCGCACCACGCCATCCACCACCAGCGCGATGCTGATGGGCGGAATGAGGATGTTCAGGCTCTCCACCAGCCAGTCGCTGACGTACGGCAGCGACGGCTGACCGAAGAGCAGGAAGTAGACGTGGTGCAGCGCCTCCCCGTAGGAGATGCGGTCCCCTCCCGGCCCCACGTAGCGCGCCTGGTACAAGAGCGGCCCCAGCCCGAAGATGGCCGCCGCCAGCAGCAGCGTGCTGCGGAACCTGCGCGACAGCGCGCGCAGGTACCGCAGGTCCACCATCAGTCGCGCGGAGAGGCTCTTCATGCGCGGGGCAGTCTACGCCGCCGGGGTGATGTCCGTGGACGCTTCCGACTTCGCGCGGCGCTTCTCGATGAGCCACACCGCCAGCACGCCCAGCTCGTAGCAGAGCAGCATGGGGCCGGCCATCAACGACAGGTTCACCACGTCGCCCGTGGGCGTCAGGATGGCCGCCGCGATGAGGCACACCACGAACGCGTGGCGCTGGTAGCGGAAGAGCCACTTCGACTGCACCACCCCGACGATGCCCAGCAGCGCCATCACCAGCGGCAGCTCGAAGATGACGCCGAAGGCGAGGATGAGCAGCAGCACCAGCGACAGCTGCTCGTTCATCGTCAGCATGGGGCGCGTCCAGCGCGCGGCCTCCGCCTCCGCGTGGCCGCGGGCCAGCTCCTTCTGCAGCCGCCACAGGCCCGACATCTCCTCGGCGCGCGTGGGGGCCACGCCCGCGAGCAGGCTCGCCGCCTGGTCCATCGCCGCTTCCGACGTGGCGTAGTCCTGCCGGCTGAAGGCGTTCACCGCCTCCACCCGCTTCTCCACCGCCCCCCGCAGCACACCACGCGCGGGGACACCCAGCCCGTCCGACGCCGCGTCCAGCAGGTCGCCCAGGTTCTTCAGGCGCGCGGTCAGCTCCACGCTGCGCGCGGTGGCGACCTCCGGGTCCTTCACCTGGCCTTCACCGGCGGCCGTCAGCGCGGCGCTGGTCTCCTTCGCCAGGTGGCCGGCGCGCTCCACTTCGCCAATGCGCAGGAAGCGCAGCGCGTCCTCCGCCCCCAGGCGCGCCGTGTCCACGCGCTGCTCCAGGGCGAGCGTCTCCTCCTCGCTCAGGAGGAACTTGAACATGGAGGGCAGCACCAGGAAGTAGCAGAACAGCGAGCCCACGATGAAGGCCACCGAGCCCAGCACCACGAAGGGCGACGCGTACTTGCGCTCCTCCGGGTAGAGCCCCGGCGCCACGAAGCCCCAGATCTGCCAGAGGATGACGGGCGTGGTGAGGAAGATGCCGCAGTACACGCCCACCTTCATCAGCACGTTTATTTCTTCGATGCCGGAGGTGTAGACGAGCGAGCGCCCGTCCGCGGGCAGCGCGTCGAGCACCGGCCGCATCAGCAGACCGAAGATGGGCTTGGCGAAGATGAGCGACACGGCGCCCAGCACGAGCACCGCGAGCGAACACTTCACGAGCCGCGAGCGCAGCTCCGTGAGGTGCTCCGACAGGCTCATGCGCAAATCGTTGAAATCAACCCCTTGGCGGTTCAGGGCTCAGCTCCGTTTCGGCGCGTTGCGCGCCACCGTGCCCGGGATGGGGGCGAGTTGCGGAAGGCCATCCGGGCCGAGTCGTGACTCCGGCTCCGGCTCCACCCCACCGGCCTCCCCCCCGGCGGCGCCAGAGGAGGGCTCGGAGCCCGCCGCCATCGTCAGCGTCACGGCCCCGGCCTCCGGGGACGCCTCCGCCGTTTCGGGCGCGGGCACCTGGGCGGGGTCTAGCGACGCGGTGAGCGACGGCGCGGGCTCCGCGAGCAGGTTGGGCATCGACCCGTCCGGCAGGTGGTGCGCGCCTCCGGCCAGCTCCGGGGGCGGGGACGGCACGCGCGTGCCCGGGCGCGTCGGCGGGGGCAGCTCGCGGTTGAAGTCCTGATCCATCTGGTAGAACTCGCGCTCCACCACGTTGCGCACATCGTCCGTCTGGCGGCGGAACTCGCGCATGAACTTGCCGATGGCCCGCGCCAGCTCAGGCAACCGCTGGGGGCCGAGCACGATCAGCGCGGCCACCAGGATGAACACCATTTCGCCTGCGCCAATGTTGAACATGGGTCTTCAGAGTCCCCTTGGAGGGAGTTCCCGGGTTATCGCCCCGGGAGCGGGCCCGCGCAACCGCCAGTGGACATCCAGCGACCGGCCGGCCACGTGAACAGGGGGCGGGCGACCGTGCCCCCGGTGCCACTTGGGGCAAAACGCCTCAAGCGTGGGGATTCGCCTGGGGCGACAGCGGCACCGCCATCCCCTGGTCCGGCGGCACCGCCAGGGCCCGGGCCTGATCGCGCGAGCGAACCCGCGTCTCCACCACCCACAACATGACGGGCACCCCCAGCGACAGGCCAATGGACACCCAGGCGATGGTCCTCATGCCGCCCAGCGTCCCGTCCGGCAGGTCCACGAGCAGCCGGGATGACAGGAAGGCGCCCAGCGCGGACGCCATGTGCTGCGTCGCGGACTGCAGCGACATGAAGCGGGCGCGCACCGGGTTGTCCGGCACGCGGGAGGTGAGCGTGTTGTACGCCACGTTGCGCACCCCCATGGACATCATGAAGGCCATGAAGAGCAGCGGGATGGGCAGCCACTCCGGATAGGAGATGAAGCCCACGAAGGTGGAGGCCGCCGCCAGCAGCACCCCCACCGTGCCCACGCGGAACGACCCGAAGCGGTCCACCAGCGGCCCCGTCATCCGCAGCGTGACGAAGCTCACGATGCCGCCCGCGAAGTAGATGATCCACAGCCGGTCGCGCGGGTAGCCCAGGTTCTGCTGGAGGTAGGCGGAGATGTTCGGGATGACGATGAAGCCGCTCATCATCACCAGCGCCGTCATCAAGTACGACAACTGCACGTCGGTGCGGCCCAGCAGCGCGCCCACGCCGGGAGCCCGGGCCGCGCTTCCGCCCGCGTCCAGGTGTCCCCGCACCGGCGGCAGCAGCAGCAGCGCGGCCGTGGCCACCACGAACCCCAGCGCCGCCACCGCGAAGAAGGGCAGCCGCCATCCGCCCACCTCCGCCACCTTGAGGGCCATGGGCACGCCCAGCACGGATGCCACGGAGAAGGACGCCATCACCGCGCCGAGCGCCCGGCCCCGGCGCTCGGCCGGGATGAGGTCCGCGATGATGGACAAGGACAGCGCCGTCGCCGGCCCGCCGAAGAGGCCCGCGCACACCCGCGCCAGCAGCAGCGTGGACAGCCCCGTGGCCAGGCCCCCCGCCGCCGTGGCCGCCACCAGTCCCAGCATGCACACCGCCAGCGCCTTGCGGCGATCGAAGCGGTCCAGCATGTAGCCGCCCACCAGCCCCGCCACGCTCGCCGCGGCGGTGTAGCTGCCGCCAATGGTGCCGATGTGCGAGGACTCGATGCCCAGCCCCCTGGCGAAGTCGGGGCCCAGCGGCATCACCATCACGAAGTCGAGGATGTTGACGAACTGCACCGCGCCGATGAGCAACACCACGGCGCGCTCGGAGACGGGAGCGGGGGAAGAAGCGGACTCGGCGGACATGGGGAGCGGGCTGCCTTCTGGGACTTCAGACGCGGAAGCGCCGCACTTCGGCGCGGAGGATCTCCGCCTGACGCGTGAGGTTGTCGATGGCTTCTTCCAACTGGCGCACCGAACGCGTCTGGTGCTCGGACACGCCCTTGATGGTCTCCACCGCCTTGAGCACCTGTTCGCTGCCCTTGGTCTGCTCCTTCTGGGCGCGGTTCAGGTGGGTGACCATCT
>SECN01000103.1 GCA_004173515.1 Myxococcaceae bacterium | reverse complement strand
TGCCCCGCCACCGGATACAGCCGGTCCTCCATCCGCTCCAGCAGGACTCCGGCCTCCGGTCCCACCACCCCCGTCAGCCCTGGCATGCACCGTCTCCCGGGTGTTGGCGCCCACCGCGTCCGTCCGCCCTCATGCCGACCCCGCCGAGAGGGCCCGCGCGTAGACGCGCACGTAATCCGCCACCTGCCGTGAGCCATCGAAGCGCTCGAGCACCTCCGCGGCCCGCTCACGCAGCAGTGGCTTCATCGTGCCGTCCGCCACCTGGGCCATCCGCGCCGCGTAGGCCTCCGGATCCGCCGTGTCACCCCGGACGAGCAGGGGCCAGTCCGTCCCCAGCACCTCCGGAATGCCACCCACGGCCGGTGCCACCACCGGCAGGCCGTGCGCGAGCGCCTCCAGCATGACCAGCCCGAAGGACTCGAACCGCGAGGTGAGCACCAGCGCCGTGGCCTGCCGGTATTCGCGCGCCAGCACGTCCGTGTCGTCCTCGCCCACCAGCACCGTGACCGCGTCGCGCAGCGGATAGGACGCCAGCAGTTCCCCGGCCCGCAGGGCGCCCCGGTGGGTGGTGACCAGCCGCAGGGTGGCGTGGGGCCGCAGTGCATGCAGACGGGCGAAGGCGGCCAGCAGCAGCTCCGGCCGCTTCACCGGCCGCAGGGAGGACACGTGGAGGAACCGGTCCGTCAGGTCCGTCTCCGGAAGCCACGGGCGCCGCAGCTCCGGCCGCAGGAAGTTGTGGACGACGTCCGCCGAGGGCAGCTCCGGCAGTCGGTGCGCCAGCGCGTCCGCCAGGTAGCGCGACACGCACGTCACCGCCGCAGCGTCCCGCAGCACCTCGCGGGTGACCTCCGGCCGCGTCCCGAGCAGCGTCTCGTTGAGCACGTCCGAGCCGTGAAAGGTGACCACGTACGGCACGCCCCGGAGCCTGCGCAGGAAGTAGGCGGGCAGGCCGAACACCTGGAGGTTGTGCAGGTGCAGCAGCCCGAAGGGCGCCGTGTCGTGGAGGCGCAGCAGTTGCTCGCACACCTCCAGGGGACTGGTGAAGGCCGCGTCCACATCCAGGCTGTGCGCGGCCAGCATCGCCCGCTCCGGCGAGAGCACCCGCGTGTCCTCCGGGCGCGCGCCCAGCGGATCACAATGCAGGTAGCGGACCGCGAGCCCCTCCTGCCTCAGCGCCGCGCCCAGGCTGAGCGCCGCGATGGACGAACCTCCACTGGTGGACAACATGCCCATGCAGACCGTGGGCAGTCCTTCAAGGATGGACATGCGGCGAGGATACGGATCCCCGCTGACATGCCTTGCACCGCACCCGCCAGGGCGGCCAACGGTCGCGCAATGACAGACGTCACGGGTCGGAGGAGACCACCCGGTCCGGCTCCAGCACTTCCAGGGTCCGCGCCCCGCGCTCGATGTAGCCAGCGCCGCCCCGCAGCGTCCGGCCATCCTCCAACAAGGCGTTGAGCGTGTACGACGACTCCCCCCAGGGCACGTAGGTCAGGGCCAGCGAGTCGCCCTTGCGAAGCAGGCGCTGGACGACCTCCCCGTTCGCATGCTCCAGGCGGAGCTCCTGCACGTCCTGTCCGGTGCGGTTCTCCACCCGGACCTCGATCTGCGCCCTTGAGGGCGTGCTGTCATGCAACCAGAGCGCGACCCCGGTGATGAGCGTCAGGACCACCCCTGTCGCCATCCCTCCCACGAACCACAGCACCCGCATGGACCTGCCTCCCACATCGACCGTCGCGCCCCGGAACGGGAGCGGATGTCCGGTTCTAAGCCACCCGGGGCAGGTCCTGTCAGATGAGTGCGGCCCGTAGGACCTGTCCCGGGCGGCCTGGTGTCCGGCAGCGACGGATGGGCCCTCACTCACGGAAGCCCTGCACCCTTCTTGCGAGAGTGCGCGGAAGGAGCCGAGGGCGCGACTGCGCGGACGCGTCCGTGCTTACGCGAACCGCTTGAGCCGGAATGGCCCCATGAGCGCGGGATTGTTGGGGATGAGGATGACCTTGAAGGTGCCTTTCTTCCCCACCAGGGTCATCCCCACGTCGGCGAGCTTCTTCAGCACCGCGACTTGAATCTTGATCGGGCTGAGCCGGTCGTCCTCCTCCTTCTCCTGTTGCTCGCGGGTCAACGCGTCGAGGGCCTCTCCGATGGCGGGGAACTCGCTGCGCAGCATCGCCACCTGCACCGTTGTCTCGTCCCCCAACGCAATCCCTGGAGGAGGCTCCTTCACGTCGCCGTTCGAGGGCGCGACCTTGCTGTTCACCGCCTTGAAAATCTTCAGCGTCTCCTCCCACCATTCCAGGCCGTCGAGGGCGGCCGCCTGCGGCCAGTCCTTCGAAGCCTTCAGCAGCTCCAGGAAGCGGAGCTGGTCGAGGAGGTACTTCTCCAGCGTCACCTCGGGAGGCGAACTGAGGGTCTCCAGGCTGATGCGCTCCTGGCTGGCGGGCTTGAACGATTCGGCCCAGAAGAACATCGCGTAGAGAGAGAGCTCGAGCGGCATCTCCCGGGTCTTCTGGTAGAGCTGGATCGTCGAGTAGCCCCAATTCTTGTAACGCATCTGGATGGGGAGTCGCTCGGTGACGTTCTGGAGGCCGAGCAGCTCCAGCATCCAGTCGGCGCCGGGCGCGAGATTCAGGTCCGTAATCCAGAAGCCGCCCTTCTTGAGGGAGTGCAGATGGTGTCCCAACGCCGTGGGCAGTTGCGCGAGCCAGGACATCTTGTCGATGAGCACGTCGGCGCGCCAGCTCAGGTCACTCTTGGCGAAGAACGAGTCGTAACCCATGTCGAAGAGGCGGATGTACAGCCTGCGCGAGCGCTCGTGCGTGGACATCAACGCCACGGTCTCCGCGAACTTCGTCTGCTTCATCGTCGCGATCACCGTGTGGGGATGGACCTTCGCGAACAGGCCGAGCCGCTCCTGGGTGAGGTTCCGGTCCAGGCTCAGCATCGTGAGGTCATCGCCGTCCGTCATCAGGAAGACGCGGGAGATGTCCTTGCTGCACCCCAGGCACAGGACGCGTCGCGGGCCCACGCGCGGGCCCAGCACCTTTCGGACCTCCGGGGCGAGGTCGAGGATGTCGGCGGGCATGCCAATCGCAGCGGTGTCGCGTTCGCTCTCACTGTACGCCTTCTCCTCGTTCTCCACGACGTTGAGCGACACGGCGCAGCCAGGACAGCGGAGGGCCTTCATCTGAGGGGGAACCTGAATGCCGCACCTGCACAGGGCGCAGGTGGCCCCCGAGCCACCAGCGACCTCGGTCCCGGAGTTCTCGGGGTGCCCCACTGGCACCGGGCAGAAGGGACAGAACACGCTGTCGCGAGTGCTGCGCCAAAATCCCTTGCACAGCCCACACTTGAAGTTCGGCATCAGATTCCCCCGGAACAGACCTCGAGCCCCTTGAGTAGCATGGACCAGGGGCCAGCAGAGGGACAGGACCTACCCCGGGTGGCTTAACAGGCGCGTCAAACCTCTGGAGCACCAGCCCGCGCATTGCGGTAAGCCAAGCCCCAGGAGGAAGCAACCGCATGCGAAAACTCACCTACTACGTCGCCAGCACCCTTGATGGCTTCATCGCGTCCCCCCAGGGCACGTTCGACTTCTTCGCCATGGAGCCGGACTACCTGGACGCCATCGCCGCCGAGTACCCGGAGACGCTCCCCGCCGGCTACCGCGCGCACCGGGGCCTCTCCGGTCCCGGGCAACATTTCGACACGGTGCTGGAGGGCCGCAATACCTATCAGGTGGGCCTGGATGCGGGGACCACCAATGCCTATCCCCATCTGGAGCATTACGTGTTCTCGCGCACGCTCACCCAGAGCCCCGACCCCTCGGTCAAGCTCTCCAGCACCCCGCTCGCCACCGTGCGGGAGCTGAAGGCCCGGGACGGGTTGGGCCTCTGGCTGTGCGGGGGCGGGAGGCTCGCGGCCGAACTCCAGCCGGAGATCGACGCGTATGTCATCAAGCTCAATCCCGTCATCGCGGGCTCAGGCATCAAGCTCATCGACGCGGGCTTCGCGCCCCACCGCCTCCAACTCACCGGTTCCCGAGCGCTTCAAAGCGGCGTCGTCCTGCTGAACTACGTGCCCCGCGCCACGTGAAACCCGCGTCCCGCGTTCGCGACCTTGAGAATCCTGGGATGAGAATTCATCTCATCCCCATCTCAAACAGAATGGATTGAGACTCCAGCGGCGTCCATGGCCCGTGCATCGAGCCGTCCTGGAGGCCTTCGGCCCGGCGCTCATCGGGGATCCGCTCGCCGGTGGCGGTTACGACCGCACCACCGGCTGGTGCTACCCCGACGGCCTTTGAGCCGACGACCCGGGTGGGAGCGGGCCAGCTCCCACCCTTCGTCACGGGGCGGACGTCTGGGTTCAGCCCAGGTAGAACTGCTCGAAGGTGAAGGCATGCAGCGCGGTGCCGGAGAAGCCGCTCATCACGTTGCCCGTGCACGTGGGCGACGTGAGGATCACCTGACCGTTGCCCCAGGTGTTGAGGATGAGGGTGAGCTTTCCGGTGTCATCCAGCTCCAGTTGGACGTTGTCCTGGGCGAAGGCGGAGTAGTTCTGCCAGCGCGAGACGCCTCCCTGGACGGAGTAATAGCCCCGGTCATTGAAGGTCTGGCGGCCGCTGTTCGCGGGGCTGGTGAGCCGGGCGGGGACGCGGGTGAGCACGCCCGTGACGGGATTGAGGTACCAGCTCTGGGCCACGTAGCCGCTCAGGCTGGCGGAGATGGACGAAGCCACCGGGCCCACCGAGCCCGTGGTCGGCTTCAGCGACACACCCGTCACGTTGATGTAGTAGCCGCCGCCCCGCTGCACCCAACTGAACTGAGAGTTCACCAGGGTCGTGCAGCTCTGCGCGGAGGCCTCGGCGCCAACGAGCAGGGTCAACGAGAAGAGAAGGCCTGCGAGGAAACGGGACGCGGTCATGGGAGCACCCTGCCGGAGGGGAGCGCACTGCCGTGACGCCGCCGGCACTCGGGCGTCCGGGCTTCAGTGACCGCGGCACTGAGCACGTCTCGTGCCGCCACTCCCACGCGAGCGCGGCCCCGGCGCGGGTTGTAGCCCCCCGGGCTACCGGTCCACAGGCCGTGGACTCCCAGGCAACACCGGGCTGAAAGACAACGGGGCGGAAGGTCCCTGAAGACCTCCCGCCCCGTCGCGCACGCCCTCGAGTCCTGTCAGGGGCTCAAGGGTTGTTCTTCACGGTGAAGCTGAAGCCCTGGATGACGAAGTTGTCCACCGCGTCGGTCATCCAGACATCCACGGTGTGCGTCCCATCCAGCAGCTCGCGGGTGTCCAGCTCCGCGGTCCACGTCCCGTTCGGCTGGAGCGTGCCGGCGCGAATGCCGGACCCGTCCCGCGTGAACGCCACGTTCTTGATGCCGCTCAGCGCATCCGTCACCCGGGCCGACAGCGTGATGACGCCACCGACCGTCCCGTTCGGAACCGGCGTGAGCAGCGTGGCCGTGGGCGCCTGCGTGTCATAGCGGACCGTGCGCGTCGTGCGGACGCTGCGGCCCGCCTCGTTCGTCACGTCGATGGTGAGCGTGTTCACGCCCGACGCCAGCACCACCGACGTCTGGAGCTCCCCGCCGCCGCGCGGCAGTTGGAACATCTGGCTGCCCATCTTCACGGTGGTGGCCGACAGCGACGACACGCGGAGGGTGTACGGCAGCGTGTGGTTCGCGCGAGGCCCGAACGTCACACCGTCCGCCGGGTCCGTCGTCACGGTGGGCGTGCCCGCGTCCACGAACACGTGCACCACGGCCTCCGTCACGTTGCCCGCCGCGTCCGTGGCTCGCACCAGAATGCCCTGCTCTCCGAAGTTCGGCATGCTCACCGGGTGCGTCACCTTGCCGGTGCCGAACTCCAGCAGCGTGCTGTTCAGCCACTGCGTCTCCACGCGGGTCGGCGTCTGCTCGTCAATCAGGCTGGTGACGTCCACGAGGGCCGTGCCCACCACCTGGCCCTGCACCGGCGACTGGATGGTGATGACGGGCGGGATGCGGTCCACCGTGAGGTTGATCTGCTTCGTGGTGATGCCGCCCAGGCTGTCGCGGCCGGTGAGCTGGATGATGTTCGGTCCTTCCACCAGCTCCACCGTCGTGAACACCAGACCACCGCTCGCCTCGGGAATCACCACCACCGGCGCGCCGCCGTTCACGATGAAGGCCGCGGAGGTGATGACCGCGCCGTTGGTGGCGGGCCGGACGAAGCCCCACACCGACAGCGTCGTCTCCCGGATGAACGCGGGCTGGTTGCCGATGACGATGTCCGGCGGCGTGTATGGGTAGGCATTGATGACCAGCGTCTGGGACGCGGTGCTGCCCAGCAGGTTCGGAGGCGGCTCCAGCGTCACGCCCGAGTACACCGCGCGGTAGTCCTGCGCACCGGTGACGGTCCACGTGTCCGTGGAGAGGCTCCAGGGCAGGGAGAACACGCCGTCGCCGTCCGCGTCGGCATCCGCGCCAATCGCGACACCGGCCACGAAGAACGTGACGACGCCCTTGCCCGGTCCCTTCACGACGACGTTCGTCGCATCCACCACCCGGGCCGACAGCAGCGTCGCCTGCCCGATGGTCACCTGCGCGTTCGCGGCGGGGCTCAGGATGCTGGTGGTCGTCGCACGGCCCGTCACCGGAGGCAGCGGCGGGGTGTACGTGCGCACGCGCGCGGAGGCCGACACGCCCGGCGCGCCACCGGAGGCCGCCGTCACGGTGACCTCCGACAAGAGCGACGGCGTCAGGTTCGCCGGAGCGCGCACGGTGAGCGTCACCGTCGTCTCCGCGTTGGAGGCCAGGAACACCGTGGGCCGGTTCAACGTGGCCGTCCAGCCGGGCAGGCCGCCCGCCACGCCCAGCGCGTACGTGTCCGCCTGATAGCCGTGGTTCTTCACCTTGAACGTGTAGGTTGTCTCCTGGATTGCCTGCTCGGAGGTATTGAACATCTGGGTGTCCGCGCCCACCACGGACACCTCCACGCTGAAGTCACCGAAGCATGCGAGGCCCAGCGACGCGAACGTCGTCGGGATGTCCGGCGTCGCGGTGCCCGAGCCCCAGCTTCCGTCCGCCGCCTGACGCGACTTCAGCCACTCGATGGCCTCGAACAGCCGCGCGTCCTCCGCGGGCTGCCGGCCGGCCAGACACAGCGCATACACGCTGATGCCGGTGTCGAAGTCGTTGGACGCGTTCGAGGGCAGGCTGCCCCACCCCTTGCCGCCCACCGGCGCCATCGCCGTCAACTGGTTGGCCAGGGTGGTGATGGCGGTGGTGTTCACGTTGCCAGCGCCCGCGCCCGCGGCCTTCAGGCCCACGATGGTCCACGCCTTCTGGAAGGTGTACGGCATCCCGTCACCGGCATAGGACGTGTCGTTGTTGCCCAGGTTCGCGCGCAGGAAGGCCGCCGCCTTGTCGATGGCCGTCTGGTACTGCGCCGCCTTCGCGGGGTCCACACGCTGCTTCGCCTGCGCCAGGCTCACGAGGTACCGCGCCGTCAGGGAGACGTTGCCGTAGTTCACGGGGAAGCTGTTGTGGTCCTCCACCCATCTTCCGCTCGACTGCTGCGTGGTCAGGGCCCAGTTCGCCGCCATCACCAGCGAGCTGCTGTACTGGGTGGACACGTACTGATCGAAGCCCGCCAGACCAAAGGACGCCCAGCCCGTCTTCGAGTTCGGGTAGGGGGGCGAGGAGTGCAGCCAGTTGCCCGAAGGCTGCTGGTCCGCCTTGATGCGCGCGCCCAGCAGGTCCAGGTTGGCCTGGATGGTGCGGCCGTTGGAGGTGACCTGGGCCATGTTGTAGCCATTGGCCTTGGCGCTCGACAGACCGAACACCGCCGCGCCCTGGCGGTGGCAGGCGATGCAGTTCTCCGACGTGGTCCAATTGGCCACGTCGGAGCTCAGGAAGTGGATGGCCTTCTGCGTGGCCTCCGTGTTGGTGGCGGCCGCCGCCGGCGGGCTCAGGCCTGACAGCAGCAGCGCCGCGAACACGGCGACGCACGCCGCCCAACGGGGCGACGAACGGGAAACGACAGGTGACATGGGATGCGTCCGGGGGTGGTGGTTGGACACGGCACTGACGCGAGGAGCCAGCCCCAGGACACACGCAGGTCAGCCACCCGCGCGGTTGCATCCCGCGCCCCGGTGGTCTGGCACTTGCGTCTGACGTGGGAGGTTTCGCCCGGCGAAGGACGTGCAGGGTCAGGTTAAACAATTATTTCGGAAAATGTCCAGTCCCGCCAAAGACATCCAGTCCGTGGAGTTGCAATCATTTCCTGACCCATCCGGAGTCCTCACAGACTCACGACAGTGTCTCGCGAACTGCTCCTATGTTCGCGCCGGCTTCGCTACCGGAGCCTGAACGCAAGGATCATCCCATTGAGAATTGAATTCCGAGGCCCCGCGATGCTCTGGCTCCTCTGCCAGGCGGTGGCCCTGAGTGCCTGTGGCCCTGAGTCATCGCTCGACGGTGAGCCGGTGCTCGGCTCCGTCGAACAGAAGACCTACGGTGCGGACCTGGGTCGTGCGATTGGCGCCCCCGTCGCTTCGACCCACACCTGCGGGCTGTCGAGCGATTTCGTCCCCAGTTGCTCTCCAGGCTCGACGGCCCCGGACATGGCCTATATCTGGACCGCTCCGTGGACGGCCAACTACACCTTCACCACGCAGGGCTCGAACTTCGACACCGTGCTTGAGATCCGCCCGTACAACGACACCACCCAGTCGTTCGGATGCAATGACGATTCGAACGGCACGCTCCAGTCGTCGGTCACCACGCACCTGTCCGCGGGGCAGACGGTGCTCATCATCACCGACGGCTATGGGAGTTCTTGCGGCAGTGCCCGGGTCAACATCTCCTCGGATGTGCACATGCTCTTCGGGGGCATGTATGGGAACCGCGACAACGGCGTCTACCTCAACCCTTATACGGGCACGGCCGGATGTCCCGCCGGCTACACGGCCTATCGCACGCTCGGAACATACAATATCGACCACGAGCTGCACTTCTGTGGTCGCTATGCGGACGGAACCACTGAGCCCCTCGCGGATTTCGGAGGTGCTTTCGGCTGGGGGCTCAACGGAGCCTATTCCAATCCCATGACTGGAGGCTCATCGTGTCCCAGCGGGTATCTGAGCGAATCCACGCTGGGAACCTACAACCTCGATTATGAGATCCGATACTGCCACCGCCAGCATGCCCCTGGGACGCAAGGGCGCTATCGTTTCGGCGGAATGTATGGCTATCGCTGGAACGGCTCTGCGAATGTGCCCTATGTGAATCCCATCACCGGCGCCGCGTCCTGCCCCAACGGATTCACCGCCAGCCAGATCCTGGGAACGTTCAACCTCGATTACAACGTCTTCTTCTGCTACCGCGACATGGGCCCCTGATCACGGACCGCGAAGGCGAGCAGCGGTGGCGTGGGAGCCCCGAGCCCCTGCCCGCCTGGGCGCATGACGCCCGGGCGGGAGTGTCTGAAGGCGGAACCTGCCGCGCGACAACACCGAACCCGAAACACGGGGCGGGTTACGCTCCACCCCATGCGAAGCCCCCTCGATGACCGCATGGAGTCCGAGCCCCCAGGCAGCGGGGGCATCACCTATGCCGTCAGCAGGGACAACAGCCCGGACGTGGACGCCCAGCTGCGCCTGCTCATCGACAGCGTCAGGGACTACGCCATCCTGACGCTGGACCTGGAAGGACACGTCAGCAGTTGGAACGCGGGCGCCGAGCGCATCAAGGGCTATCGGGCCGAGGAGATCCTCGGGCAGCACTTCAGCCGCTTCTATCCCCCCGACGACGTGGCCCGAGGCAAGCCCCAGGCGGAGCTGGAGCTCGTCCGCCGGGAGGGCCGCTTCGAGGAGGAGGGGTGGCGGCTTCGCAAGGACGGCAGCCGCTTCTGGGCCAGCGTCGTCATCACCGCGCTGCGCGACACCCAGGGCGTGATGCGGGGCTTCGGCAAGGTGACGCGCGACTTCACCGAGCGCAAGCTCGCCCAGGAGCGCCTGCTCCAGAGCGAGGAGCGCTTCCGGCTGCTGGTGGAGAGCATCCAGGACTACGCCATCTACATGCTGGACCCCGAGGGCCGGGTCACCACCTGGAACGCGGGCGCCGAGCGCATCAAGAACTACCGGGCCGAGGAGATCCTCGGGCAGCACTTCAGCCGCTTCTATCCCCCCGAGGACGTTGCCCGGAACAAGCCCCAACGGGCCCTCCAGCAGGCGGCGGAGGAGGGCCGCTTCGAGGAGGAGGCCTGGCGGATCCGCAAGGATGGCACCCGCTTCTGGGCCAGCGTCATCATCACCGCGCTGTATGACCCGCAAGGCACCCTGCGGGGCTTCGCCAAGGTGACGCGCGACTTCACGCAGCACAAGCAGACCCAGGAGCGGCGAGAGCTGGAGATGCTGCGGGACGCCGTGCTCGCCCGGGACGAATTCCTGTCCGTTGCCTCCCATGAATTGAAGACGCCGCTGACGCCGCTGCAACTGAAGCTGACGTCCCTGCTGCGCGTCGTGGAAGGCCACCCGGAGGCCACCCTGCCCGTGGGGCGCCTGGCCCGGGACCTGGACGTGGCGCGCCGCCAGGTCCGCAAGCTCGCGGACCTCATCGAGGACCTCCTGGATGTCTCACGCATCAGCATGGGCCAACTGCGATTGGACCGGACGCCCATCGACCTGACCGCGCTCGCACGGGAGGTCGTCACCCGCTACACACCGCAGGCCGTCCAGGCGGGCTCGACGGTGGAGCTGGAGGCGCCGGCCCCCATCCCCGGCAACTGGGACCGGGGCCGGATGGAGCAGGTGCTGACCAACCTGCTCACCAACGCGCTCAAGTACGGCGCGGGAAAGCCCATCCGCGTCCGCGTGCGCATGGACTCCGGGCTGGCCCTGCTCACCGTGCAGGATGAAGGCATCGGCATCGCGCCGGAGAAACAACCCCGCGTCTTCGAGCGCTTCGTGCGCGCGGTGTCCGAGCGCAACTACGGCGGGCTGGGCCTGGGCCTCTTCATCACCCAGCAGATCGTCGAAGCCCACGGCGGCATCGTCCAGGTCCGGAGCACGCTCGGGCAGGGCTCCTCGTTCACCGTGCTGCTGCCCCCGGGCCTGACCCCGAAAGAGGACTGACGCCGACAGCGTCAAGCCACCGGCTTGCGCTCCTCCCGCGCGGTGACGAGGTAGCGGTACGGCACCACGCGCGTCAGCTCATGCAATGTGGTGACGCCCGCCCCCACCTTCTCCAGGGCATCCTGGACCAGCGTGCGGAAGCCCCGGGACATCGCGTGCCGGCGCAACTGCACGACGGGCGCCCCGGTGGCGATGAGCAATTGCAGGTCCGGATCCACCACCAGCAACTCAAACAAGCCCACGCGGCCCTTGAAGCCGGTGTGACGACACGCCTCGCAGCCCCGGCCCGCCCGGGGCTGCACGCCGTCCAGGAGCGGCCCCAGCAGCGCCACCTGCTCCGGCGTCGGCGTCGCGGGCGCGGAGCACTCCGGGCAGATCCGCCGCACCAGCCGCTGGGCCAGCACCGCGAGCAGCGCCTCCGCGATGTCCCCGTCCTCCAGCTTCAATCCCCGCAGGCGGCTGACCGTCCCAATCGCATCCGCCGTGTGCAGGGTGCCCAGCACCACGTGCCCCGTGGACGCGGCCATCAGCGCGGTGCTGCCCGTCTCCAGGTCGCGAATCTCCCCCACCAGCATCACGTTGGGGTCCTGCCGCAGGAGCGCGCGCAAGAGCGTCAGGTGCGGCATCTGCGTCGACACCTGCTTCTGGTTCACCTTGGGGACCACGTATTCGATGGGGTCCTCCGCGGTGATGATCTTCTTGCGGCCGTCGTTGAGCCGGGCCAGCGCCGCATACAACGTCGTCGTCTTCCCGCTGCCCGTGGGCCCCGTCACCAGCACCAGCCCCTCCGGATTGCCCAGCAGCCGCAGCACCGTCGCCTGCACCTCCGGCGTCATCCCCAACCGCTCCACCGGCACCAGGCCCACCGTCGCGTCGAGCAGGCGGATGACCACGTCCTCTCCCGACGGCGACGGCACCACGCTCACGCGGAAGTCCACCGACTTGCTCCCCGCCTCTGCTTGATAGAGCGCGCGCAGCCGGCCGTCCTGCGGCCTGCGCCGCTCGGAGATGTCCAGCCCGGCCATCACCTTGATGCGGCCCACCACCTCCGGCAGGGTGTCCGGGGAGATGTCCGTGTAGGCCTGATGCAGGATGCCGTCGATGCGGTAGCGCAGGTCCACGTCGTCCGGGTAGCTCTCCAGGTGGATGTCGGACGCGTTCTGTTCCACCGCCCGGGTCAGCACGTGGTTCACCAGCTCCACCGGCGTGGGCTTGTCCGACAGGGGCGTGCCTGGACGCAGCACCACGTCCACCGTGAGGTGCGGCCCCGCGCCGAACCCCACCTCCAGCGCGGCGTCGATTTCGTATCGGTTCAGCCGCACCGGCTGCACGGGCCGCCGCAGGAAGTCCGCGATGCGGTAGCGCACGGACAGGTCGTCCGGATGGAGCATCGCCACCGTGACGGGCGCCTGCTCCTGCCCGGCGTCCACCTTCCCCATCACCGCGACGCCCAGGCGGCGGCAGAAGGACTCCGGCAACAACCGCAGCGATTCGCGGTCGAGGGTGAACTGCGACAGCTCGGAGAAGGGGGGCGCTTCCTGGGAGGCCATGGGCCGGCGGCTTATCAAGGTCCCACCGAGCCCGGCGAGGCTGTTATCCTCGTGCGCATGTCGCGGCCTCCCGCGGAACCTCCCGCCATGCCGTCGCTGCTGGTGTTCGCCGTCGCGGTGCTGCTGTTCGGCTCTCCCCTGCGACGCCTGTGGCTGGCGCAAGGCGCGCCTGCCTGGCTTCCCTTCGTCGTGTGGCTGGGCGTCATCGCCCTGGGCGGCTGGGTGGCGCACCGGAGCCTGCGTCCATGACGCTGGGCCTGGGCCCGCTCGTCGTCGCCTCCGTCGCCTACCTGGGCGTGCTGTTCCTCGTGGCGTACGCGGCCGAAAGGGGCCGCATCTCCTCGCGCATCACCCAGCACCCGCTGGTGTACGCGCTGGCCCTGGGCGTCTACGCCACGTCCTGGTCCTACTTCGGCAGCGTGGGCTACGCGGCCCGCCACGGCTTCCGCTACCTGGGCATCTACCTGGGCCTCACGCTCGCATGTCTGCTGGCCCCCGTGTTGTGGCGGCCCCTCCTGCGGCTGACGCGCGAACTGCAGCTCACGTCGCTCGCGGACCTGCTCGCGTTCCGCTACCCCGGACAGGTGACGGGCACCGCGGTGACGCTGTTCGCCCTGGCCGGCAGCCTGCCCTACCTGGCGCTCCAGATTCGCGCCGTCGTGGAGTCCGCCCGCCTGCTGAGCCCCGCCGCGTCCCCCGCCCTGGTGGGCCCGGGCTTCTGCGGCGTGCTGGTGGTGTTCTCGCTGCTCTTCGGCGCCCGCCACCCCGCCCCGCGCGAGCGGCACGAGGGCCTGATGCTGGCCATCGCGTTCGAGTCCGGCGTGAAGCTGCTGGCGCTCGTCATCGTCGCGGGCTGGTGCGTGGTGTCCGTCTTCGGCGGCGTGGGCGGGTTGCAGGACTGGCTCACCCTGCACCCCGAAGCGGTGGAGGCGCTGCAACGCCCCGCGCGCGACGCTTCCTGGGCCCCGCTCCTGGTGCTCTCCGTCGTCGCCGCCTTCCTCACGCCCCGCCAGTACCACGTGGCCTTCACCGAGGCCCCCGAGCGCGATGGCCTGGCCACCGTCGCGTGGGCCTTCCCCCTGTTGATGCTGCTCATCAACGCGGCGGTGCCGGTGCTGCTGTGGTCCGGCGAGGCGCTGGGGCTGCCCTGGCCCGCGGACTTCCACGTCCTCTCCGTGCCCGCCGCGAAGGGCGCCACGGCGGTGGCGCTGCTCGCGTTCCTGGGCGGCGTGTCCGCGGCGAGCGCCATGGTCATCGTCACCACGCTCGCGCTCGCGCCCATGTGCCTGACGCACCTGGTGTTGCCCCTGGGCACCGCGCGCGGCCGGGACGACCTCTACGGGTGGCTGCTCTGGGCCCGGCGCGTGCTCATCGCCGCCATCATCCTCGCGGGCTACGGCTTCTACCGGCTCATCGACACGCGGGCGACGGGGCTGGTGGACCTGGGGCTCGTGTCCTTCGTGGCGACGGCGCAGTTCGCGCCGGGCGTGCTGGGCCTGCTGCTGTGGACCAAGGCGACGCGCGCGGGCCTGCTCGCGGGACTGGGCGCGGGCGCCGCGACGTGGACGGCGACGCTGGTCGCGCCGCTGTGGGAGCCACCCTCCGTGGTGGCGTGGACGAACCAGGCCTCCGTCGCGCTGGGCTTCTCCGCGGAGGAGCCGTGGGGCTTCGCCACGTTCACGTCCCTGGGCCTCAACGCGCTGTGCTTCATTGCCATATCGCTGATGACGCGCCAGTCGGCGGAGGAGACGGAGGCCGCCCGCGTGTGCGCGCGCGAGGCGCCGGGGCTCGCCGGGGGCAGCGTGGCCGCCAGCTCCCCGGACGAGTTCCGCAGGCAGTTGGAGCCGGTGCTGGGCGCGCAGGTGGCGGCGGCGGAGGTGGACCGCGCGCGCGAGGCCCTGGACCTGCCCCTGGACGAGCGCCGGCCCGCGGAGCTGCGCCGCCTGCGCGACGGCGTGGAGCGCAACCTGTCCGGCCTCATCGGTCCGGTGCTGGCCCGGCTCGCGGTGGACGAAGCGCTGCGTCTGGACCCCGGCGCGCGCACCGCCCTGGCGGATCAACTGCGCTTCGTGGAGGAGCGGGTGCGCGACGCGCGCGACATCCGCGGACCGGTGCGCGAGCTGGAGGTCGTGCGCCGCTACCTCTACCGCATCCTGGAGGACCTGCCGCTGGGCGTCTGCACGGTGGGCCCGGACGGAGAGGTGGTCATCTGGAACGCCGCGCTGGAGGCGGTGTCGCGCGTGTCCATGGACGCGGCGCGGGGCCACCCGCTGGCGCACCTGCCGGAGCCGTGGGGGCCGCTGCTGTCGGGCGTGGCCACGTCCCAGGCCCGCGACACCGAGGCGCGCGTTCCGGTGGCGGGACAGACGCGCATCCTGCGCGTGCACTGCTCGCGGCTGGCGCCGTCCGACGGGGACAGCGCGGGGGACTCGCAGGGCCTGACGCTGCTGGTGGAGGACTGGACGGAGCGCAAGGCGGTGGACGCGCGGCTGGCGCACCAGGACCGGCTCGCATCGCTGGGCCGGGTGGCCGCGGGCGTGGCGCATGAGATTGGCAACCCGCTCACCGCCATCGCCAGCCTCACGCAGAACCTCAAGTATGAGCTGGAGGACCCGGACGCGGTGCGCGAGCGCGTGGGGCTCATCCTCCAGCAGTGCCGCCGCATCGACGCCATCGTCCGGACGCTCGTGGGCTTCGGCCACGCGGGCACGGTGGGCGGCGAGTCCCGGCCCTTCACGCGCGTGCCGGTGGGCCCGCTGCTCGCGGAGGCCACGCAGTTGGCGCTGCTGTCGCGCAAGAGCCGCGACGTGAGCTGCCTGCACCAGAGTCCGGACGGGCTGGACGTGCGCGGCGACGCGCAGCGGCTGGAGCAGGTGCTGGTGAACCTGCTGACCAACGCCATCGACGCGTCGCCCACGGGCTCGCGGGTGGAGCTGCTGGCGGAGGCCGCGGGGGACCAGGTGCGCATCCAGGTGGAGGACCGGGGCCACGGCATCCCCCCGGAATTGTCGCAACGCATCTTCGAACCCTTCTTCACCACCAAACAGCCCGGCGAAGGCACCGGGCTGGGCCTGATGCTGGCGGAGGGCATCGTGCGCGAGCACGGCGGCACCCTGCGCATCGAAGGCCGCGCCGAGGGCGGCACCCGCGTCACCGTGAGCCTGCCCCGCGCGCCCCTGAACCTTCCGGAGGTCTCCGCGTGAGCCGCATCCTGGTCATCGAGGACGAACCCATCATCCGCACGGAGCTGCGGCGGCTGCTCACCCGCGCGGGCCACGACGTGGCGGAGGCCGGCGCCGTGCCGGAGGCCGCGGCCGAGCACGCGCTGGACGCCTTCGACCTGGTCATCTCCGACCTGCGCCTGCCCGGGGCCCCGGGCACGGACATCATCGGCCTGTGTCCGGGCGTGCCGGTGCTCATCATGACCAGCTACGCCACGGTGAAGTCCGCCGTGGACGCGATGAAGCTGGGCGCGGTGGACTACATCGCGAAGCCCTTCGACCACGACGAGCTGCTGCTCCAGGTGGAGCGCGTGCTGCGCGAGGGCAGGCTCACCCGGCAGAACGCGGCCCTCAAGCGCGAGGTGGAGCAGACCTGGGCGCCCGGCGGCATGGTGGGCAGCTCCGCCGCGATGCGCGACGTGTTCGAGCGCGTGCGCAAGGTGGCCTCCTCCTCCGCCACCGTGCTGGTGCTGGGCGAGTCCGGCACCGGCAAGGAGTTGGTGGCGCGCGCCGTCCACGCGCAGAGCCCGCGCGCGGAGGGGCCGATGGTGGCGGTCAACTGCGCGGCCATCCCGGAGGGCCTGCTGGAGAGCGAGCTGTTCGGCCACGAGAAGGGCGCCTTCACCGGCGCGCAGGCGGCGCACGCGGGCCTCGTGGAGGCCGCGCACGGAGGGACGCTCTTCCTGGATGAGATTGGAGAATTGCCCGCGCCCGCGCAGGCGCGCCTGCTGCGCATGCTCCAGGACGGAGAGGTGCGGCGGGTGGGCGCCACGCGCTCGCGCAAGGTGGACGTGAGGATCCTCGCCGCCACGCACCGCGACCTGCCCCGCCGCGTGCAGGAGGGGCTGTTCCGCCAGGACCTCTACTTCCGCCTGCGCGTGGTGGAGATCCGCCTGCCGCCCCTGCGCGAGCGCGGCGAGGACCTGCCCGCGCTCGCGAAGCACCTCCTGGAGAAGGCCACCCGGCGCCTGGGCCGCGCGCCCGCGTCGCTGTCACCCGAAGCCCTGGCGGCCATCGCCGCGCACCCGTGGCCGGGCAACGTGCGCGAACTGGAGAACGCCCTCGAGCGCGCGGTCATCCTCGCCGACGGGCCGCTGCTCACCCCGGACCTGCTGGCGCTGGAGCTGCCGGGCGCGGCCGCGACGGACGCGCCCCCGGCCGCGATGGAGGAGCTGGACTTCCCGCCGCTCGTCGCCGGAGAGGATCCGCGCTCGCCGGATTCGATGGAGGAGTACTTCCGCCGCTTCGTGCTGGAGCACCAGGACCGCATGGGCGAGACGGAGCTGGCGCGCCGGCTGGGCATCAGCCGCAAGACGCTCTGGGAGAAGCGCCAGCGGCTGGGCATCCCGCGCACCCGCGCCTGAGCTCCCAAGCGGACAAGGCCCACCGGGGCCCGCCCGGCGGCCTGCCCGGCCCACGCCGCGTTACGACGCAGTGCGAGAATCGTTACGGAGGGTAACGCCCCGTCACCTTCCTCCACATCCTGACGCGGCGAGCCAACCCCCAAGGTCCTGAAACCCGACGGAAGCGTCGGTGGAACACGCATTGCTCATGCGACAGGGCCAGGACGCGACCATCGCCTACGAGGTCGCCGACAAGACGTGGGTGGAGGCGGGCTTCATCCTCGCGCCGCTGTCGCACCAGGCGTTGCAGGGCGCCATCGCGCTCCAGACGGTGGACTACCACTCCGACCTCATCCGCTACCCGTTGGGCGTGGGCAAGGTATGGCGCGACATGGGCGTGCAGGTGCGCGGCTTCGCGGGCCCGCTCATGTACCGCGCCGCCATCCTCAACGGCGTGGAGGGCTCCAAGCTGGAGAACGGGCAGATCGTCAACCCGGACGACCTGCCGCGCGTCGTGGGCCACGCGCGCTACAACGTGTTCGGTCGCGAGGAGGATCTGTTCCTCCGGGGCATCTACTTCACCGACCATCCGCTCCTGTCCTTCGGCGTGGGCGGCGACTACCAGTACTCCGCCATCGCCACCGCCTCCGGCGTGCATGACGCCGTGGCATTGGCGGCGGACGTGTTCCTGGACATGCCGGTGGGCACGGACCAGGAGTTCGTCCTCCAGAGCAACGTCTTCTCCTGGCAGCAGGGCTACGACAACCCGCGCAGCGGCACGGGCTTCTTCGTGGAGGTCGGCTACCGCTTCGGCATCGTGCAGCCCATCCTCTCCGGCGAGTACTTCAACGGGCGCGTGGGGGCGCAGGACCTGCTCACACTGCGCCCCGGCCTCAACCTCTGGTTCCAGAAGCACACCTTCAACCTGAAGACGGAAGTGGCCGTGTCGCGCGTGGGGGACATCGCCCACGCCTCCACGGGCATCACCGGCACCGCCCAGCTCCAGCTCTTCTACTGAGGACCCTCCGCCATGGCACCCGCCCAGGACCTGCTCGTCGCGCCCAAGGAAGCCTTCCGCCGCACCGCCCACGTGAAGAGCCTGGAGGACTACCAGCGCCTCTACCGTCAGAGCCTGGACGCGCCCGACGCCTTCTGGGGCGAGCAGGCCCGCCAGCTCACCTGGTTCCACCCGCCCGACACCCTCCGCGAGGTGAATGAAGCGGCCGCCGACTTCACCTGGTTCGGGGGCGGAAGGCTCAACGTCACCGTCAACTGCGTGGACCGCCACGCGAAGGCGCGCCCGGACAAGGCCGCCATCGTCTGGGCGAAGAACACGCCCGGCGAATACGAGGTCATCACCTTCCGCGACCTCCAGCACCACGTGGGCCGCGTCGCCAACGTGCTCAAGGCGCACGGCGTGAAGAAAGGCGACCGCGTCATCGTCTACCTGCCCATGGTGCCGGAGCTCGCGTACACGATGCTCGCGTGCGCCCGCATCGGGGCGGTGCACTCCGTGGTGTTCGCCGGCTTCTCCGCGGACTCGCTGCGCGAGCGCGTGCTGGATTGCGGCGCGAAGCTCGTCGTCACCGCCAACGAGGGCCCGCGCGGCCCCAAGAACGTGGCGACCAAGGCCATCACCGACGAGGCGCTGGAGGGCCTGTCCCAGGTGACGTCCGTGCTCGTCGTGCGCCGCACGCCCAAGGACGTGCCGATGCGCGAGGGCCGCGACCACTGGCTGGACGTGGAGGTGAAGAAGCACCGGGGCGTGTGCCCCGCGGAGTGGATGGACTCCGAGGATCCGCTCTTCATCCTCTACACGTCGGGCTCCACCGGGAAGCCCAAGGGCGTGATGCACACGACGGCGGGCTACCTCGTGTACGCGGCCACCACGTTCCGCTACATCTTCGACACGCAGCCGGACGACGTGCACTTCTGCACCGCGGACGTGGGCTGGGTGACGGGGCATTCGTACCTGCTGTACGGCCCGCTCTCCACCGGCACCACCACCGTCCTCTTCGAGTCCACGCCCACCTGGCCCGACGCGGGCCGCCTCTGGCAGGTGGTGGACGACGTGAAGGCCACCACGCTCTACACCGCGCCCACCGCGCTGCGCTCGCTCATCAAGGAAGGCGACGCGTTCGTCACGAAGTCCTCCCGCAAGTCGCTGCGCCTCTTGGGCAGCGTGGGCGAGCCCATCAACCCGGAGGTCTGGCGCTGGTACCACGACGTGGTGGGCGAGGGCCGCTGCCCCGTGGTGGACACGTGGTGGCAGACGGAGACGGGCGGCATCCTCATCGCGCCCCTGCCGGGAGCGACGCCGTGCAAGCCCGGCAGCGCCACCCTGCCCTTCTTCGGCGTGGAGCCGGTGCTGGTGGACGAGGAGGGCAAGGTGCTGGAGGGCAACGGCGTCAGCGGCAACCTGTGCCTGGCGCGCTCCTGGCCCGGGCAGGCCCGGACGCTGTACGGCCACCACGAGCGCTTCGTGGAGACGTACTACGCGCGCTTCCTGCCCCTGTACTTCACGGGCGACGGCTGCCGGCGTGACGAGGACGGCTACTACTGGATCACCGGCCGCGTGGACGACGTGCTCAACGTGTCCGGCCACCGCCTGGGCACCGCGGAGGTGGAGAGCGCGCTCGTGGCGCACGAGGCCGTCGCCGAGGCCGCAGTGGTGGGCTACCCGCACGACCTGAAGGGCACCGGCGTGTGCGCCTTCGTGACGGTGAAGCCGGACTTCGTGCGCACACCGGACGAGAAGATGATGGGCGCGCTGCGCGAGCAGGTGCGCCACGTCATCGGGCCCATCGCCGCGCCGGACCGGGTGGTGCTCGTGTCGGGCCTGCCCAAGACGCGCTCGGGGAAGATTCTGCGCCGCATGCTGCGGAAGATCGCCAGCGGTGAGACGGAGAACCTGGGCGATGCCAGCACGCTGGCGGACCCGGCGGTGCTGGATGAATTGCTGAGCAAGGGGCTGCCTCCGGCCCCGCGTCGCTAGAAGGCCCGCGGTCCCTACCCATTCACTGCCGAGGAGGCACACCGATGTATGGCAATTCCAAGGACGACGTCCTGAAGGCACTCGCCGCCGCGCGCTGGCGCGTGGCCGGAGCGCTGACGGTGGCGATGCTGGTGACATACCTGGGCTTCATCCTGCTGGTGGCGTTCAACCGGCCGCTGATGGGGCATCAGCTCATCCCGGGGCTGTCCATCGGCATCGTGCTGGGCGCGGTCACCATCCTGGTCGCCTGGGTGCTGACGGGCCTCTACATCCTGTGGGCCAACCGCAAGTACGACCACATCCTCGACGAGCTCCGCCGCTGACGCCGAAAGGGCACTTCAATGAATCCCTCGACCGCGGGCTCCCAGATTGGCCAGCCCAACACGACGGCCATCGTCTTCTTCCTCCTCTTCGTCAGCATCACGCTGGTCATCACCTATTGGGCCGCGCGCCGCACGAAGACGACCTCCGAGTTCTTCGCCGCCGGCGGCAACATCAGCGCGGTGCAGAACGGCTTCGCGCTGGCGGGCGACTTCATGAGCGCCGCGAGCTTCCTGGGCATCGCGGGGCTCGTCGCCACGTCGGGCTTCGACGGGCTCATCTATTCGGTGGGCTGGCTGGTGGGCTGGCCGGTGGTGACGTTCCTCATCGCGGAGCCCCTGCGCAACCTGGGCAAGTACACCTTCGCGGACGCGGTGGCCTACCGGCTCAAGCAGACCCCGGTGCGCCTGTCCGCCGCGGTGGGCACGCTCACCGTCGTCGTCTTCTACCTGATTGCCCAGATGGTGGGCGCGGGCAACCTCATCCACCTGCTCTTCGGCCTCTCGTATGAGATGGCCGTGGTCATCGTGGGCGCGGTGATGATCCTCTACGTGCTGTTCGGCGGGATGATCGCCACGACGTGGGTGCAGATCGTCAAGGCGGTGCTGCTCTTGGGCGGCGCGTCCGCGCTGGCGGTGGCGGTGCTGTGGAAGTTCGGGATGAACCCCGCGGCGCTCTTCAGCGAAGCGGCGAGGATGTACGGGCCGGAGGTGCTGGCGCCGGGCAAGCTGGTGGCCAACCCCCTGGAGACCATCTCCCTGGGCGTGGCGCTGATGTTCGGCACGGCGGGCCTGCCGCACATCCTGATGCGCTTCTACACGGTGCCCAACGCGAAGGCGGCGCGCACGAGCGTGTTCTACGCCACGGGCCTCATCGGCTTCTTCTACCTGGTGACGTTCGTGCTGGGCTTCGGCGCGGCGGTGCTGGTGGGCCGGCAGGGCATCACGGCGGTGGACAAGGGCGGCAACATGGCGGCGCCCATGCTGGCGGAGGTGGTGGGCGGCACGGGCTTCCTGGGCTTCATCGCCGCGGTGTCCTTCGCGACAATCCTCGCGGTGGTCGCGGGCCTGACGCTGTCGGGCGCGGCGGCGCTGTCGCACGACCTGTGGTCGCACGTGGTGCGCAAGGGCCACGCGCCGGAGAGCGAACAGCTCAAGGTGGCGCGGCTGGCCAGCCTGCTGCTGGGCGTGCTGGCCATCATCCTGGGCGTCGTCTTCAAGGGGCAGAACGTGGCCTTCATGGTGGGCCTGGCCTTCGCCATCGCGGCGAGCGCGAACTTCCCGGCGCTCTTGATGTCCATGATGTGGAAGGGCTTCACCACGCGCGGCGCGGTGGCGAGCATGTTGACGGGCGCCTTCAGCGCGGTGCTGCTCATCTTCCTGTCGCCCACGGTGCAGGTGGAGCTGTTGGGGCACGCGTCGGCGCCCTTCCCGCTAAAGAACCCGGGGCTCGTGACGATTCCGCTGTCGTTCTTCGTGGGGTGGATTGTCTCGCTGGTGTCGCCGGAGTCGGAGGCGTCCCGGCGGTTCGCGGAGGTGCAGCACCGCATGCACGTGGGCGCGCTGGTTGCGCCCCCGGTGGTGTCGCCGCCCGGCGTGGCGGGCTCGGTGCCGCCCGGCATCCCGGAGGCTCCGCACAAGGTTTGAAGCTGCTCGGCGGTCCTCCACGGTTTCTTCCTCGACGTGGAGGACAAGGACGGAACCCGGGTGTTTCCAAAGGGGCCCGGGTTCCGTCCTTTCTTCTTCCAAGGCAGAAGCGTTACTTCCCCCGGGTGAGCGGAAGCACGTCCTGCACGAGTCGGACGAGCACCTTGCCGGGCTCCTCCTCGTGCACCATGTGGGCGGAGTCCTCGAACCAGACGAGCTTCTTCGAGGGTGCCTGGAGGGTGTCGTACCAGGGCCCGATGAGGCGCGCGGACGTGGTGAGGTCGTGCCGTCCGTGAAAGAAGAACACCGGGCAGCCAAAGCGCTTCACCGGCGTGAAGTCCACCTGGGAGATGGCGCCCCAGAGCGCCACGAAGCTGAAGTCCAGGCCCTCATCCCGCGCCTGGAGGTCCTTCTGCGTCACGTCCGGGCTGAAGCGCCAGACCTCCGCCCCGTGCCAGCTCTTGTCGCGCCAGCCGTGGCTTTCGTAGCGGGACAGCCACCGGCGCTCCTTCGGCAGGCTCACCAACTGGCGCGCGGCGTCCTTCGGATCCGGAAAGGGCGCGAGCGCTTCCAGCTCCGCGACAGCCTTCGCGTTCCCGTCCGCGCGAGCCGCCTGGAGCGTGGCCTCGTAGCCCAGCGCTTCGTTCCGGGGGATGTCCACGACCTGGCTGATGCCGACGTAGGCGTCGAACCACTCCGGGTGGCGCTGCGCGAGCTTCACCCCGAGCACGGTGCCCCAGCTGTGGCCCACGAGCACGATGCGCTTCTTGCCGTAGGTCTTGCGCAGGTGGCCGACCACCTCTTCCGCGTCGGCCACCATGCGGTCCATCGTCAGGGTGGGGAGCACCTTGTCGGGTGCGTTGAGCGCGTGCGTCTTCCCCGCGCCCCGCTGATCCCAGTGCGCGACGGTGAAGAACTCCTCCCATTCGCCCTGGTAGAAGTACGCGGACGGCAGGGACGTGAAGCCCGGGCCTCCGTGCAGGAAGAGCAGCAGCGGGTTGTCCTTGTGGCGTCCCCGCACGGAGATCCACTGGTCGATGCCGCCGATGCGGACCGCCTCGGCCTTCTCGATGCTGTCCGGCAGCACGCTCCGGCGCGCCTCGCGCATGACGGCCTGGGGCGTGGGAGGTGCTTCTTCCGCGGTGGCCAGGCCCGCCACCAGCGATGCGCCAAGGCCGAGCAGGGGAAGGACGGTGCGCCGCGTTGCGTGTTCCATGGTCCAGGCTCCTCGGGGCCAAGGCGCGTTCTCGCGCCCTGTGTCCCAGGAACGGCCAGGGCCTGCCTTGATTGCATCAGTGCATCTGGTCCCGGAGCTCCTGCAGGGGCTGCTGGCTCGTGCGGATGCGACCGCGGTCCGGCAGGTCGAGGTCCAGCAGGGTGAACAGGACGGCGGTCAGCATCACCGCGAAGACCGTCCAGCACATCCACCCGCGCGCGTGGGTTTCGGGCTGGTAGCCGAGCAGCAGCCCCGAGCCGAGGATCCCGATGAGCAGGAGGACGAAGATGCTGTCCGGGATGAGGTTCCGGGCGGCGGCCAGACGCTCGGAGGAGACGTCGATGACGTCGTTGACCGCCTGGGTCATGAGGGTCTGGACGCCGGTCGGCTGCTGGAGCACGACCGCGTCCAGCAGGGACCAGAGCTCCCCCTGAATCCGGTCCCCCTCCGTCCGCAGCCGGTGGAAGTGCTCCCGGTCCCCCACGGACACGTACGCCTCCAGCCGGAGGTCCACGTAGCGGCGCATCCGGGTCCGCATCTCGCCGCGCGTGGGTTCGGGGAGAAAGCCGCTGCGCAGGTAGAGGGTACCGATGGCGTTCGCTTCCTTGACGACCAGGTCGCGCCGCTGGCTGAAGCGCTCCTCCGCCATGGAGAAGGAGAAGGACAGCAGGAGCGCCACCAGGCCCAGCACCGACGCCTGGAGCGCGGACGCCTCATCCAGCCCGGGCCTGCGGTGGCTGAGCCGGAAGCCCACCTCCAGGGCCACGAAGATGAGCCCCATCACCGCCAGGGCGATCAACCACGTCGGGAAGATGTCGAGTAATCGCACCACCATGCACCATCCCCCTGGCTCCACCCGCGTCAGGACCCCGCCACGACACGCAAGCCGGTGACGGTGGCCCCTGCTCGGGCTGGGAGCAACGCGGGCCCGGGTCCAGGGCAACTGGCGGCGGCGAACGTTCCAGCGGGGAGCCGCCATCCTCGACGGCCGGAGGATTGAGCCTAAGCTGCGCGGCCGTGAACCGGCCTTCCGAGCAGAGTCCCGTGGGCGGCTTCCGCGCCCGCCTGCACACCGTCATCTTCGAAGCGGACACCCCGGCGGGCAAGGCGTTCGACGTGGCCCTGCTGTGGGCCATCGTGTTCAGCGTGGTCGCGGTGATGCTGGAGAGCGTCTCGCAGGTGCGCATCCACCACAGCCACGCGCTGCACGTGGCCGAGTGGGTCTTCACCGTGCTCTTCGCGCTGGAGTACGTGCTGCGGCTCATCGCGGTGCGCAGGCCCATGCACTACGCGCGCAGCTTCTTCGGCGTCGTGGACCTGATGGCGCTGTTGCCGTCGTTCCTGAGCGTGTTCTTCCCCGGGGCACAGACGCTGCTGGTGGTGCGCGTGCTGCGCCTCTTGCGCGTCTTCCGCATCCTCAAGCTGGGGCACCTGCTGGGACAGGCGGAGGTGCTCCTGACGGCGCTGCGCGCCAGCCGTCCGAAGATCATCGTCTTCCTGGGCACGGTGCTGAGCATCGACGTCATCATGGGCGCGCTCATGTACATGGTGGAGGGCGAGGCGAACGGCTTCGACAGCATTCCCCGGTCCATGTACTGGGCCATCGTGACGATGACGACGGTGGGCTTTGGCGACATCACGCCCAAGACGGTCACCGG
>SECN01000102.1 GCA_004173515.1 Myxococcaceae bacterium | reverse complement strand
GCGCCATGGCGTCTCTACCGGGCCTTCGCCTGGACCTCCTCACGCGTCAGGGCACCCCGGGCCTCCAGCGCATCCATCATCGCGCGACACGGAGCTGACGTCGAAGGTGGAGGCGCTCACCCAGCAGGTGGCGGACCTGGAGCGCATGGTGGCGCAGCAGGCCCGGGTGATGCGCGCGATGATGGATGCGCTGGAGGCCCGGGGTGCCCTGACGCGTGAGGAGGTCCAGGCGAAGGCCCGGTAGAGACGCCATGGCGCCCCCCTTCCTCTTCCACGAAAAGCTGAAGCTGGAGCTGACCGTCACCGCGGGGGAGCAGCCGTTCACCATCCCCGGCGGTCAGGTGCAGGCCTTCTCGCTGCGGATGGCGCCGTCCGGCTTCACCGGATCGCTCACGTTCTGGACGTCGCTGGAGAAGGCGGACGCGAAGCTCTTCACCGCCTTCAGCAAGCCGGACCTGATCCGCATCCGTCTGGCCCTGTCCGGGGTGTACGACCCGCCGCCCGCGCCGCTGCTGGTGCAGGGCATCGTGACGACCAAGAGCGTCAGCGGTTCGGCGCACGGCCTCCAGGACGGCGTCGCGGTGATGTTCCGCAAGTACACGGTGGAGTTCGCGGACCCCGCGCGGGTGCTCTGGAAGCAGCACCGCCCGGTGGAGCTGCACACCGGCAAGAAGGTGTCGGAGCTGCTCGATCTGCACAAGCCGGGCGGCCTGCTGCTCACCTACGACTGGGACGCGCTGGAGTCGAAGCACGCGATGCTGTGCCTGGGCATCGGGGATGACAACGCGGCGGCCAGCTTCCACGACTTCGTCCTCTGGTTCGTGGACACGCGCGGTGGCTCGCTGACGTACGACAGCCCCAAGGACACGTACACGTTCTCCGCGAAGAAGCCGGCCACGGGCAAGGTCACCGCGCTCAGCCGCAGGCACGTGGAGCGCGTGGAGGTGGAGCTGCCCCCGGTCATCCGGCACGGCACGCGCGTGCTCAACGGCTTCGGCGCCGCGCCGACCACGGTGGCCCTGCCCCAGGCGCAGGCGGTGGCGGGCATCAGCCACGACATGCTGGTGCGCACGCCCATCGCCGCGGAGGCGGAGAAGCGCCAGTCGTTGGAGAAGGAGCGCCTGCGGCTGCGCAAGCGGCGCCTGCGGCTGACGTTCCTGGACGTGCCGCCCGTCGCGCTGCACCCGGGGGCGCTGCTCAAGCTGGACGGGCCGCTCTGGAGCCCGGACCTCACCGGCCTGAACGAGGACCTGCGCATCTGCGAGCTGTCCTTCGACGGCGTGGGCCTCCAGGCCGGACCGCATGACGGACAGCAGGAGGCGATGGAGGGCTACGCCGTCACGCTCTCCGTGCTGCTGGAGCAGAAGTCGGATCCGGTGCCGGAGCTGCCCGCGTACCGGCCGCCCCACTACCCCATCTATGTCGAGGGCAAGGTGCACAGCCCCGGCGGCGAGGCGAACGATCGCATCTACCTCCAGGTGGATGATCCGAAGACGTCGGTGACGAACTACCGCGTGACGGTGCCGCTGTGGAACAAGACGGTGAGCGTGCCGGCGGAGCCCGGCCTGTTCCCGGGCACGTTCTACTTCCCCCCGTACAAGAACGAGCGCGCGCTGGTGGCGCTGCACTTCGACCACGCGGCCCTGCACCGCTACCTGGACTGGGGCGAGGGCGTGCGCATGCCCCAGGACAGCCAGGGCGACCAGCTGCTCTTCGGCAAGAACGGCACGAACCAGACGGCGATGACGCACGACTACCAGGACGCCAAGCCGGTGTGGAACCTGGGACGCGTGAACTCCAACGACACGGAGATCATCCGCATCTCCGAGGGCCGGCTCCTCATCCAGACGAAGGAGGAGCCCGGCGGCGCCGCCACCACGCCCACCTACGACGTGACGCCCCAGGTGGAGACCGCCAAGGGCGACCTCACGGCGGGCGTGGACGGCGCGGTGGGCGAGACGACGGCCGCCTATACGGCCTCCACGGCGGCGGTGAACGCCAAGCTCAACGCGGCCTCCGAAGAGACGGGGGCGGCCCTCTCCGCCGCGGAGGCCAAGGTGAAAGGCCAGGCCGCGGAGTCCCGCACGAAGCTGACGGGCGCGCTCAACGGGCTGGATGGACAGGCGGGCGCGCTCTCCGGCGCCGCCTCCGAGGCCAAGGCCGCGCTGGGGGCGCTGAAATGAACGAGCTGCGCGCCATCGTCTCGAAGCACAAGGCCACCGTGCAGGGCTTCGGCTCGGGCGTGACGCCGCGCCTCACCACCGCGAAGGGCGAGGTGGAGGCCCTGGCCCAGGGCGTGCTGACGCTCGTCGCCACGCTGCGCCCCACGGTGGACGGCACGGTCGGCAAGCTGCTCACGCAGGTCAACGCGGTGAACGTGAAGGTGTTGGACCCCTCCTCCCGCTTCCAGGCGCTGGCCACGGAGGTGCAGGGCCACCAGCAGGCACTGAGCGCGTCGGGCACGAAGGCCCGGGCGTCGGCGGAGTCCCTGGGCAAGGAAGCGGCCGCGAAGAGCCAGGGGTTCGAGGCGCAGGCGAAGACCTCCGCCGAGTCCTCCCAGGGCCAGCTCACCGCGCTCCAGCAGCAGGTGGCCCAGCGCTGCGACGCGGACAAGAAGTCCTTCGACGCGAAGCTGAACGCGCGCAAGGGCTCCAAGGCGGACACCGAGGCCCGCCGCGCGCAGGGCCACGCGCTCCTCGACCAGACGAAGACGCAGCTCACCCAGGACCTGACGGGCGTGGGGACGACGCTCGGGGCGGCGCTCGCGGCGGTGCTGGTGCGGCTGGCCACCTCGCGCGACGCGGCGACGGGGCGGAGCACGCAGCTCATCGGCACCCTGGACGGCGCCATCAACGACCCGGTGCGCGCGCTGACCGCGCTGCATCAGGAGATCGTCGGCGCGGGCAAGACGGCGCAGCAGGCGCACCAGCAGCAGCAGACGGCGATTGAAACGCAGCAGAAGTCGCTCGCGGCCCAGGTGAAGGCGGCGGCCACGGCGGCGGCCGGCATCGTGGATCCGGTGGACACGCAGGTGGCGCCCTCGCTGACGGCGGGCAAGACGCAGGCGGCCGGGACGCTGGAGACGCTGGGCAAGACGGTGTCGGGCCAGGTGGCCACCGTGGCCGCGCAGCTCGCGGCGGTGGAGAAGCTCATCGACCAGGTGCAGACGCGCATCGAGGCCGCCATCACCCAGGTGAGCACCACCATCGACGGCCTGGTGCAGGGCACGCTCACGGCGGTGGAGACGCTGAAGGCGCCGCTGAAGCAGACGCTGGACGCGGCCTTCACCACGCTGGACACGCTGGTGGCCAGCGTCAGCGCGCTCAAGCAGCAGGTGATGGCGATGTTCGACCTGCTGCCCCAGAAGCTGGAGCAGTTGCAGACCCTCTTCCAGCAGCTCGTGGGTTCGCTGGAGGCCCTGCTGGAGCGCGCCCTGGGCCTGCTGGACGCCATCCCCGCGGCGGATCTGCCCAAGCCCCTGGTGAACCCGGCCGTCCAGGGCATCAGCCAGGTGGTCAAGCAGATCACCACGCAGCTGGGGACCCTCTCCTCCCAGATGGGCACCCAGCTCCAGACGGTGCAGCAGACCATCGTCTCGCAGGTGGAGACGGTGCAGACGCAGGCGCAGACGCAGATCGACACGGCCACGAACCAGGTCGTGACGCAGATGGGCACCCTCACCCAGTCCGTGCTCCAGGCGATTGAGCAGGCCTCGGCCCAGGTGGCGCAGGTCATCGCCACGGGCGTGACGCAGATCGGCACCGTGCGCGATCAGGGCGTGCAGCAGATCCAGGCGATGCAGCAGCAGGTGGCCGCGCAGGTGAAGCCCCTGGACACGCAGGTGCCCGAGCGCCTCAAGGCCCTGGACACCCAGGTGGGCGCCGGCATCGACGCGGCCGTGCAGGCCATGCAGGCGACGCGCACCGCGGCGGAAGATCAGGTGACGGCGGCGAAGGGCCGCCTGGACTCGCACCTGGGCACCACGAACACGTCGGTGACGGCCGCGCTGAAGTCCCTGGAGACGGCCCGCGCCAGCGCGGAGACGACGCTCGCGGGCCAGGTGGACAAGGCGCTGGCGGCCTTCAAGCAGCGGGCGGAGGCCCTGAAGACGGGCGCGCAGACGCAGGTGGACGCCGTCACGACCCAGGCCACCACGTCCAGGCCGCAGCTGCTCTCCCCTCTCGATGCGATTGGCGCCCAGCTCCAGGCCGGCGCGTTCGCCAGGCCCGTCACCGCGGTGAACGGGCGGGTGACGGCGGCGCTCCAGGCCCTGGGCCCGAAGCTGGACGCGCTCGCCACCTGAAGCAGCGGGGCTACGGGGACGCGAGCGACGTCGGAGGCTCGGGAGCCTTCGGCGCGGCGGGGGCCTTGGGGGCGGCCGGGACTTCCGGCGCGGCCTCCTGGGTGGACATCTGCCGGGGCAGGTCCGTGCGGATGCGGCTCTCCTGCAGCTCGATGTCCACCGTCCGGGGCACCGGCACGTCCAGCAGGGCCTGCCAGGCGCCGTTCGGCGTGGTGAACAGGAAGCTCACCGCCACGGCCTGCTCCGGCGGCAGGGGGATCTTCACCTGCTTCGTGGCGCTCGGGTAGATGACCACCGTCTGCAACACGGAGTCGTCCGGGCTGATGACCTTGGCCGCGACGTCCGCGTAGCCCTCCGTCATCGTCGTCTTCGACACGGTGCGGATCAGCATGTACAGCGGCCGGCCCTGGTTGGTGCCCGCCGGGGCCTTGATGTTCACCGTCAGGCTGGGGGACGCGCAGCTTCCGCCCACCACCGCCGCGACGAGTCCCGCCGCCAACCGAATGCCCCTGCCCTTCATGGCACCACCCCACGGAATGGCGACCACGGCTCACCGCGCAGACCGAAGCTGATCTCCAACACCTTCTCGTTCGCCGCCATCCCCCGTCCTGGCAGCACCCACACCACGTTCTGCTGATCCGTCAGCGTGGCGGACTCCAACAGGCGGAAGCAGTTCCACGACGACTCGGACATCTCCATGGAGCGGTAGCGCTTGCCCTCGCGAGACGGCGAGCGCAGCTCCACGCCGATGGACGACGGCTGCGGGCTCCACCAGCTCAGCGGGAAGTCCCCCCACGCCGGCCGCTGGTTGAACCCGAACGACGAGGCCCCACCGCACTTCAGGTACGACAGCGTCACGAAGCTGTCCGGCGTGGGCGCCGAGGGCAGCGGCAACGGCCGCACCTGCATGTTGATGGGCCGGGCCTTGCCCTCGTCGTCCCACAGGAGCCGCGACAGGCGCCCCAGCTGGCCCAGCGACGTCAGCATGCGCGGCGGCAGCAGCATCCGCGACTTCAGCGGCCAGCGCAGCGACCAGTCCGTCCCGCGCTCTTCAACCACCGGCGACAGCACCTGGGTGACGAACTGCCAGAAGGCGCCGTCCTTGCGGCGCAGCACCTCCAGCTCCACCGGATCCACTTCCTGCGACGCGCTGGGGTTGAAGGGGTAGCGCCGGACCAGCGGCTCCAGCGTGCGCCGGCCCTGGTACGCCCACTGCTCCGCGATGACGCGCTCCAGCTCCGCGCGGCCCCGGTTGCGCACGACGACGAAGGGCTGGCGGAACGGCAGCCGGAACTCGCCCACCAGGCCGTGCTGATCCAGCCACGCGTCCACCCGGCGCAGGTACGAGTCCTCCTCCTCCAGCAACATGCTCAGCGCGATGCGGCCCATCGGCGACATCATCTCCGCCAGCTGCGAGCCCCCCGCCGACGTCGTCGGGGCCGCGGCCCCGGGCGCGGCGCCTTCCTTGGGCGCGGCGGGCTTCACCGGCGCGGGCTTCACGCCGGACAGCTCCTGCTGGAGCTGCGACACCAGCGTGGTGTAGGCCGCCAGCTCCGTGAGGGCGCCGCCCTTGTCCGGCGTCATCAACTGCACCACCGGCTTGAACGGCGCCACCGCGTCGCGCATCGGGGCGTAGTACTCGCTGTCCAGCGGACCCACGCTCGCGCGGGTCGCCACGTCGCGCAGCATCGCCTCCAGCGCGGACGACGGCTGCAGCAGCATCGCCAGGTCGGTGGTCAGCGCGCCCCGGGACGTGCGGAAGCGGTAGCCCCGGTAGCTGGCGTAGAGGTCCTGCCCGTAGCGTTTGGCGAACGTCTGCACCTTGTTCTGCACGAAGGTGGAGCGCTCCACGGCCTCCTCGCGCGACAGCCGGGACTTGGCCAGCCGTTCGGTGAACTCGTCCACCAGCGGGCTCAACTGCGCGTCGAAGGCGGCCTTGCCCAGGACCTTGCCCACCACCGGCACCTGCCCGCTGGCGAACTCCGTGTCGTCGTCCCCTGCCCCTTCGGAGGCCACCTCGGAGGCCACTTCGCCCGTGCCCGGGTTGAACGTCTGGCCCATGAACGGCGAGCGGCCCGTCTCCTTCAGGTGGCGCAGGACCTTGTCCAGCAACTGCCGAGACACGTCCACGGGACGGAACACGTAGTCGCGCTTGAGCACCTCCACGGCATAGCGCGCGTCGCCGTCACTGGGGGCGAAGAGGCCGTCCGCGCGGGTGAGCAGCTCCGCGGGGGTCATCCGCTCGGCGGCGCGCAGCGCGGTGTCCGCCTCGTCCTCCATGCGCAGGATGGCCTCCAGCGTCTGGCGGTTGCCGCGCATCCAGTCCAGCGAGTCCAGCAGGCTGCCCACGCCCTTCAACTGGTTGGCGTCCAGATCCGCGTCGGACGCGTTGATGAGGTCCATCACCTGGCGTGCGGATCCGAAGGGCACGCTCTCCTCCAGCGCCGCCCGCAGGTGCTCGCGCTCATCGCGCAGCGCGTACCACCGGGGCAGGTCCAACTCCTTGGCGTCCAGGACGGCCTGGAGGTTCAGGAAGTGTTCGCGCCACGGCCCCAGCAGGCTGTCCATCGTCAGCCACACGAAGGGCCAGCGGGTCCACGGCACGTTCTCGTCGAAAGGCCTGTCGCTGGAGATGACGTAGTTGGCGATCATCGGCTCCGCCAGGCCCATGGACTCCAGCCAGGCGTTCTCCGGCTCCGCGTTGGACAGGCTCAGCCCGTAGGCTTCGGCCGTCCAGCCCAACTGCTTCTTGTGCGTCCCGTGCACGCCGCGCAGCACGAACCTGCCCAGGTCCTCGTTGCGCGAGGCGTAGAGGATGCCGAGCGTGTACAGCGCCTGCTCGGGACGGCACAGCGTCTCCTGGTGGCAGCTGTCGGTCTCCGGGGCCTGGGCCAGGGGCGTGGCGCGCGTCGCGCGGGTGTTGAACGAGGGCGCGGGCTGGCAGCCGGGGACCTTCGCGGGGCACCGCCGACACTGGTCCTGACACCGCTCCAGCATCGGCTTGAGGTAGGACATCCGGATGCTGCGCGCGAGCCGGGCCCTCAGCTCCTCCCACTCGTCGGTGAAGCTGTTCCTCAAGGGCGGCCAGTAGCGCGTGGCGCCCCAGAGGTCCTCCATCGCCTTCACCGCTTCGGTGGTCTGCCCCTCCACCACGGAGCCGGAGACGCTCTGGTTGCGCTCCTCCAGCCGCTGCACGGTGAGTTGGAACGAGTCCAGCTTGTCCTGAGCGCGCAGCAGCATCCGGTAGAAGTTCGCATACGCGAGCAGGACGGGCAGGCACCCCAGCGCGACGATGGCCGCGCACCGCTTCAGGTGCGTCCACCGGTAGCGGGCGATCAGCTTGTCCGGCGGCTGATCCGCGTGCACCGCCAGCGCGCCCGCGGCCCGCTCATCCGCCACGCGCGACGACAGGTACACGCGCTCGAGCTTCAGCGGGAACACCAGCGAGCCGCTCTCCACCAGCGTGGACACGAAGCGCGCGAGCGCCGCGAACGCCTCGCCGCCGCGCGAGTAGAACGACGCCAGCCTTTCGAAGGCCTCCGGCGACAGCGTGGTGAGGCCCAGCGCCAGGTACTTCTCCAGCGGCTGGAGCGCGTGCGCCAGCTCCTCTTCCCTGCCCGGCGGGGGCACGGACAGCTCCAGGGGCACGCCGTGCTTGCGCAACAGCTGCGCGAAGTCCGTGAAGCCCTCCAGCGAGTCCATGTGCGTGAGCGACAGCCGCGTCTCCACGGACGCCTGACACACCTCCGCCAGCAGGTTCACCTTGCCGCGCAGCAGCTGCGTGATGCGCTTCACCTCGTCCGGCGACTTGTCCAGCAGCCACCGCACGTCCAGGACGATGACGATCCGCCCCACGTGCCGGCGGCCGAAGCTGGCCTTCCACAGGCGACGGAGCGCGGCGCGCGCGTGGCTGGAGTCGTCCTCCAGCACGGGCGCGGACACCTCCTGCACCACGACCTCCGGCCCCAGGTACATCTGGAGCAACGGATCATCCGTGAGGCTGGGCATGAACTGGCGCGCCTGCCGCTTCCAGTCCACCTCCGCGCTGATCAGCTCCGACTTCCCGCTGCCCGCGGGCCCCAGCACCACCAGCGTGGGGAAGTCCCGCACGGACGCGCGATAGCGCCACGGCAGCGCGCTCAAAAACCGCTTCCGGATGTCCAGCAACCGCCAGGAGCCCAGCGGCTTCTGCCCGCCCGCGAGCGCCGAGGGCTGCCGCCGCTTGCGCCACCAGAACCACGCGCCCACACCGCCGGCGACGAGCACCACCACGATGCCCAAGGCGAGCACCCAGTGGGCCTTCAAGGCCGCCAGGAGTGACTGGAGCGCGCCCACGATCAGCTGCTTCCCTGTCCGCTGGAGCGTGCGCCCAGTTGCAGCGCCTCCAGCACGTCTTCGGCCTCTTCCAGCGTGGACGTCACCGACGCGCGCAGCTTCTCCTGCTCCTGGGGCGACGGCAGCATCGCGTCCCCGGGCGGATCCAGCGCGAGCAACGCCTGACGCACGTCATGCAGCAGCGGCTGCACGCCTTCGCGCAGCGCTCCCAGCTGCGCGTCCACCCGCTGCGACAACACCTCCAGCAGCGCCACCGGCTTCGGCGCGGTGGGCGGGGCCACGTACGGCGTGGCTGAACGGCGGGACGCGCCGTCCGTCTCCGTGCTCGCGCGAGGCTCCCGCGTCACGATGGGCTTCAATTGGAAGCCCACCACAAGAGCACGGGCATCCCCAGCACGATGGCGGCCGTCACCGCGTAGTAGCGCACCGGGAAGTCATAGACGGTGGGCGGACCCACGGGCACCACGGGCGCGGGCTGCATCAGGGCCGCGGGCTGCGGGATGCGCTCGGAGATGCGGTCCTTGAACTCGCGGATCCGCTCAGGCTGCCCCACGAGGCGGCCGGTGAAACCAGCGGCGAGGCAGAAGCGGATCATTTCAAAGACGATGGGCGGCGTGTCGTTGCGACGCAACTTCTCTTCCACGAAGTCGTAGAAGAGGTCACCACCCGAGTCGACCTGGAACAGGTTCTGCTGCAGGAGCGGCCAGAGATGTTGCTCCGCGTCCGACAGCCGGCGCAGCACCCACTCATCCAGGAAGTAGACGAAAGGGCGGATCAAATCCTCCACCGCGTCCGGAGCCATGTCCTCTCCAAAGCCCGCGCGCAGCCGCTCCAACTCCACGAGCAGCGCCTGCTCCAGGTGGCCCAGCGCTTCCTGCCCCACCCTTCCCTGCGGACGGCGCGCGCCGGGGGCGGGCTCGGCGGGCAGTGCCCGGTCGAGCAGCTGGCGCACGCGTCGCTGCGCGGCCAGGAGGGAATTCCAATGCTCCAGTTTCATGATGTTTGAGTGCTACGTCGGAAGCTGTAGCGGCCCCAGTCCCGCCACGGAGGCTCTCAATTCAACCGAGGCCTCGTTGTTCCAAGCATCCAGCAGGTCCCGCAGCTGCTCAAGAAAGCAGATGACAACAGGCTCGAAGCTCAAGTCGAACGGCTCCATGACGGCCTCGTAGGCGTGGCGGATCCCCGATCCCTTCATGGCGCTGTCGGGGACGACACTGAACTTCAACTCCTTGAGCCAGGGAAGGACGCGGCGGAACGGGCTCTCCGCGGGGGTCCCGAGGTGACCCAACAGGGCGACCACCTCGTCCCGACCCAGGGTCGCCTTCGCCTTCCATGCGAGGAACTGCGTCAGGGCCTCCACGTCATCCCGTAGCACGCTGTCGCGGTGGGGCTGCAGGCTGCCCACCGTCTGCCATTTCAGGCCCTCGATGTGACGGCCCGGCACGGACACCTCCACCCTGCCCGCCGCCTGCGCGGAGAACTGCGGCTGGTGCCACAGCGCCTCCAAGACAATCTTGCGCGGCGCGGTGAACGCCTCCGGCATGCGCACGATGAGGCTCTGCCGCGACGTGAGCTTCTCGTCGAAGGTCTCGTCCACCTCGTAGCTGGGGCCCTTGCCGGGCAGGAACGCCGGACGCAGCGGGGACAGGCCCGCCTTGGTCATCTCGAAGACGCCCGTCACCGAGTGCAGGCTGAACTCGCGCCCCGCGCTCATGCTCAGGATGGGGTGCTCCGCGCGCGTGCCGTCCGCGACGACCACCTGCGCGGGCTCCGCCTTCAGGTTCACCACCGGCACGGTGAAGAGCTGGAAGAAGTCCGGGTGCAGCGACTTGCCCACCGTCCAGTCCTTGTCCAGGTCCAGGCAGAGGCAGAACTTCATCCACGAGCTGGCGCGCGGGGGCGGCACCTTCACGTGCACGAAGAGCTGCTGCTCCGGGAACTGGAAGAAGGCGCGCAGCCGCTGGAACGGGTGCGCGTACACGGAGCCGTCGTCCGGCGCGGGCGGGTCGCGGTTGAAGGACACCTCGCAGGGGCTGCCCACGGAGTGCTCGTCCGCGGACTCGTCGTACACCACGCTCACCTGCCGCAGGTGCTTGCGCAGCGCGTGGAACACCGCCAGCGACGAGCGGTACTCGTCCAGGTGGCGCACGTGCAGGCTGAGCACGTCGATGGCGTCCTTGCGCGCGAAGCGGGACTCGAAGCGGAGGATCAGCCGGTGGCCGCTTCTCACCTGGGGCACCACGTCCGTGGCCTTGAGGGAGATGGGCAGCACGCGCAGGTCGCGCTGGAGGCGAAAGGAGCCCGAAATCCCTTCGGCGGGCGTCAGGCGCAGCTCCGTGCCCCGGGTGAGCAGCACCGGCTCCACCATCTTGTCCGTGGGCACGGCCTGCGCCATGGCGGCGGCGGGCACGGGCTCCAGGAGGAAGTCGAAGAACCCCGCGAACAGCCGGCGCCAGGTGGAGCGCAGGTTGTGCAGCGTGGCGTGCCGCGTCTGCACGGAGAAGAACGCCATGGCCTCGATGAGGCGGCGCACGTCCGGGTCTTCACGGTCCAGGGGGGCGGCGGGATGTCGCTCCTGGAAGCGCTGCCGGAAGCGCTCCAGCCCGTCCAGCTCCGACAGGAAATCGAGGTAGATCTTCTCCGAGAAATCCTTCACCGCCCGCTCTCCCGCCGTCCGTCAGTCAAAGAGGAATCCGTGCATCGCGTCAGCCCAGCTTCACCAGCGCGCCGCCCACGCTGGTGATGGAGCCCTTGAGGTTGGCCATGCCGCTGGCCTCCAGGTCGAGCTTCCCGGTGGCGGTGACCTTCGTCATCGCCCCGGACATCTCCGCCGTCGTCTTGCCGGCGAGCTTCAACGTCACGCCGTCCACCTTGGCCTCGCCACCGGACGTCACCATCTCCGCGCCCATGTTGCCCTTCATGGCCAGCTTGGACGTCGCCTCGATGTTCACGTTGGCGCTGGAGGACAGCTTCGCGTCGCTCGTCGCCGTCTGGGTCAGCTTGGCGCTGGTGTTGAAGGTCATGTCCTTCGTGCTCTTCACCGTCAGCGTGTCCTGGCTGGTCCACTGCGACACGCCCTTGGACTTCATCGTGATGGTGTCGGTGTCGAAGGTGAGGTCCTTCACCGTCACGACGATGCTGTCCTGCTTCTGCACGTAGGTGCTCGTCTCCTGGGGGCCCTTGACCGTGATGGTGATGCTGGTGCCGTCCATCACCACGGTCTGGGTGATTTGATCGTCCGCGTTGTCGACCTGGACGGTGATGCCCTTCACCTTGTCCAGCTCGATCTTGCAAACCAGCGTTCCCATCAGTCCTCCCCGTCCGCGCCAGTGCTCACGCGGGTTCTTCCTTCACCAGGATGAGCAGCGTGCCTTCCTTCAGTTCGATCTTCTCCGTGTCCGTGTCGTTGGTGCGCATGAGCCGGAGCACGGGCTTGTTGTCGTCGTAGAAGTGGCGCATGGACGTGCCATTCTCCGTCGTCTTGCCCACCAGCAGGTGCACGCCCTGCCCGTCCGACGGCAGCCGAGCGCCCGCACGCCAGTCCAGGTGGCGCTTGAGCCACGCGCGCTGGAAGTCCAGCGCCACCAGCACCCGAGCGCCCTTGTAGGCCGGGAAGTAGAAGTGCCCGGGCAACAGGTTCGCGTTGAAGGGCACCTGGATGATCTGGTTGGCGAAGAGCGGCATCTTCACCTTGTAGCTGTCCAGCGACGTGGCCTGGTCGGTGTACGCCTGCCACGTCTCGTGGGGCTTCTCGCCCACCTCGCTGACGATGAGCCCTTCGACGAAGCGCGGGTACACCGGCGTCGTGAAGGCGGGCAGGTCCACGTGCAGCTCGTCCTTGCGCTCCAGCCGCGTGGTGAGGCTGAAGAGAAAGCGGCTCTCCGGCTTGGGACGGCGCCGGGGCTCGCCGCCATCCCCTTCCCCGCCTTCGGGCTCCTCCGGGGGCAGCGGCTCCGCCCGGAGCGTCATGCGGCGCACCCGGAAGGTGTCCGTGCCGGGCACGCCGGAGGCCACCCACCCGGCCGTCTGGGGCAGCTTCACCAGCGCGCCGGGGGCGAACGCCACCGCAGGGAAGCGGTTCCAGGACAGGTCCACCTCCAGCCCGCGCACCTTGAGGCGCGCCGTCTCCAGCGTCACCCGCTTCTGCACGTCGTCCGCGATGTCCGTGCGCAACAGCACGTCCTGGCGGATGCCGGTGACGGCCTGGGCGTTGGTGATGGCCTGGTTCTTCGGGCTCTCCGCGGCGGCGTTGAGGATGGCCACGTCGTGGCGCACCACCTCCGGGAACACCACCGTCACCGTCTCCACGTCCTCCGAGCGCAGGTTGAGCGGCGTGCCGGCGGCGTCCTTCTTCGCCCGCAGCTGGTAGCCCTGCGCGGTGTAGTCGTACGCGAGCACGCCGTTGCGCGCGTTCACGAACCAGACGACGAAGTCGTAGAAGCTGGCGCCCGACTCCGGGGACAGCCCAAGAAACAGCAGCGGACAGGTGGCGCCCAGCTCCGCGTCCCAGTCGTTGGCGAGGGCAATCTTGTCGCCCTTGTGCGCGTCCAGCACGTCCTGCACGGTCTTCTGCGTGTAGAGCGCGCACGGGAAGTGCTGCGACCACAACAGCCGCGCCGCGTCCATGAAGCGCACGGAGTAGTGCCGGTAGGTGATGGCCGCGCCCTTCGCCTGGGCGACGGCCTCCTCCGACAGGGCCTTGTCCAGCCCCAGCCCCTTCACCTTGAGCGACGTGTACGTGGGCTTCGTCGCCGTGTCGGAGTGCACCGCCTTGAGCTCCAGCGCCACCTCCACCAGGTCCGGCTTGAGGAAGTCCGCCAGCACCTTGTCCTGCTTCTGCCCGCCGTGCGCCGTCTCGTCGAGGACGCGGAACTCCACCCTGCCCTCGTGTCCCCACCCGTGCAGATCCAGCTCGAACAGGAGGATGTCCGCCGGGTCGATGACGTGCGCCGTCCCCGCGATGGTGAGCTTGAGGCTCAAATCCAACCGTTCGGCGTGCACCATCAGGTCTCCTCCACGTGCACGCGCACCTGGCCCGTGACGGAGTGGAAGACGAGGCGCAGGTGGCAGGGCGTGTCGTCGAAGGCGCCCTTGCAGTCGAAGTGCAGCCACAGCCCGCTGTCGCGACCGCGCAGCTTCACCTCCGGGCCCACCAGCCGGGGCTCGTGCTGGGTGATCTCCTGCTGGATTTCGGCGGTGAGCGCCTCCACCAGCTCGCGCGTGCCCAGCTTCTCCGTGTACCCGCCCAGGCCGAAGTCGTGCATGAAGAAGCCGTAGCCCTTCTTCGTGTTGAGCACGGCCTCGATGTTGCGCATCACGTGCTCCAGGCTGTCCCGGACCTTCGGCTTCTGCGAACGGGCCGCGAACTTGTCCAGGAAGGGCGCGCGCGCCATGGCGTCAGCTCCTCCGCCAGAAGAGCGACGTCTGGGCACCCTTGAGCGCCGGCGTCACGTAGAAGGCCACGCCATCCTCGCGCAGCGCGTGCTGCCACTCTTCCCCCTTGCCCAGCAGGTACCAGTCGATTTCGGGCCCCAGCGCGTGCGGGAACGACGGGTACGGCACGTGGGTGTAGGGCACGCCCTTGAGCGCCTGACGGCGCACCAGCGGCAGCCGCGAGGGGCTTGCCAGCTTCACGCCGTCCATGGGCGTGCGCTCCCCCGGCCTGGTGCGCTGCACGAGCAGATAGGCCTCGCTGGCGGCGCTCACCTCCGGCGGCAGCGGCGAGCAGACGTATTGTCCGTCCTTCACCTGGAAGGCCTTGTGCGTGGAGCGCGTGGCCTCCGGCTGGAAGCTGCGGGTGAGCAGGCGGATCCACCCGCCCAGGCCCTGGGCCAGGTCCTCGTGCTGGTACACCGGCATCTGGTCGTCCGGGAGCATCTCCAGGTAGCAGCACGCCTCGAAGTACAGCCGGCGCAGCCCGTCGAACAGGTGGTACGGGTGCACGAACACCTGCCGGAACATGTCCTTGCGCAGCGCCATCAGGCGGTGCACCTCGAACAGCGCCCGGCGCGCGTTGGTGAGCCGGTCCGTGCGCAGGTAGGTGTCCGAGATGTGCGTGAGCAGCTGCTGGCGCACCTGGTCCAGCAGGTCATCCAGCGTGCTGAGCAGCTTCTCCAGGAAGGGGTTGGGCCCCACGAGCAAGAGCGCGGGCACCCAGTCCGGCGACGTGCGCCAGGCGCCGTCCTCGTCCTGGGAGACTGCCGCCAGCCCGAAGGAGGCCACCGCCCCGTCCATCACCGGCTCGGAGGACAGCTGCAGCTTGTTGAGCACGCGCTGGAGCACCGGCGGATCATCCGCGTACAGGCGGATGCCCTCCGCGCTGACGGTCTCCTTGAGCACGTGCAGGTAGATGATGAACTCCGACTTGCCGATGGCGTCCAGCGACAGGGGCGCGATGACGGCGTTGCCGGGGACATCCAGCAGCTCCCCCGTCTTGGTGACGACGGTGAGCGCGGAGATGGACAGGCTGCCGCCCAGCAGGAGCGATTCGTTCCACGCAAGGTACGCGACGCCGTGGGACGGCAACCCGGACAGGTTGGCGTGGAGCCGGATCTCGGCGTCCAGCGCATCCTCTTGCGCGATGAAGTGCTCGGGGAGGAGGGTCTGGCCGACGTGCCAGCGGACCCGTGCGAGCTTGTACCGCTGCATGCGCCTTGTTCTCTTCTTTCGCGCCAGCAAGGCCGGGAGCGAGGGTGCTCCCGGCCCGGGCGCGACTTGTTACCGGTACGGATGCTAGCTGGCCGTCTCCGTGACGCCCCACTTCTTGGCCAACTTCTTCGTCGACGACGTGGCCAGGTTCAGCGACTGCTCCAGCGCCTGCGGCTTCACGCCCAGCGTGAACGTGTAGTTCTTGGGCGACTGCACCTCGCGGGACTCGTTGTCCGCGACGGACATGTTCAGCTCATCGCCGTTCTTCTCGAGCAGGCCCTTGATCTCCGCGTCGAGGAAGTTCGACTTGAAGTACTTCTTGCCGATGGGGTCGTACTCGTAGACGACGTACTTGATGACGACCTCGATGTTGCTGAACTTGCCCAGCAGCATCTCCGCCACGGCCTGCTTGTTGGCGACCGACACCTGCCCGGAGAAGTACATGGCGTCCGTCACGCCCGTGTCCCACAGGTAGTGGTTGAGCACCGCGACGACCTTGTCCGCGATGGCCGCGTCCGGGTTCTCCGGATCCTTGATGGTCTCCTGGTCCGCCTTCAGCGCCACGCCACCAATGGTGAGCGCGGTGATGTAGCCAACCGGGGTCTGCTTGTCCTTCTTGAAGTTGAAGCCCTGATACACGTCCAGGTTGCGCGAAAACTGGGGCATCTGTCACTCCAGGGTGAAGGGGCAGGCTCTCACCTGCCCCAATGGGGGTGCGGCTAACCGAGCCGCGACTCGAGCATCAGCTCCACGTTGAGGCCTTCGAACTGGATGTGCGGCAGCACCGCCAGCTTGCAGTCGTACCAGCCGATTTCGCCGGGGCGCGGGTACACGACGACGCTGCTCGCCTTGAAGGGGAAGCGGCGCACGGTGAGGTCGTCCGGGTTCGCCACGGTCGTGACGTAGTTGGACAGCCACGAGTCCAGCTGGCGCTGGATGTAGTCCGCATCGGCCGTGTTGCCGATGTTGTCGCGCATGATGCACTTCACGTAGTGCGCCAGACGCGTGATGGAGAACGTGTAGGCCAGGTTGGTGACGAGCTGCGAGTTCTCCGAGTCCTTGGGGTCCTTGAACGTCTTGGCGACCTTGGCGGACTGGGTGCTGAAGAACGTCGCGTCGCTGGAACCCTTGCGGTACACGAGCGGGATGAAGCCGGAGCGCGCGAACTCGTACTCGCGGTAGTCCGGGATCGCGATCTCCACGGGGGCCTTGATCTCGTCCTGGCCGCGCAGGGTGAACGTGTCCACCGGGAGGCCGGAGATGAGACCGCCGCCCTTGGGGCCGCGGATGGACTGGCACCAGCCGGAGATCTCGAACGCCTTCACCATGTTGCGCGCGAGCAGGATGGCCGAGTTGCCCCAGAGGTACTTCTCCGACTCACCGCGCGCCGTCTCCGTGAAGTTCAGGACGTCGCAGGGGTTCTTGTCCGGGTGCCAGGGCAGGCGCAGCACGTAGCGCGGGAAGGTCAGGCCCACGTAGGCGGCCTCCTCCGTCTCGCGGAACGCGTTCCAGCGGCCGAACCGGGGGTGGGCGAGCACGCCCTCCAGGTTCTTGATGGCCTCCATCTCCTCGATGGTCTCGCAGCCGAAGAACGTGTGGCTGACGGCGGAGATGAACGGGGCGTGCGCCGCGTTGGACACCTTCGCCATGCGCTGCAGCCAGGTCAGGTCCGCGGGCGTGGAGGAGAAGTCGTAGAGGCCGACGATGGCGCCGAAGGGACGACCGCCGTACTGGTCGTACTCCTGGATGTAGACCTTGTCGAAGAGCGCGCCGGCGAAGATGTTGCTCGAGTTGTTCTCGAAGTCTTCCGCCAGCTCATCCTTCGCCACGTCCAGCACGTCGATGGCGATGTTGGCCTTGAAGTTGGTGTGGTTGACCAGGTCTTCCAGGCCGCGCCACGACGACTCCATCTTCTGGAAGGTCTCGTTGTGGATGATCTCGTTCATCTGCGCGTCGATCATGCGATCGATGCGGCTGATGACGTCCAGCACCTGCCCCTTGTCGAAGCGGGTGGTGGTGTCCGGTCCTTCCACCGGCGCGACGTTCTGGAGCAGCGCGGCGACGCTGGAGAGGAAACGGCTCTCCAGGGTGACCTGCTGCTCGTCGACGACGGCGCCGAAGTTGCTGAGGATCATCGGCTCGGACGACTGGGGCGGATCCAGGCGAACGCTGGTGAACAGGCGCTTCAGGTACGTGGTCTCGGCCATGGCGGAGTCCTTTTAGAAGTCGAAGGGAGGAAGGAGGATCAGGACGCGGCCGGAGGCTTGGCCCCGGCGGCGCAGGTCCTTGCGGTTGTCGATGTTCGACTGCATCTCCACCAGGAGCGTCTTGAGCAGCAGCAGCGCCTTGAGCTTCGGGACGTGCTTGACGACCTCGTCCGGGTGGAAGGACTTCATGCTGTCCACGGGCAGTTGGACGTTCAGCTCCGACTCCACATCCGGGTTGATGCGGTTGGGGACCTGGAAGCTGGCGGACATCTTCATGTCCTTCATCAGCTCATCCAGGTTCTTCCCGTCGATGGAGCGCAGGCGGCGCGTCTCCAGGTCGTTCTTGCGGTCTTCCGAGGACCCCAGCGAGAAGTCGCCCATCACCAGCAGGCGCAACGGCAGGTTCACCGTCTCCTGCTCTCCGTTGATGGTGGTGCGGTACGTGAGGGTGATGCGGGATTTGGGAAGCAGGTCCTGAATGGCCACGGTGACTCCCTGACATTCGCAGTGCGTTTCCTTCCCCCCGTACCACTGGAACCGCTCCGGGAGTACGCCCTGCTTGTGAACAATTCCAGCCTAGGCGCGATCAGGAAACCCCGTCAACCAAGCGACATCGCAGGTCTACCGGGGTTCAGTTGATCGCAATTGTGCGGTGTCCCCCGAGAACAGGAGGACCTCCTGGGTCTGTTCCGGACCGCCAACCAGCGGTTCGTAACCCAGGTGACTGCCCTTCTGGAGCTTCGCGTGGCTGGACTGATCACGCAGCGCGAGGATGACCGCCAGTGCGAGCGGGGTCTCCGCGAGGCTCGGAAAGATGCGGGTGTTGAGGCGCCGTCTTGCCTCCACGGCCCAGGGGATGCCGGCGCCGGAGATGGGCTCGTCCAGGTACAGCCGGACCTCCACGCCGCCCGTCGGGATGGTGGCGAAGCCGCCCACGGCGCTGCCGTCCCCGAGCGCGGCGGCGCCCAGGCGGATCCCCTTGGATTCGATGCGCTGGCGGCGCGTCTCGCGGCGCACCACCACCTCCGCCTCCGGGAACACCTTGGCGAAGAGCCAGTGCAGGCTGCTCGGGCAGGCAAGCCGCAACAGGCGCAAGCGGTGCGCGGTGGAGTGTTCCCAACCGGGCAGCAGGGATTCGTCGCGATCCGGGAACTGACCCGCGAAGCGAGTCCGCAGTAGCAGGTGGTCGAAGTAACCCAGGAAGTCAGCCATCACATCGTGTTCCAGCCGGTCCATGGCCTGGAAGAGGAATGACGGCAGCGGCGTCTGGACGCTGAGCAGGCCCAGGTTGACGGTGATCACCACGCGCTTGCGCGGCTGGCGGGTGAACTCGATGGCGTGCACCAGGTGCTGCTGGTGCAGGGTGCTGCGGTGGCTGCGGAACTCCACCTCCGCGTCGCCGTAGCCTTCCTTGGCGAGCAGATCCAACAGCGCGGGCACGTCGAAGCTGCGGATGCGCTCGCTGATGCGCTCCTCGACGGTGAGCTTGCGGCCCGGCTGTTCGCGCTCCGCTTCCATGGGGGGAGACAGGCGCTATTCCTCGTAGCCCGGGTTGCGCGGCTGGCGCTGCGGGGCGACGAGGAACGCGTCCAGGTCCACGCGGTAGAGCTGATCCAACGCGCGGAAGCCCAGCGATTCGGTGCCGTGCAGCAGGGGTTCGATGGCGTCCGCGTGCTGGCTCAGGCCGTTGAAGAAGCCGGAGAAGAGCATGGGCAGATAGACGCGCGGATCGAAGCGCTCCACGGTGGCGAGCACGTCCACGGCGATGACGCTCGCCTTCACGAAGTCCTCGCGCGCCACCAGCGATTCAAAGGCAGACAGCTTGCGCACCAGCTGCGCGAGCGCGGGCGACATGGGCAGCGACGGCCCCGCGTCCTCGTCCGGAGCGGCGGCGCGGCGGGCCCTGGCCTTGGTGGGGCGGGCCTCCTCCTCGTCGTCCCCGTCATCCTCGTCGTCGTCCTCCTCCTCGTCCGGAGCGAGCGCGAGCGCCTTGGCCTGCGGGTCCTCGGGCGGCGGCAGGTACGGGACGCCCTGGGCCAGCGAGCGCAGGGTGCCGAGCAGCGTGCGGAAGGGATCCACGCAGGCGCTCTTGGGCAGCGCGCCGAAGGCGGCGATGAGCGGGTCGCCCATCCGCAGCGCCTCTTCGATGGGCTCGCGGTTGCCGGCGGCGTTCCACGCCTGCCATTGCGCGTCCTTGAGGCGCGTGTGGTGCTCCAGGGTCTTGCTCATCATCTTGAGCAACCAGCGCAGGCCGGTGTCCACGAAGATGGGCTTCTTGCCCGGAGGACCGAAGGCCTCCCAGTTCTCCGTGAGGCTGAGCGTCAGGGAGCGGAACAGGCCCGGCAGCGCCTTCATGCCGTCCGACACGAAGTGGCCGAAGAGGTACGGGCCCAGCAGGCGCACGTCGCGCACACCCGAGCGCAGGAGCGCTTCGGCCGCGCGGGCCGCGTCCGCGTAGGCGCCCTTCGCGACGAGGCCGGTGATGGCCTCCATGCGCGGATCCGGGCCCTCCGTCTCGTCGATGGGCACGGGCGTGCCGGTGAAGGGGCCGTCCAGCAGCGAGAAGTCGACGGCTTCGAGGGCCAGCGCCGCGTCACCCATCGATGGCCACCATCTGTCCGGGGGAGACGACCTGGATGACGCCGCCGTAGCTGCACATGCACTTGGAGTTGCTCTCCAGCGCCGGCATGTTGCCGATGAGCACCGTGGGGCAGCCAGGAGCCCAGGGCGCCGCGGTGGCGGGGATGCAGGGCATGGGGGTGAGGACGCCCAGGGCCGCCGCGGTGGCCGCGGCCACCATGGGGTTGGCCATGGACGAGCACACGCCGAAGGGCAGCACGTTCATGAACGGCTTGTTGTCCATGATGTTCGCCGCAGGGGTCGTGGCCAGCACCTTGTTCGTGGGAAGCACCATCAGCGACGAGGGCGCCACCCCGAAGCTGCATTGCAGCATCGCGCCCATCACGACCTGGACACCCATGTCCTGCCCCTTTCAGCCGGTTGACGACGGGCCATCTTCGCCCTTGTTGCCCGCGCTTTCCAGCAGCCGTCCCCGCAGCGCGGTGAGGGCCTGGAACATCGGGTCCGTCGATTTGCGGTGCAGCGCGCCGGTGAAGAACTGCGAGGCGCACCACGCATCGTCGACGGCGTTCTTCTTGCGGTGTGGGAAGAGCGGGAAGAACTCGATCCGGTCCGGTAGGAAGTCCCCACCCAGGAGCATCTCGATGCGCCGCTCGATCTCCTGCCTGCCCTCCGGGGGAGCGGGTTCGTGGCCGGTGAAGGCCAGGAGCACGAAGCGCGAGTGGCTGGCCAGCCCCCCCGTGGACACCGGCACCACGCTGGTGCCCATGAGGAAGGGCACGCCCTCCAGCACGGCCGTCACCTCCCTGGCCGGGTACGGGCGCCCGTCGTGTCGGAAGCCCAGCGTGCCGCCGTAGTGGTAGCGCGAGCGGATCCGCGCGAGCATCACGTGGCCGGGAGGACGGCCCTTGTCGGGAAGCAGGGTGAAGACGCCCACGTCCGTCGGGGCGCCCTGCCCGCTCTGGTTCGGATCCTTGAGCACCCACGCGCGGCCTGGGACGGGCAGGACGTCCGTGTGTACGTCCGCGTGCGGATCATCCACCCCGCGCGACGACACGAGCACCGCGCCGCCCGCCGCCGCGTCGATGAGGATGTTGGATGAGGGCACGGCCTGGAGGCCGCACTGCTTCACCCACGCGCGCCACGCCTGCGCGTCGTAGGGCTCCTCCGGGTTGCGGAACCAGTGCAGCACGTTGCGCATCGACCCGACGCGGTGCTTGAGCAGCACGTCGCGCAGGCGGGGCGTGACGCCCAGGGCGCGCAGCGGGGACTCCAGGAGGGGCGCCGGGTTGAGCTCCAGGTCGGCCATCTCCAGGTGCAGGTAGGTGGCGCCCCTGAGCAGCGTGGCGAAGAGCAGGGCCGGCAGGTGCTGGAGCACCGGGAAGTCCGGCGCCGCGAGCACGTCCCCTGGCGCGAGCCCGAAGGTGAGCATCCCGTCGCCCAGCGCGCCCTTCCAGGCGTCCTCGGCGGTGAGGGGCACGGGGGTGTGCGGCGGATCCACCAGCGGGGAGAAGAGCAGCCCCACCACGTCCCCGGGCTTGTACGTGTGCGAGGTGAAGCCGGGCGCTCCCCCACCCCGGCTCTTGAGCAGCAGCTTCTCGTGGCCCCGGAGGATGGGGAGCTGGTGCGGCTCCGCGGCGATGAAGTCCGGGGCCAGGGCCTCCAGGCGCGTTGCCATGGCGCGCGGGCCCAGGGGTGGCAGCAGCGTGAAGCAGCCGCCCAGCCGCAGCGTGGCCAGCAGCGACACGATGAGTTCCTGCCCCACGCCGTACACCAGACACACCTTCGCGCCCGGCTCCACGCCCTGCTCCGCCCATTCGCTGGCGCGGCGCGCAGCCAGGTCGTGCAGGGTGCGGAAGGTCACGTTCTGCCAGCCCTGGATGCGGGCGTGGGTGCGCAGCGCGGGGCGCTCCAGGGCGACGTGGCGCACCACCAGGTCGTGGAAGAAGTCGTACTGCTGGCCCGGGCGGCTCTTGGGGGGCGGCACGCCCCGGCCCGCGTGGGCCTCCGCGAGCGCGGTGGCGAACCCTTCCGGATCCTCCCAGCTCTCCAGCCACCAGGGCGGAGGGCCGCCTTCGTGCGCGAAGCCCGTGTCCAACTGCCGGAGGATGTCCTTCACGTCGAAAGGCATGGGGGTGTCTAGCGCGAGGGAAAGTCGAAGCCGACCTTCACCATGAAGCGGACCTTGGAGCGCATCGAGCTGGTCTCCGGCACGGGCGAGACCTGTCCCCGGGAGTCCGTGCGCCGGAGCGTCTGCTGCTGTTGCTGCGACCCGCGTTCGACGGACGTGGGGATGACGGCGCGCACCAGCGGGTGGCGGGACTGGAGCGGCGGCACGTGCATGTCCACGTCGCGGCCGAAGAGCCACGCGCCGCAGCGCCAGAGGACATCGTGGCGCTGGGTGAGGAGCGTCCAGAAGCGGTCGCGCACCTCCGTGGCCTCGAAGAGCAGGGGCGAGGCTTCGTGCTCGCGCGCCTCGCCGGGGGCCGCGAGCAGGGCGCGCAGCTGCTCCGCGACGCGCTCCACCTCGTCCACGTCGTCGGGGGTCACCGGGGAGCGGCCGGTGAGCTTCGCTTCATTGCGCCGGAACAGCAGCACGAGCCCCAGGCAGTCCCCCACGACGTCGCGGTGGCCTTCGCCCCGGCTGGCTTCCACGTCGGCGGGGGTGAGGAAGGCGGCCTCCGCGAGCGCCTCGGCCGTCTTGAGCAGCTTGCGGCGCAGGTGCTGGGCCTTCTCGAAGAGGGCTCCGAAGGCGCTGGCCCGCATGTCGCGCTGCACCTGCAACGCGGCCCAGGCGAGGCCCTGCGCGAGCAGCGGCAGTTCGCGCAACTGCTCCACGTTCACGCCCGGGAGCGTGGCCACCTCCGCTTCGTGGGCCAGCACACTGTCCACGCCACGCTTCGTGTTGTGGAAGGCGAGCGCGATGTTGGAGCGGCACTCGTCCACGGAGCCCTGGAGCGCGCGCGCCTGGGCGAGGAAGACGTCGTAGCCGGGCTGCGAGCCGATGGCTTCCAGCTCGGCGATATCGTCGGGTCCCAGTCCCGCTATCGCGTGCGGCGCCCCGCCCTGGCCTCCAGCCATGCCCGGGAGGATAGCGGGCGCTCCTGGGGGCCACAACCCGGCGCCCTGTCCCTTCGCACGTCCGGTCGCCGGGGAGAGGGGCGCGAGGCCGACCGATGGGGTTGGGTCGCGCCACGCCGTCAGACGAGGATCAGGTCGTCCTCGTCGTCCTGCGCCAGACCGGCCGCGTCCGTCGCGGCGTCCAGCAGGCGCTGGGTGCGGCGCAGGCGCTCATCGCTCAAGTCCGAGACGAGCATCAGGACCTGCGGGTGGCTGGAGATGAGCGAGTCGAAGTCCTCGCGCGGCAGGCGCAGGAGCGTGGTGTGGCGCGCGGCCTCCACCGTGGCCGTGGCCGGCGTCTTCTGGAGCAGGGAGATCTCCCCGAAGAG
>SECN01000101.1 GCA_004173515.1 Myxococcaceae bacterium | reverse complement strand
ACACGCGCATGGAGAGCGAGGACGTGGAGGTGCACGCCCGCCACATCCTGGTGCAGGTGGACGCCAAGGCCACGCCGGAGCAGGTGGCCGCCGCGAAGCAGAAGGCGGAGGGCATCGCGAAGGAGGCCCGCCGTGAGGGCATGGACTTCTCCGCCCTGGCGCGCGCCCGCAGCGAGGGCCCCAGCGCGGCGGACGGCGGGGACCTGGGCTACTTCAAGCGCGGCGTGATGGTGCCCGCGTTCGAGAAGGCCGCCTTCAACCTCAAGCAGGGCGAGGTGAGCGAGCCCATCCGCACCAACTTCGGCTGGCACATCCTGAAGGTGGAGGAGCGCCGCAACGTCGCGGTGGCCTCCTTCGACGAGATGAAGCCCAAGCTGGAGTCCAAGCTGCTCTCCGAGAAGACGGAGAAGTTCCTGGAGCAGTACGTCCAGGAGCTGCGCTCCAAGGCCAACGTCGAAGTGAAGATGTGAGGCTCTCCCCGGTGGCCACGACGCCTGGGCTGCCTCGCGTGGGCATCTCGCTGGGGGACGTGTCGGGCATCGGGCCGGAGGTGACGGCGCTGGCGCTGGCGCGTCCCGCGGTGCGCCGCGCGCTGGTGCCGGTGGTGTTCGGGGACGGGCCCACGCTGGAGGGCTTCCCCCTCTTCCGCCGCTTCCCGCGCGTGTCCCTGGAGGAGCTGGGGCGCACGACGGGACCGGCGGTGGTGGAGGTGACGCGGCTCGCTGAGAAGCACCGCGTGCCGGGCAAGCCTTCGCGCGAAGGGGGCAAGGCGCAGTACGCGTACGTGCGGGCCGCCATCGAGGCGATGCGCGCGGGCTCGGTGGACGCGCTGTGCACCGCGCCCGTGTCGAAGGAGGAGATTTCCCGCGCGGGCATCCCCTTCATGGGCCACACGGAGGTGCTGGCGGACGCGTTCGGCGTGGACGTGTTGATGATGATGGACGGGCCGCGCGTGCGCATCGCGCTGGCGACGAACCACGTCCCCATCTCCGCGCTGCCGAAGCTGCTCACGGTGGAGAAGCTGGTGGCGCAGCTCCAGTTGCTGTCGCGCAGCCTGGAGCCGGTGGTGGGCCGCAAGCCGCGCATCGCCGTGCTGGGGCTCAACCCGCATGCGGGCGAGGGCGGGATGCTGGGGCGTGAAGAAGTGGAGGTGATTGGCCCCGCCATCCGCCGCGCGCGCGCCAGGCGGGTGGATGCGCACGGGCCCATCCCCGCGGATGGCCTGTTCGCCCGGCCCGACGAGGTGGGCGCGAAGTACGACGTGGTGCTGGCCATGTACCACGACCAGGGACTCATCCCGGCCAAGGCGCTGGACTTCGAGCGCACGGTGAACGTGACGCTGGGGCTGCCGGTGCCGCGCACGTCGCCGGACCACGGCACCGCCTATGCGATCGCCGGAAAAGGCACCGCGAGCTGCGTGCCCATGATGGAGGCGCTGCTCAAGGCCGCCCGACTTTCGAGCGGACCTGGAGCAGGTGCTTCGCCAGGTCCTCGCCGTCCGCCAACGGGTCGATGAGCTTCGCGTGCGTCCCCTTCGCCGTGGCGTCGGGGACGACCAGCGTGGTGACGAGCCCCGTGGGGCAGTGACCCAGACAGGACGCGGGGATGAGCTGCGTCTGTCGCGCGAGTCCGTGCGTTTTCAGCGCTTCACGCACGCGGCGCGGCAGGTCCGCCCCACCCGCTTCCACCGGCAGCCGCGTCAGGCAGCGGTAGCACAGGTGTACCTCCGTCGGGTCCGGGTCCAGCTCGGAGGGGGGCACGCGCTTCGTCATGACCCGGAGAGGATAAACGCCCCCGGGACAGCGTGCCGACCGTTCCTTCGAGGAGGGTTCAGCGCTGGAGCCGCTTCGTGAGCTTGCCGAGCTGGCTCTCCATGCCCTGCGACGCCCGCGTCGTCCACTCCTCGCTGTGCATGGCGTCGGAGGTGACGACCATCCGCACGGACTTCCCGTTCGCGTGGAGCTCCACCAGCGTGGAGACGTCATACGGCGTGACGCCCTGGATGAAGTCCACCCCGGTCGTGTACCCGAGCCGGCGCTGGGGCATGACCTCCGAATAGGTAAGGCGCACCTCGCTGGAGAGGGGCAGGCCCGCCTGCTTCATGCCAGCCACCTGCGCTGGCGCGGTCGCCGTCATCGCGTAGCGCATCAGGCCGCCCGCTCGCAGGTCGAGTTCATGGACCGTCACGGAGAAGCCCTCCGGGCCCCACCAGGACTCGATGCCGTCCTTCGTCGTCCACAGCTCCCAGACGTCCTCCAGGGGGGCGGTGTACGTGCGTTCAAACGTGATGCGCTTCGTGGCGGTCGCGGTCATGGCTTCTCCTCCTTGGGTTTGGCCATGCGCGCCTTCTGCTTGCGCTCCAGCGCCTCGCCGAACCGGTCGAGGCGCGCCACCCAGAGGCTGCGATACCGGGTCACCCAGGCATCGAGTTCCTGGAAGGGCTCCGGACGCAGCGAGTACAGCCGCCGCGTCCCTTCGGGGCGGACCTGGACGAAGCCCGCCTCCTGGAGGATGCGCAGGTGCCGTGAGACGCCCGACTGGTGGATGTCCACCCGGTCGACGATGTCGTTCACGGCGTGCTCGCCGCCCCTCAGCGCCTCGACGATGAGCAGGCGCGTGGGGTCGGCCAGGGTCTGGAAGACGTCAACATGCATGGCTGTGTATATTCATACCGGTGCATGTTAAGATTGTCCAGTCCTAGAAGACGAACGGAAAGCGCACGGGGGCGTCCATGGCCACGCGGTGCACGGGGAACTTCCAGCCGCGCACCCGGTCCTCGACGCAGCCGGCGAGCGGCGAGCCGCGCAGGGACTCGGTCTCCATGGCCACGCCGGACACGCTGCCGGAGGTGTCCACCGACCAGCGCACCTGGAAGCGGCCGCCGTTCTCCAGGGCGGTGCCGGCCTTGAAGTTCTGGACGCAGGCGGCGATGGCCGGCTGGTTCGTGAGGACGACGGCGCTCACGTCGGAGGGAGACAGGCGCTCCGGGCCGGCGGCGCTCGGGGCGGGCGGGATGTAGACGGTCTTCTCCGGGGCCTGCTTCGACGCCTGGGCCTGCGCGGACTCCGCCTCTTCGGTGAAGCCCATCTCGCGCGCGAAGTCCTGGTCGAACTCCGAGCCCGGCGGCGTGGCTTCCTCGGCCTCGGCGGCGGCCGCCGCCAGACGGGCCTGTTCAATCTCCTCGGCGGAGATCTCCCGGCCGAAGGACAGCTCGCGGACCTCGCCCGTGTCCTCGGGCTCCTCGAGGTTCGCGGCGCGCGGGGCCGCGATGGCCTTCTTCTTCGTGACCGGGGCCGTCGCCGTGGGCGCCTTGAAGTCCGGGGCCAGCGTGTGCAGGCCGGTGGTCAGGCCCGCGTTCGCCGGGCCCGAGAGCACGGGCGTGTTCGGCGTGAGGGACTGCGCGGCGCGCTGGGCCTCCGTGAGCGCGGACGTGCCCACCGTGTTGGAGACGGACGCGGCGGCCTGCTGGAAGTCACCGGACGGCTGCCAGCCCGCGGAACCCGAGCCACCGTAGACACCCTGAGCGCCCGTGACGGCCTGCGGATTCGTGACGCCCGTCACCTGCTGGGAGTTCGTGGCGCCCTGCGCGCCCGCGACAACCTGCGCACCTACGACCTGCCGCGAACCCGCCACCTGCGCGGACTGGACGGTGGCTGCCTGCTGCTCATTTCCCGAGGTCAGTCGCACACCCGCGACGACGAGCAGGCCCGCGGCGAGCGCGCCCATCGCCACGGCGCTGACGAAGGAGAGGGGGTTCATCCCCAGGATGCGCGTGGAGACGTCCGCGATGGCCAGAGGCGGAGCCTCGGGGGCCGGCGCTTCGTAGGGCACCCACGGCTGCGGCGAATAGGCTCCGGCCGGAGAGCCGGGCGCGGCCCAGGCATTCGTCGAAGGCGCGCTGTCCCACGACTCGACACCGCTCGGGACGTTCGGAGACTCTTCGGCGCGCAGCCACTCCGGGATGACGAAGTTCGCGGCCTCGTCCGACAGCGACATCGGAGCTTCCGTGTTGTCGTTGGAGGACGGGGGCAGCGACTCCAGCCAGGACGCCTCGGTGGAGGCCAGGTCGAGCAGCTCGCGCATGGAGCCGGTCGCGGCGACCTCCTCCTCCGCGTCGTCGATGTCGATGTCGATGTCTTGAGAAGGACCGGAGAAGAGCGCGCGATCCAGGCACGCATCCAGCTCCGCGTCGAAGGATTCGGGGTCGTGGGAGAAGCCCGCACCGCCCGAGGCCATCGGGGTGCCGACACCCTGCCCACGCGACAACCCATCACCCGTCAGAAGCTCGCTCACGCCACCCTCCCGCCGCCCTTACCGCGCCAGACCACCGACCCACCCGACTGCCCAGGGGGCCGATACTAGGAACGGCCCCCATTCGCGCCACCGCGAGCGTCAGGTCCTGAACGCTCCGGCCGCGCTTTGCCCACTGGCATGGGCTCAAACGTACGGCCCCGCACTCCACACTGTGGGCCCCTGTACGGACGGGGCCCGGGTTTCCACCGCGTGGATCAGTAGCGCGGGACGGTGCCCGACTTGGGCTTCAGGTTGCTGGGCGGGGCCTGGACGCCGTTCACGCTCAAGCCCGCGTGCATGAAGGACGAGGCGTTCTCCAGGAAGGCCGCCGGGAAGTTGAGCGTGGGCTTGGAGATGTCATCCAGCGCCTTCACCTGCGCGGGCGTGAGCTTCAGCTCCAGCGCGCCCAGGTTGTTGTCCAACTGCTCCAGCGTGCGCGCACCCAGGATGGTGGACGCCACGGCCGGGCGGTTCTGCACCCAGGCCAGCGCCACGCGCGCCACCGTGGAGTCCTGCTCCTTCGCCACGCGCTCGAGCAGGTCGATGAGGTCGTAGGTCTTGTCGTTGAGCGAACTCTCCGCCCACGCGCCCCGGTCCGCCTTCTGCTTGCCCGCGTTCTGGCGCGTGTACTTGCCGCTGAGCGCCCCACTGCGCAGCGGCGACCACGGCGTCACGCCCAGCCCCAGCTCCAGCGCCATGGGGATGAGCTCTCCTTCCACCGTGCGCTCCAGCAGCGAGTATTCAATCTGGAGCGCCACCAGCGGCGCCCAGCCCCGGAAGAGCGCCGTCGTCTGCGCCTGCGCCACCTTCCACGCCGGCGTGTCGGAGAAGCCCACGTAGCGGACCTTGCCCGAACGCACGAGGTCATCCAGCGCGCGCATCGTCTCTTCGATGGGCGTGTTCGCGTCCCAGGCGTGCATCCAGTACAGGTCGATGTAGTCCGTCTGGAGCCGGCGCAGCGATTCCTCGCACGCGGCCATCACCGACTTGCGGTTCGCGCCGCCGCCGTTCGGGTCCTTCTCGAAGAGGTTGCCGAAGAACTTGGTGGCGATGACCACCCGGTCGCGCTTCGCGGGGTCCTTGCCCAGATGGTCCCCGATGATCTTCTCCGAATGACCGAACGTGTACACGTTCGCCGTGTCGATGAAGTTGCCGCCCCGCTCGATGAAGCGGTCCATGATGGCATTGGATGTCTGGACGCTGCTGCCCCACCCCAGGTCCTCGCCAAACGTCATGGCCCCCAGACAGAAGGGACTGACGCGCAGGCCGGAACGACCCAGGGTGACGTAGTGATTGAGCGACATGAAGGGGTTCCCCCGCGAATGAGTGGCACGGCCTGAAGGCGCGCGGAGCCAATCCCAGACGCCTCACCGCGCCAACGGCCCCTGACTCCAGACGTCCAACGCGGAACAACGTCGGGCCCGCATCCGCCAGATGCAAGACATCCCAGCGATTCAGCGGGCCGCCGAAGCCGCAGGGTCCTCCAGCGAGCAGCCATACACAGGCGTGCCACCGCCCTCACCTCCTTCACGCAGTACGCGCTCCAGCGCCGTGCGCCCCGGGCTGTCCCCCACGTGTCCCCGCGCCACGGTGAGCCCTCCACTGAAGCGCAGGAGGCCGTCCGCGCCGTAGAGCACCACGTGTCCGGAGGTCGTCGCGCCGAAGCGCTTCGCCTCCACGCCGCCCGGGTCCTTCAGCACCGTGACGCCGGGAATGCGAGCGGCGGCGCGCCACAGCTCGCCCTGCTCCCAGCCGTCCTCCAGGCCCTCCGGACGCAGGAACAGGACGAACGCATCCGCGCGACCGGCCGCGTGCGCCATCAACGCCTCCAGCTCCGCCACGCTGGCCCGCGTGCAGGGACACTTCGGGTGCGCGAGCATCACCAGCACGGGCCGTCCCGACGGACGCGTCAGCCGCGTCCCTTCCGGCCACCGCTCCACCATCGCCTGGGCATTCCCGGGCGTGAGCGAGTACCGCGCCAGCGTCACGAGCCCCGCGCCGATGCCGCCCAGCCACAGCGCGCCCGCGAGCACGAGCCATCCCCGGGAGGAGGGTTTCTTCATGCGAGGTATCTCCAGGAAGAGGACGACGCTAACGACTCAGCACCGGCGTCGACAGGTCCCCTCCCCGGCGTCCCGGGAAGTGTCCGTCCCCGAGCGACGGCGGCCCTCGCGGTCCGTGGAACCCCACGCATGCCAACGCGCGTCACCGAGTGTGAAGTTCCCTCTCCGACATGGGCCTGTGACTCGGCAGAGCGTCCGTTCCGCGATAAAGGGAGCGTCCATGCGAATCCTCTTCCCTGCCCTGCTGGGCATGACGCTGGCCGCCGTGGGTTGCTCCTCCTCCCAGGAAGTGGTGATTCCGGAGGAGGAGCTCGTGGAGCGGGGGCCGAAGACCATCGACGTGGATGGCGACCCCAACGGCCTCTGGTGGGACGCGGAGAGCGCGACGCTCTTCATGGCCGACGACGAGAACAACCGCGTGCTGCGCTACCGCGATGGCGAGGGCATCTCGCTGGTCGCGGACCTCCCCGTCACCTCCGCCGACAGTCCGGGCCTGGGCGCGCTGGCGCGGCTCGCGGACGGCACGCTGGTGGTGGTGCGCTTCGGCGGTGGCACCGCGGGCGACGTCGTCTACGTCCGGCCGGATGGCATCTCCGCGGTGGTGCCCAACCTGCGGCCCGAGCGCCGCCGCATCGGCATCACCGTCACGGCGGATGGACAACTGCTGGACGGCTACTTCGTGCGCAACAGCAACGTGAACGTGGGCAGCGTGGCCCGGCTCACGCTGGAGGGCACCGAGCAGGAAGTGGTGGGCGCGCTCCAGAAGCCCGTGGGCGTGCTCGCGGTGGGCGACACGCTGTTCATCTCCGACCAGCTCGCGGGCAAGGTGTACCGCTCGCCGCTGTCCAACCCGTCGCAGCTCGTGCCCTTCGCCACGCTGTCCAGCCCGGACCTGCTGGCCCAGGGCCCTGGCGACACGCTGCTCACCGGCAGCCGCGACGGCACCGTGCTGAGCATCCGCCCGTCGGGCGAGGTGAGCGTGCTGGCCGGTGGCTTCCAGCAGCCGCACGGCATCGCCTACGACGCGAAGAACAAGCGCATCTTCGTCGCGGACCATGACGGCGACCCGACCAACGGCACCACCCACACCCTGCGCATCCTGCCCATCGCGGAATGAACCGCCCGCTCACGCTCGTTTCCCTCGTCCTCCTGTCCGCGTCGGTTGCCCGTGCGCAGGGGCCCCTCATCACGCCCACGCTCGTGGGCGAGGTGGACTACCGCGTCCACGCGGACGACATCGAAGGCCATGACGGCTTCTCGCTCGCGCGCCTGCGGATGGGCGCGCGAGGCCAGCCGGTGCCGTGGCTCGTCGCCGTGGGCACGGCGGAGTGGGCACAGGAGAAGCCCGCGCTGCTGGACGCGTACATCGACCTGCTGATCATCAGGGGCGTGCGGCTGTCCATCGGCTACGCGAAGACGCCGCTGTTCCCGGCCGGGCGCGACCAGAGCATCGAAACGCTGCCCATCCCGGAGCTGCCCCTGGTGACGCAGGCGTTCTGGGCCCGGCGCGACCTGGGCCTGGAGGCGCAGTGGATGCCCGCCTCGCTGCCGCTGGAAGGATGGTTGCGATTGGGCAACGGCTCCGGCAGCCCGCTGGGCAACGACAATGCCTCGCCTTCCGTGGACGCGCGCCTGGACGTGCATCACAGCGGCGTGCGCCTGGGCGCGGGCGTGCACGTGGAGGACGCGTTCGACCGGCCCGGCATCGGTGGGCGGCTGCCGCAGACCTTCCTCTTCTACCGACCGCCGCCCGTGTCCGGCTACCGCACCGTGACGGAGGCGCATGGCCGGCTGGACGCGGGGCCCGTGCGCGTGGACGTGCAGGGCGCGGCCGCGTGGGAGCACCGCTCGCGGGACACGGACGGCAATCCGGCCACGCCTCGCGAATCGCTGCCCACGATGAGCAGCCAGGGCCTTGGCGTGGAGGCGTCCTGGGTGCTGCGCGGCCAGCCGCGTGAAGGCAACCAGTGGCCCCAGGCGCTCGCGGGCGTGGGGTCGGAGGGCATCCCCTCCGGTTCGCTGGAGGTGGCCGCGCGCGTGGAGCGTCTGTGGCTGGGACGCGGCGCGGAGGACGTGCAGCCCGGTGGAGCGACCGGGGGCGCGGTGAGCTTCCGCTGGTGGGTCACCGGCTTCCTGGGCGTGGGCGTCGCGGGCTACGTGAACCACTACGACACCCCGCCCGTGGAGGAGCCCACGCGGGACTGGACGTACCTGGCGCTGCTGCGCACCACGGTCAGCATCCACTGACCTGGGTCAGCGGTGGTGCGCGCGCTGTCGGTCCGCGTGGTGCTGGAGCTGGCGCCGCGCGGCCTCGAAGGCATCGGTGACGGCCTGGTAGGCATCCGCGTGGGTCGTGGGCTCCGCGGGCTCGCGGTCCGCGATGATGTCCCGGCCGGGCACGTGCAGCTCCACCCGGACGTGGAAGTGATGGGCCTGCGCGTGGTGTCGGTGGGGTTCCTCCACCACCACGTTGCAGCCGGTGACGCCTTCGAAGAATTGATCCAGCTTGTCGGCCTGCTCGCGGATGTGCTCGCTGAGGGTGTCGCTCGTCTCCATGCCCCGGTAGGTGATTCGCAGTGCGCGCTTCATCGTCCGCCTCGGGTGGGGCTCCGTGTCCGGAGCCGGTGTCTGGACACCACCCGTTGCATACGCCCGGCCAACGCGCGACTCCTGGGAACAGGGGTGGAAACGCCGGGGCAGGATGGGACGTGCGCCCGTGCACGCGGGGCACGATGCCTCACGTTGGCCCGCGCTTTCGCTTCAGCGCACGACGGTGAAGCGGCCCCGCGCGAGGAAGACGTGTGCATTGTCGGTGATGACCTGGGTGCCCGGCTGTGAGCGCCACAGGTCGATGAGCTCGCCCAGCCGCTCCGGGGTGACGGGGGCGGGGATGCCCAGGGGTGGCTTCTCCACCAGCACCAGGTCGTAGACGAGGACACCGTCCGGCTGGGGTCCGCCCACCATGTAGATGTCGTCGCGCGACGCCACGTCCGGCACCAGGTTGCCGCCGAGCAGGACCTTGCCCCCCGGGTTCGCGGCGAGGACGTCCTTCGCGTGTTGGAGGGCCGCGAGGCGTTCAGGAGTGGCGGGGCAGTGCGCGGGAAGCGACTCCGACCGGGAGACGCTGCGCCAGGACGAGCGCAGGAGGTTCTGGTTGGTGGTGAAGAGCAGCACGCCGGTGGTGAGCCACACCCAGGGCGGAGGGCCGCGTCGGAGCAGCAGCGGCAGCAGGGTCATGAGCGCGGCGGCCATGAGCGCGGCGCCGTACTGGGCGCGCCACGCCATGCCCAGGAAGCGGATGCCAATCATGGGCAGCAGCAGCGACAGCCACACCCAGTCGGGCTTCCACTTCTGACGCCAGGCCCAGAGGCCCACGGGGATGAAGACGGTGAGCAGGGTGCCGATGCGCCGCAGGTGCTCGAGCGCGAAACGCTCGGCCAGATATGCACCCAGGCCCTGGCCCGCGGTCGGAGACAGCCGCGTGCGGTAGTCCACGGTCTCGCCCCACAACGCGGAGCGCCCGAAGAACACGAACGCGAGCCACGCCACCGACAGCGTGAGCACCCACAGCGCGACGCGACGCTCGCCCCGGAGCCAGAGTCCGCCTGCGAGCATCAGGCCCACGAACGCGAACTCCTCCTTGCAGGCGAACAGCAACACCAGCGCGGCGATCATCCACCCCGTGCGCCGCAGGAAGTACGCCACCGCGAGCCCTGTCCACGGCAGCATGGCCCACGTGGTGGGGTGCGCGGGATAGATGAGCGCCGCCAGGGTGCCGGTGTTGAAGAGCAGCACCGCGCCCAGGAACAGCGTGGAGGCCCGGTCCAACAGTCCGCGCATGTGGAGCCACGCGAGCGGCGCGAGCGACAGCAGGACGAAGAGCGCCTCCGCCACCAGCGCCGTCCACATCGCCGGCAGCAGCGCGCCCAGGGGCCGGGCCAGCCACAGCACGGGGTCGAAGTGGTCCGCGAAGATGAAGACCTGCCGCGCGCTGAGCCACGGATTCGGATCGCTCAACGACAGCCGCGCCAGGGCCTGGGCGTAGATGCCCAGGTCATAGGTCGCGAAGCAGGAGCGCGCGGCCTGAAGCCACACCGGCGCCACCGCCACCACCGCCCAGAGGAGCGCCAGCGCGGACAGCACCAGCAGGCCCGGGAGTGCACGGCGAGAGGAGTCGGAAGTCGGGGTGGAGGTCATCGCGCGCGGGTGGCGCGGCCCGTCTAGCGCATTCCCTCTGGAGACTCCACCGGAGGCCAGGGTGCCCCCTTCAGCTACTCCTCTCCCCGAAGCCAGAACCAACGTTCGTTGGAATTGAGCGCGCCTTCGAGGAACGCAGCAAACGAATCCGCGATCTGGCGATTGTAGGCAGGATCCGGAAACGCTTCGCGGTAGCCATCACGAATGGGGTAGCGGCCCCCCGCCTGCTGGCTCACGTCGAGGAAGATGTAGTTGGTGTCCTGGACCTCGCAGACCGCGTACCAGGACGCGGGGCCGGCCTTGTCCGTGTCGTTCTTGAGCAGGACCACGCGCGCACGGCGAATCTTCGCCAACGGATAGAAGGAGAAGGCAGGGTCGATCCGGTCGAACAGCTCCGCGCCGTCGCAGTGCAGGTAGAAGGCGCGGAGGTCTGGGTCCAGTCGCCACCCCACGCTTTGCTCGAACGCTTCGATTTGTGCCTCGGTCGCGGGCGGGTTCGGGAAGTGGAGGCGTGACACCTCCTCCAGCAACGCGGTCATGGGCACGGAGCTACTCGCCATAGGGATGATCCACTCCAGGACTCGTCCACGGAGGCTCGTTCGCGTAGCACTGGTTATAGGGCCCGAGCAGGTCCTCGTGGAGGTCCTGGGGGAACGGGAGGATGTTGTCCCAGTCGGTGGGATTGCCACCATGCTGGAGGTCCCGGATGTGGTGCCCCTGATAGGGCTTCCCGTTCGCTTCGGTCGGCCATGCGCCGAAGCGCTCCGCCCACTGCTCCCGGAATCCCTTTCGGAGGTTCTTCCAACGGCCGCGAGCAGCTTCGTTCTGGATCGGGCTCAGCGTCGCGTAGTTGCAGCAACACTGCGTCATCCCGAACCGGCTTCCTGCCCGGACCACTGTACCTTCAAAGTCCATCTTCACGTCGGCCAGCCATATGCAGCCCTGGAGGACGTGCCCGCTCCCGGCGCACTTCTCCCGGCAGTAGTTCATGATCTGCGAACTGCACTGCCAGGGGCCATAGTGGATGACAGTTCGAAACTGGCCTCCACCCGGGACAGACACCAGGGGCCCACCCACTTCCGGGACGAACCTGGGGTGGAGGGCAAAGGCGCCTCCGCGCACGACGGCTGAATCAACGCGCCTGCAAGGACCGCGATGCAACACCAATGACGCGCTTCGTGCTTTCTCATCCACCCCGAGATTACAGCGCGGTCCCCAAAAGTCAGCGGACGGCTTCAGCTCGGAGATGGGATGGGAGCACGACCAGACTCCACGACCTGCGGTCCGCGTCCAGGGAACTGCACGGCGGCTTCGTGCTCCTGCTGCTTCTCCAGCAACTTCACCTGCGCGCGCGTGCGGTGCAGTCCTTCGCCCAGCCATTCATAAGCCCGGTGCAGGAAGAAGGACGCGGCGCTGAGCGCGAAGATGGAGGCCACGAAGCGCGTCTCCCGAGGCCGCACCGTGGACGCGGCCACGAAGCCCGTCGCCACCCAGGGACTCAGGCAGAAGGGACAGTCCAACAGCTCGCCCAACGCACGGCGCGGTCCTTCACCCCGCGCCTTCTCCACCACCTCGCCCGCGGTGCTGTCGGAATCGAAGCGCACGAACGGTGCGCGCACCGCGCTCGTCACCTTGTCCAGGGCCACCAGCCGCGATACCGCGTGCGTGGCGATGCCGAACAACGCCAGGTCCTTCCACCCCAGGCGTTCGGGCAACCGCCGCCCTGATGCGCCCATCCATCCCACGAAGCCGAGCATCGACGCGCCGAACGTCCCGATGAGCGCCGCATACGAGCCCAATGGGTGGTGCTCCGAGTCATAGCCGGCGAACGGTCCCGTCTCCTGAAGCGCTTTCATGCGGTGGGCAGCCTCCGTGTCCGCCAAAGCTGTGCATCGCACCGCGCCCCAAGAAGCATCCAGGCGGTCAAGCCCGTGGATCCTCGCCCGCGCTTACCACGTCCAGCACCGCGGCCCCGCGCACGCGCCCCTCGCGCAGCGCCTGGAGTGCCTCGTTCGCGGCGGACAGGGGAAACACCTGCACCTCCGTGCGCACCGGCACTCGCGGCGCCAGCGCCAGGAAGTCCAATGCGTCCGACCGCGTGAGGTTCGCCACCGAGCGCACCACCCGCTCCTCCCACAACACCGAATAGGGGAAGGACGGGATGTCACTCATGTGGATGCCGCCACACACCACCACGCCCCCCTTGTCCACCGCTCTCAGCGCGGCGGGCACCAGCGCTCCCACCGGGGCGAAGAGGATGGCCGCGTCCAACGGCTCCGGCGGCGTCGCGTCCGAACCTCCCGCCCACACCGCACCCAGCTCGCGCGCGAACGCCTGGCCCTTCGTGTCGCCATCGCGCGTGAAGGCATACACCTTGCGCCCCTGGTACCGGGCCACCTGGATGAGGATGTGCGCGGCGGCGCCAAAACCATACAACCCCAGCCGTGGCCCCTCCCCCGCCATGCGCAGGCTGCGAAAACCGATGAGCCCCGCGCACATCAACGGCGCGGCCTCCAGGTCCCGGTACGACGGCGGCAGCGGGAAGCAGAAGCGCGCATCCGCGACGGTGTACTCCGCGAAGCCCCCATCCAGGTCGTAGCCCGTGAAGCGCGCCGTGTCGCAGAGGTTCTCCTTCCCCGCGCGACAGAAGCGGCAGTGCCCGCAGCTCCACCCCAGCCACGGCACGCCCACGCGCATCCCGGGGACGATGCCCCCCACCCTCTCGCCCGTCTTCACCACCGTGGCCACGATTTCGTGGCCGGGCACCAGCGGCAGCTTCGGACGGGTCAGCTCACCGTCCACCACGTGCAGGTCCGTGCGGCACACGGCGCAGGCGTGGACCTTCAACAGCACCTGCTCCGGCCCGGGCTCCGGAATGGGGAGGTGCTCTTCCCTCAACGGCTGCCCGGGTGCGTGGAGCACCATCGCCCGCATGGTCCCTGGCATGACCCGCCTTCCTCCCCACCCACGTTCCTCGCAGGTGATGAAGACAAGGTAGTCAGTGCCAGATGACCCGACCGCTGCCGTTCACCCGCGCCTGGGTCGAAATGGCATGGCCGAAGAGGTCCACGTTCCCCGACGAGTCGACCGTGATGACCACCCCGCCCCCGTCCACGAAGGCGACGACGTTGCCGGACCCCTGCGACACGATGTCCACGTCCACGGCCCGGAGGCCCTGAGCGCTCATGAGGCCGCTGCCATCCAGCCGAGCCAACAGCCGGTTGGTGACTCCCGTGAGCGTCATGTGGCCGGAGCCATTCGTGTTCGCGCGCACCAGCTTCGCGCTGCCGGACCAGGTGAGTTCGCCCGCGCCGGACTGGGTGAAGTCCACCCACTCCGCCATCCGCTCGCCCGCGGTGCACAACTGCATGCGCCCGGAGCCGCTGAGCTTCGCATCCAGCGTGTGGACCCCACCACAGAAGGACAGCGTGCCGGAGCCCTTCGCGACGAGCCGCACGTCATCCTGGCCCTGCTCGAAGCCCTCCACCCGAAGGCTCCCGGAGCCGTCCTGGACGATGCCCACCACGCGCGGCACCTGGATCTCCACCCGCGCCTGCCCCTTGGGCGAAAACGCGCCGTCCGTCTCGATGACGAGCGTCTCTCCTCCCACCACGAAGGTGCGCACGCTGGCCTGGAGGTTCGAATCGATGACGACCTTCACGTCCGCCACCTCCGCCTCCCGCACCACCACGTCCAGCGAGCCGTGGTTCTCCACCTTGAAGAAGCCATCCCCGGAGCCCAGGGGACGCGGCTCCGTCACGGTGTCGCCGTTGCCCTGCACGTTCTCGTTGAAATAGCAGCCGGACATCAGCCCCGCCGCGAGCACTCCCACCACCAGGCGCTTCCACATGGTTCCCTCCCGATTCATGTCGATGACCTCGCGCTAGAGCTGCACGCCCAGGAGCACGCCCGGCCACACGCGCACGGTGGTGTTGCCACCGTCGGACACGCTGCGCCACTCGGGCCCGATGCCCAGCTCCTCCCACCGGTCACCGTTGTCCCAGGTGACCAGCGTGTTGCCGGTGACGCCGCCGATGAGCGCGAAGCGCTTCGCCACCTGCCACCCCGCCACCAGCCGCAGTTGCGCGAGCACATTCAGGCCATCACCGTCGCGAAAGAGGTTGTCGGCATGCACGCTGGTGCCAATCGCATCCAGGTCGAAGAACAGACGTCCCGTCGGGATGTGCGTGCCGAAACCGAAGCCCGCGACATAGCGGCGACGGTGGGTGTTGGTGCCGGGATTGAACCCCAACGTCAGCAGCGTATGGAAGTGCTGGCTGCCAAACTTCAACGCCACGTTCGTGTACGCGACATCGCTGGCCCACACCTGCACGTTCGCCTGACCATTGCCGATGAAGCTCAACAGACCCAGCGCCTCGCCCTGGGACTCACGCGCCACGTTGAGCAGGCCCAGCTGCAACCCCTCCACCTTGTTCGCGATGTTGACCAGCCCCACCTGCGCGCCGGACACGTCCCCGCCCACGTTGAGCAGTGACAACTGCGCGCCCCGCATCTCCCTCGCGAAGTTCAGGCCCGTGGACGCCTGGAGGCCCACCAGGGACGGGGCCACGTTGGCGCCCACCGAGGCCTGGACGCCCTTGAGCGCCGCGCCCGCGATGTTCGCGCCCACCGTGAACTGTCCACCCACGCCGCCCGAGCCCGCGACGTTCGCGCCCACCGAGAACTGCCCACCCGACAGCGCCCCGCCCGCCACGTTGCCGCCCACCGCGAACTGCCCGGCCGCCGCCGCGCCCCGCACCACGTTGAGCCCCACCGCGGCCTGGAGCCCCTCCAGCTCGCCCGTCACCACGTTGCCGCCCACCGCGAGCTGCACACCCGACGCGGTGCCGCGCACCACGTTGGCCCCCAGCGCCATCTGTCCCCCCGACAGCGACTGCCCCACCCAGTTCGCGCCCAGCGACACCGCGAGCCCGTCCACCCGCTTCGCATGCGTCCCGAGTACGCCCACCGCGAACGTCGTCACCAGGCGGCCCGTGTCCCTGCCCGCCGTGCTCACGTGCGGCATCACCATCAGCACCGCCGGAACGTGGAGTTCCTCCGGCTCCGCCTGCCGGGCGACGGAGGCGTTCGCGGCGCGCACCGGCTCGCCGCCCGTCGCGGCCTCCACCAGGGGCGCGGGGGACAGCACCGTGACGGGCGCCGCCACGACCGGGGCAGGCTGATCCACCTGGGCTCCCGGACCGCTCCGCACGGGGGCGGGCGAGGGCTCCGCGACCACCGCGGCGGCGGCCACCTTCGCGGGCGGCACCTGCGCCTGGGGCTCCTGCGCCTGGGCCACCCCTCCCGCCACCGCGACCATCACCCCGACACACACCGCGACCTTGCGCTTCATCGCCTGGACCTTCCTGGACTGGTTCCGAATGGCACCGCCCGCCGGGTGCCTTCCGCAGGGGAAGCCCGGGGCGCCGCCGTCATGCCGGGGCGTCGTCGCCCCTCGCGGACACAGGAACACCGGCCCCTTCCAGAACTGTCACCTGCCTGTCGCCGCCCCTCGAAACACCCTTCCTGGGCGCACCCGGCCGCTACGCTTGGCCCATGCGCCCGTCCCGTCCCCCCCACGCGCCTCCGAGCCCCAGCCGCCGCGAGGTCCTGGTGGCGGGGCTCGGCGCCGCGCTCACGCCGTCCCTCGCCGCCCTCGCCCAGCCCGCCACCGTCCAAGGTCCCCGCATGCTCACCCGTCCCATCCCCAGCACGGGCGAGGCCCTGCCCGTCATCGGCCTCGGCACCTGGCAGACCTTCGACGTCGGCGGCGCCGCGGGCGAACGCGCCCCGTTGGGACAGGTGCTCCAGAAGTTCTTCGCTTCGGGCGCGCGCCTCATCGACTCATCGCCCATGTACGGCCGCTCCGAGGCCGTGGTGGGCGACCTGCTGAAGCAGTCCGGCCAGGAGAAGACGCCCTTTCTGGCCACCAAGGTCTGGACGCGCGGCAAGGCCGAGGGCGCCGCTCAAATCCAGACCTCCCTCCAGCGCATGGGCCACGGCCGCATGGACCTGATGCAGGTGCACAACCTGCTCGACGTGGACCTGCACCTGCCCGTGCTGCGGGAGATGAAGGCCGCGAAGAAGATCCGCTACATCGGCGTCACCCACTACGCGCGCAGCGCCTTCGACGACCTGGAGCGCCACATCAAGGGCAGCGCCCTGGACTTCGTGCAGCTGCCCTACTCGCTCGCGATGCGCGACGCGGAGGCGCGCCTGTTGCCCGCCGCGAAGGAGCACGGGGTCGCCGTGCTCGTCATGGAGCCCTTCGACAAGGGCAACCTCTTCCGCAAGATGAAGGGCCGAGCGCTGCCCGCCTGGGCCGCGGACTTCGACTGCACCAGCTGGGCCCAGTTCTTCTTGAAGTTCATCCTGGGCCACCCCGCCGTGAACTGCCCCATCCCCGCCACCTCCGACCCCGCCCACCTGGAGGACAACGTGAAGGCGGGCCTGGGACGGCTCCCGGATGAGAAGACGCGCGCGAGGATGGTGAAGCTCCTCGAGGGCTGACGGTCCTACGCGCCCAGGTCGGGCGAGGGCGTGTAGTGCAGCTCCCCGCCCGGCTCCAGCACCAGCCCGGTGCCGGGCTCGCCGGCCTCGTCGTCGCGCCCCACCTCCAGCACCTGCGCCTCCGCGTCCCACTGGCCCAGGTAGTACTCACCGCCCGCCACCATGCAGGCGCGCCCCTCGGACACCAGCGTCTCCACGACTTCCTTCTTGTCGCTGGTCATCCGCAAGAGCGTCCACGTCTTGCCGTCCTCGCGGAAGCCCTTCACCAGGTCCGCCAGCTCCTCGTCGCGCGGCGTGCCCCCGGCCGTCTCCTCGCGCTTCCACGTGCGCGGCTCCTTCGCCGGCTGCGTCTTCTGCCACGCCCGCGCCAGCTCCAGCGTCTTCTGCTGGGCCGCGTCCTGGAGCGCGTGCATCGCGTCCGGCAATTCAATCTCCTCCAACGCCAGGAGCGCCGTCTCCAGTTGCAGCGCCTTCAGGCTCCACTCGTTCCACGCGGTCTTCAGCATCCGTGTCGCTCCTGGCCGTCACTCGCGACCTTGAAGGGGAAGGTGACGTCGCACGCCCCCTATCACACGCCCGCCTGCCCTGGCGCCGGCCAGCCACGCTGTCGGTGTCCGCCCGATGCCCGCTGCCTACCTTGAGCCCCCAGGGAGGCGAGCATGACAACGACACAGAAGGATCCGCAGGACGTGGTGGCGCATCTGGGCAAGCTCATCCACGGCATCAAGGTCGCCATGATGACGACCGTGGACACCGACGGCAGCCTTCGCAGCCGTCCCATGTGGACCTACGACAAGGACTTCGACGGCGAGCTGTGGTT
>SECN01000546.1 GCA_004173515.1 Myxococcaceae bacterium | reverse complement strand
CAGCGCGAGGAGATGAAGAAGGAGACCCTCAAGAACCTGAAGGAGGGTGCGGTCCTCAAGGGCGTGGTCAAGAACCTCACGGACTACGGCGCCTTCATCGACCTCGGCGGCATCGACGGCCTGCTGCACATCACCGACATGTCCTGGGGCCGCATCGGTCACCCCAGCGAGATGTTCAACGTCGGTGACGAAGTGCGCGTGGTCGTCCTCAAGTTCGACCCGACGCAGGAGCGCGTCTCCCTGGGCCTCAAGCAGATCCAGGAGGACCCGTGGCACCGCGCCGACGAGAAGTACCCGGTCGGCACCCGCGTGGGCGGCAAGGTCGTGTCCATCACGGACTACGGCGCGTTCATCGAGATCGAGCAGGGCGTGGAAGGCCTCGTCCACGTCAGCGAGATGTCCTGGACCAAGCGTCTCAAGCACCCGTCCAAGATCCTGGAGGTCGGTCAGGTCGTCGAGGCCGTCGTCCTCGACATCGATCCCAAGGCCAAGCGCATCGCGCTGGGCATGAAGCAGATCGAGCAGAACCCCTGGACGCTGCTCGAGGACAAGTATCCGATCGGCTCCGTCATCAAGGGCCAGATCCGCAACGTCACCGACTTCGGCGTGTTCGTCGGCGTCGAGGAGGGCGTGGACGGCCTGGTGCACGTCTCCGACATCTCCTGGACCCAGCGCATCAAGCACCCGGGCGAGATGTTCAAGAAGGGCGACGAGGTCGAGGCGGTGGTGCTCAACATCGACGTCGAGAACGAGCGCTTCAGCCTGGGCATCAAGCAGCTCCAGCCGGATCCCTGGGAGACCCTGTCCGAGCGTCTGCCCGTGGGCAGCCGCGTGAAGGGCAAGGTCACGAAGGTCACCGACTTCGGCGCGTTCGTGGAGATCGAGCCGGGCATCGAAGGCCTCGTCCACGTCTCCGAGCTGAAGGAAGAGCGCGTGGAGAACCCCCGCGACGTGGTGAGCGAGGGCCAGGATGTCGAGGTGAAGCTCATCGACATCAACACCCCCGACCGCAAGGTGGCGCTGTCCATCAAGGCGCTCATCGGCGAGGGCGAGGACTACCGCGAGTACCTGCGCAAGCAGGCCGAAGGGTCCAAGGCCCGTCTGGGCGACGTGATGGCCAGCAAGCTGAAGAAGTAGTCAGCCCCTCGCTGTGACGTGAAGAGCGGCCGGGTTCCCCATGGGGAGCCCGGCCGTTTTCTTTTGCAGGAAATGCAAAAGAATCCGGACAGGTGCGACCTCCAGGACAGAGGGGGACGCACATGACGACCATCAAGATCCAGAAGGGCCAGACGCTCAGCAGTCTCGCGAAGCAGCACCACACGAGCGTGGCGACGCTCACGAAGCTCAATCAGCTGAAGGACCCGAACAAGATCATCGCGGGCAAGCAGCTGATCGTCTCGAAGGACAGCTTCACCGCGGCGAAGACGACGAAGCCCCAGGTGGCGACAAAGCCCCAGGTGGCCCAGACACCGACGCAACAGCCGCAGCCCCAGGTGGCCCAGCAGCCGACGCAGCAGACCCCGCAGCCCCAGGGCGACGTGTTCGATGGGGGCAAGACGCAGCAGCCCACGACGACGGCGCAGACGACCCGGTCCGCCGCCACGGAGTTCAAGAAGGACGGGCGGACCTTCCCTAACGGGAACGGATACCCCGTCTATGCGCAGGGGCCCAACAGCGCGACCGGCAAGCGGGAGCCCTGGGCGGACATGAAGATCGGCAGCTCGAATGTGAGCGCTATCGGCTGCGCGATGACGGCCGTCACCATGGGCGTCAGCGGCATCACCGGCCAGACCGTCACGCCGGACCAGATGAACAAGCACATGAACAAGATTGGGGGGTTCGACGGGGGCGGGAACCTCACCAAGTGGAACCGGATGGGGGACATCGGTTCGCCGCCCGTGAAGGTGACGCGCCAGCCCACCAAGTTCAACGCGGACCAGATCGACAAGGAGCTCGCAGCGGGCCGTCCCGTCGTGGTGCAGGTCGACTACAAGACGGGCCCGAAGGGCAACCGCAAGGCCGGCCACGACGGCGTGGGCGACCACTGGATCCTCGTCACCGGCAAGACGAAGGACGGCAAGTATCTGGCCAATGACCCCGCGGGCGGCAAGCAGATCACGATGCACCGGACCGCGAACGGAAAGCTCGAATCCGACCAGTCGATGGGCAAGTTCTCCACCTACGTCACGACCGGCAACGTGACGACCTTCGACCGGGGCCCGGCCAATCTTCCGGCCAACGTCGCCACGACGCAGCAGCAGCCCACGAAGCAGCCGGCGACGACGCAGCAGCCGGTGACGGCGCAGTCCACGAAGCAGCCCACGACGACGACCCAGACGAAGGGCACGACGTCCACGGCCACGCTGAAGGGCAAGCTGCTCCAGCCGAACGCGCAGGTGGAGACGGCCATCCGCGAGGCGTCCGACAAGCTGGGCGTGGACTACGGCTACATGAAGGCCAAGGCGGCCCAGGAGAGCAGCTTCGACCCGAACATCAAGGCGAAGAAGGGGACGGCCACGGGCCTGTACCAGTTCATCGACCAGACCTGGCTGGGGATGGTGAAGGACCACGGCGCCAAGTACGGGATGGGCAACCTGGGCTCACAGGTCAAGTTCACCCCCGGCGCGAAGCCGCCCTACAGCGTGCCGGACGCCGGTGCGCGCGAGAAGATCTTCGCGATGCGCAAGGACCCCAAGCTGAACGCGCTGATGGGGGCGCAGTACGCCAAGGACAACCAGCAGATCCTCCAGCGCAAGGGCATCAAGGTCGGCCCGACGGAGCTCTACTTCGCCCACTTCCTGGGGCCCGACACCGCCGCGAAGTTCCTCGCGGCGCGCAACGCGGGGCAGGGCGGCAGCAGCGCCGCGGCCATGCTCCCCAAGGCCGCCGCCAACAACAACGGCGTCTTCTACACGAAGGCCGGCAAGCCCCGCTCCCTGGACGAGGTCTACCAGCTCTTCCAGGGGAAGATTGAGAACCAGGCGGCGGCCTACAACCGCGCCAAGGTGGGCTGAGCAGGACCGGCGCCCGGTGCACCGCCGGGCGCTTGAGCCGCAAGGGACCGTGGGCCTTCACGGGCCGTCCACGGTCCCTTGCCCGGTGGGCTTCACTCCCACCTGGGCAAGAAGGGCCGTGCGTCCATGACGAACGGCCCCGGCCGGGGGGGAGGCAAGGACGCTTGAACTCCAGGGAAGACGCCGTGATAAGGGCGTCCGACGCTGTTAGCGAAGGTTCTTCCAGGAGGCAGTTCCATGGCTCGTGAAGTCGTCATCGTGGGCGCGGCCCGTACCCCCATCGGCTCCTTCCAGGGCGCCCTGTCCAAGCTCACCGCCCCCCAACTGGGTGCCATCGCCATCAAGGCGGCGCTGGAGCGCGCGGGCGTCAAGCCGGAGGACGTGCAGGAAGTCATCATGGGCAACGTGCTCCAGGCGGGCGTGGGCCAGGCCCCGGCGCGTCAGGCGTCCATCTTCGCGGGCCTGCCGCACAGCGTCCCCGCCGTCACGCTGAACAAGGTCTGTGGCTCCGGCCTCAAGGCCGTCATCGCTGCGGCGCAGTCCATCGCCCTGGGGGACGCGGACGTCATCGTCGCTGGCGGCATGGAGTCCATGAGCAACGCGCCCTACATCAGCCACACGATGCGCGGCGGTGCCCGCATGGGCAACGTGGAGTTCAAGGACGCGATGATCCACGACGGCCTCTGGGACGTGTACGGCAACGTCCACATGGGCCTGTGCGCCGAGGAGTGTTCCACCTCCCAGGACATCAGCCGCTCCCAGCAGGACGAGTTCGCGCTGGAGTCCACGCGCCGCGCCATCCAGGCCCAGAAGGAAGGCCTGTTCGCGGCGGAGATCGTCCCCGTGCAGATCCCCGGCAAGAAGCCGGACGAGTTCGTCACGGTCTCCGAGGACGAGGGCCCCAAGAACGCCAAGCCGGACAAGATCCCGGGCCTGAAGCCGGTGTTCAAGAAGGACGGCACGGTGACGGCCGCCAACGCGTCCTCCATCAACGACGGCGCCGCGGCGCTGGTGCTGATGAGCGAGGAGCGGGCGAAGGCCGAAGGCCGCACCATCCTGGGCCGCATCAAGGGCTATGCGCAGGCGGCCCGGAAGCCGGTGGAGTTCACCATCGCTCCGGCGGACGCCATCAACGCGCTGCTCAAGAAGCAGAACGTCGCGGCCAAGGACGTGGACCTCTGGCCAAGGACGTGGACCTCTGGGAGATCAACGAGGCCTTCTCCGTGGTGGCCATCGCGAACAACCGCATCCTCGGCCTGGATCCGTCCAAGGTGAACGTGCGCGGCGGCGCGGTGGTGCTCGGCCACCCGATTGGCGCCTCCGGTGCGCGCGTGCTGGTGACGCTGCTGCAGACGATGAAGGATCAGGACAAGAAGCGGGGCGTCGCGTCGCTGTGCATCGGCGGCGGCGAAGGCATCGCGCTGATGGTCGAGCGCTGAAGGGCGTGACGGAATGAACAAGGTCTACGCGAGCGCGGAGGAAGCGGTCGCCGACATCCCGGACAACATCACCCTCATGAGTGGTGGGTTCGGGCTGTGCGGCAATCCGGAGAACCTCATCACGGCCCTGCACAAGAAGAACGTGAAGGGCCTCACCATCATCTCCAACAACTGCGGCACCACGGAGCTGGGGCTGGGCGTCCTCCTGCAGAACAAGCAGGTGAAGAAGATGGTTGCCAGCTACGTGGGGGAGAACAAGGAGTTCGAGCGCCAGTTCCTCTCCGGGGAGCTGGAGGTGGAGCTCAACCCCCAGGGCACGCTCGCGGAGCGCATCCGCGCGGGGGGCTGCGGCATCGGCGGCTTCTTCACGCCGACGGGCGCGGGCACCCAGGTGGCGGAGGGCAAGGAGTCGCGCATCATCGACGGGCGGCTGCACGTGCTGGAGACGCCGCTCAAGGCGGACTTCGCCATCGTGCACGCGTGGAAGGCGGACACCTGGGGCAACCTGGTGTTCCACAAGACGGCGCGCAACTTCTCCCCGATGATGTGCATGGCGGCCAAGGTCACCATCGTGGAGGCGGAGCACATCGTGCAGCCGGGAGAGCTGGACCCGGACCTGGTGCACATCCCGAGCATCTTCGTGCACCGCATCGTGCAGGCGCAGAACCTCCAGAAGTGGATCGAGCGGCGGACCGTCCGCAAGAAGGCGTCCTGAGCCATGCCCCTGTCACGTGAACAGATCGCGCAGCGAATCGCCCAGGAGCTGCGGGACGGCTTCTACGTCAACCTGGGCATCGGCATCCCCACGCTCGTCCCCAACTACATCCCGGAGGGCGTGGAGGTGGTGCTCCAGTCGGAGAACGGCCTGCTCGGCATCGGGCCGTATCCGGAGGAGGGCAAGGAGGACCCGGACCTCATCAACGCGGGCAAGGAGACGGTGACGGTGGTGAAGGGCTCCGCCTTCTTCGACTCCGCGCTGTCGTTCGGGATGATCCGCGGAGGCCACATCGACCTGGCCGTGCTGGGCGCCATGGAGGTCAGTGAAGAGGGCGACCTGGCCAACTGGATGATCCCCGGCAAGATGGTCAAGGGCATGGGCGGCGCCATGGACCTGGCGGTGGGTGCCAAGCGCATCTACGTGGCCATGGAGCACGCCAACAAGGACGGGCAGCCCAAGATTCTGAAGAAGTGCTCGCTGCCGCTGACGGGCCTCAAGTGCGTGCACCACATCGTCACGGACCACGCGTTCATGGACGTCACGCCGGAGGGACTGGTGCTGCGGGAGCTGGCGCCCGGACTGACGGTGGAACGGGTGCAGCAGCTCACGGAGCCGAAGCTGAAGATCGCGCCGGACCTTCGTGAGATGAAGTTCTGAGCCTCCGGGGATAAGGTGCGCTTCCGTTCCCAGGGACGGAAGGCACCTTGCCCCCTCGGAACAGTGGAGCACACCGCATCATGTCCGACACCCCGGAGCATCCCGTCCCCGCGCCGCGCGCCCACCGCATCGACCACGAGCTGCCCGTGGCGTACCGCACGGTGGCGGGCTTCGTGACGGACTGGGCGGTGAACCTGTCGCGCGGCGGGCTGTACATCAACACCCAGCAGCCGCTGCCGGTGGGCACGGTGGTCCGCATCCTGGTGTCGCTGCCGGGCGCCAACTTCCCGGTGGACCTGGCCGGCAAGGTGACCCGGACCAACGCGCAGGGCGCCGAACCGGGCGGAGAGGTGCCGGGGATGGCGGTGGAGTTCGTGGACGTTGATGACGACAAGCGGTCGCGCATCGAAGCGTTCGTGGAGCGCCTGCGGGAAGCCCTGCCGGCGGACGAGCGTGGCAGCACGACCCGGAAGTAGGGCGGCCCGTCCCAGGCGTCCCCCCAGAGCGCCTGCATGCTGACGCTGCCAGAGACCCCCATTGAATTGACGATTGAACGGCTGGGCCAGCTCGGTGAGGGCGTGGCCTCGTGGGAGGGCCGCACCGTCTTCGTGCCCGGCGCCTTCCCCGGCGACACCGTGCGCGTCCTCCTGGAAGCCCAGGGGCGCGTGCTGCGCGGCCAGCTGCGGCAGGTGCTCGCGGATGGCGCCGAGCGCGTCGCGTCGCGCTGTGTGTTCTCCGAAGCGTGCGGCGGCTGTGACTGGCTGGAGCTGTCCGTCCCGGCCCAGCGGTCCGCGAAGCAGGAGATCGTCCTGTCCACGCTGGAGCACCTGGGCCGCCTGCCTCGGACGGGCTTCACGGTGCGGCCGTTGATGGTGGCACCCCGGGACTGGGGCTACCGGCGACGGGCGGTGCTGCACGGGGCGGGGAAGGGGGCGCTCGGCTACTTCGGCCGGCGCACGCACGAGCGTGTCCCGGTGGACGTGTGTCCCGCGCTCACGCCGGTGCTGACCGCGCTGCCCGGGAAGCTGGCCCCGCTGCTCAAGCCCCTGGCCAAGGACACCGAGGAGGTGTTGCTGCTGGCGGAAGGGGACAAGGCCGCGTTCGCGGTGAACCTCTCCGGGTCGGTGACGGCGCGGCACCTGGAGGCCGCGGAGGCCGCCGTGCGCGCCCTGCGGCTGGAGGGCGCGGTGCTGGTGCCGAAGGAGGGCTCCGCGCGGCTGGTGGGCCGTCCGGTGCTGCGCTCGTTGTCGCCGCTGCGTCCGGAAGTGCCGCTGTACCTGCGTCCGGATGCGTTCGCCCAGGCTCACGCGGAGGCCAACGTGGGGCTCGTGTCCTCCGCCATCCAAGAGCTGGGGGCCAGGGAAGCGGACTCGGTGCTGGAGCTGTACTCGGGCAACGGCAACTTCACGTTCCCGTTGGCGGGGACGGCCGCGTCGGTGCTGGGGGTGGAGTCGTCTCCGGTGGGCGTGGAGCTGGCCCAGCGCAGTGCCCGGGAG
>SECN01000100.1 GCA_004173515.1 Myxococcaceae bacterium | reverse complement strand
CCCGCCCTACCGTCCCGCCGTCTTGCTCCCAGACCCAAGAGCAACTGCCGTGCCGAAGCCCAACTCCGCGTCCTTCGAGGGAAGAAAGAGCGGAAGCCCCCTTCGCGCCGGGGAAGGACTGACATTTTTGCAGCCCCTGTTTCAGGTACTTCCGACCGCTTCACTGCCCCCGAGGCCGATGCACACTCCACCCCACGTCTTCCGGGGGACGGAGCCCTCCGCCGCCAGGGCGTAGGAGCGTCCACACAGGAGTGGATGTGCGAGAGCGGGGGAAGATTCAGGCCCGGAGGGGCTTGCCGCGCGGGGCCGCCCGTTGAGGAGGGGGCCATCCAGGCGCGGGGGCACGGCGTCCAGCGACTTCCCGGACGGCGCCTGCCCGAGGGCGGCGCGCATCCGTCACGACGACAGCGCTACTTGGAGGGCGGCACCAGGACGAGGATGAGGTCCCCACCCACGTGCTTGCCGGCCTTCTGGTACACGGCGCCCTGGCGGCCCAGCTCCACCTCCACCGACGACTGGCTGGGGATGATGACGCGCAGGGTGGCGATGCCTTCCTTCATGCCCAGCAGTTGCAGGGAGGCGTTCGTCCCGTTGGGCAGCTTCACCTCGGTGGGCTTCTGGGCGCCCACCTCCACCACGTCCAGGGACATGCGCTTGAAGGAGGTGAAGCTGAAGTTCTGCTTCTGGAACGCCTCCTTCATCTTGGAGAGCTCCGGGGGGTCCACCGCGGTGCCCTTGTTGGAGGCCAGCACCACCTCCACCTGCACCTTCACCTTGGCGTCCTGGGCGAAGGCCACCGCCGGCCCCAGCGTCAGACCCATGGCGAGCACCACTCCCAGCACCGCCCACACCTGCTTCGTCATAGCGCTCCTCCCGTGGGTCGCGGCGGAACGGCGGGGGCCGCCGGCTGCCGCGCACCCTGGCCGTCAGCAGGGGCAGCGCCACCAGCATCACCACCGCGGCCGTGGCCATGGAGGAGAGCATCGCGGTGCGCTGGTAGAGGAACATCTCCGACAGGGCCAGCCGCATCCGCTCGATGAGCGGCGGCTTCTCCGGCGTCACCCGGGCCATCACCTTCTGGGCGAAGTCCTTGAAGTCGACGTCGTCCACCGCCATGTCCAGGCCCACCCGGAGCAGGCCGGACTCGGCGCGCAGGTCGGCCGAGCGGCCGGTGCAGTCGCGGCAGGCCGCCAGGTGGCGCTCCACGTGGACCCGTTCCGAGGGGGCGAGTTCGCCATCGATGTAGGGAGACAGGAGCGGGACAAAACGCTCACACGCGGGATTTCCGGCCATGCTCTTCACCCTGCGGGCTGGTGTGGATGCACCGTTGGGACGCGGCGGCCCCCACAGATATTCGAGGGGGTCTTCCAAACGCCCTCACTCACTGCCCACCCCGCTCTTGGCTTCGTCCAGCTCCAGGTAATCGCTGAGGATTTTCTGCACCTTGGCGCGCGCGTGGAACAGGCGGCTCATCACGGTGCCCTTGGGAATGTCCAGGGTGCGGGCCAGGTCCTCGTAGGACATGCCCTCGATTTCGCGCAGGAGCAGGATGGCGCGGTGCTTCTCCGGCGCTTGCGGAGCACGTCGATGCAGATGTTCGACGTGATGCGGTAGAGCCACGTGTAGAACGAGGCGTCGCCCTTGAAGTGGTCCAGGTACTTGTAGACCTTGACGAACGCCTCCTGGGAGACGTCCATCGCCTCCTCCTTGTCCTTCAGCATGCCCAGCGCAACGGCGTACACCTTGCGTTGGTAACGCTCGACGAGGAGTTTGAAAGCGCGCTGGTCCCCGCTGCGGACGCGCTTGACGAGTGTAAGGTCGTCGGTGGCCAAGAGTGCGGCACCGTAACACAAGCCGCCATAACCCCAAGTCTTCCGAACAGCCTCCCTGCTTTAGAGGGAGCTGACCAGGGCGATGACCGCCAGCGCGACGCCGGTGATGGCCAGCACCGCCCCGAAAACCATCCGGTCCCATTGTCCTTCGGAGACGGCGTCCTCCTCCTCGGGGCCGGCGCGGAAGCGGTGGAGCACGTTCCAGAACATCCGTCCGCTGAGCTTTCTATCGGAGCCGTGCCGGTCGGGGTCGCCCGGGGGCAGGGGCTGGCCCTGTTCGTCCCGGCGGAGGAACGGGCCGGGCAGGGGCTGGTAGAGGCCGGGCGTCATCGGGGCGGCCTGTTCGGAGTGCCGCACGTCGGGCGGGGGCTCCAACTGGACGTCCTTGGCGCGCTCGCGGGCCTCCTCGGGCGACGGGGCGTCCAGCACCCAGAGCCCCGCCTCCACGCCCGTCTGCCCGGTGTGGGCGTCCTGGAGCTGGGCGAAGCCCTGGTCCTTCATCGCCTGGGCGAAGGCGGCCTTGCCCTCCGGGGTGGGCGGGTGCCGGGCGGCGGCCTCCGCGTAGGCGGCGAAGAAGGTCCACAGGCGGGCCACCCGGTCCGAAGAAGGCAGCGACGCGGGCCGCACCTGCGCGGACAACAGCGCGCTGTCGGAGGCGAAGCGCTTGGCCACCGCGGGGGAGCCCTCCAGGTCCTTCAGGTCGCCGGGGACCAGCGACTCCACGTCCCGCAGCGGCCCGCGCGCCTCGCCCGCGCCCAGGTAGGGGCTGGCGGCGGTGGGCTGCTGCCCGGGCGTCCGGAAGCCGTCCTTCACCTTGCGTTGCTGCGGCGAGGCACCTGGCGTGCGCGGAGGCTCGAAGCCGGTGCCCGCTTCCGCGCGGGGGCCCCGCGTCGTGCCAGGGCCGCGCGTCGTGCCGGAGCCGCGCGGCGCGCCGGGCTTCGGCAGGGGGACGCGGACCGACGGGGGTCCCGCATCCGACCGCTCCGGAAGGGAGGCGCGGTCCGACGGCTCCCCTGCTTCCGAACCCTCCGGGAGCGTTCCGGGCTCCTGCCCTTCACCGACAGGGAAGCCCACGGAGACACCGCCGGGAAGCCCCTCCCCGCCCGGGGAGGGCTCCATCATCCCATCGTCCTGGAAGGGGGAGGGAACGGGGGCCGTGACGGGCGCGGGGGCGGGCCCCGTGTCGGAGCGGGGACCGTTGCGCGGATCCGGACCGCGAGGCCCGCGAATGTCTCCGACATTTCCCATCGGCTGGATTCTCTCACATCGAGAACCCGGAGTTGCATGGGGGGCTACTCGCCCTCGCGCTCCACTTCCAGGGGGCTGGTCATTCCGTTGGCATCCAGACGGACCCGATAGACGGCGTTGAGGCCGTCGCCGTCCATGTCCGCGCGGGCGAGGCAGGACACCTCCGGCTCGCCCACGGGGCTCTCCTGCACCGTGACCTCATACTGGAAGTGCACGGTGGGGCCCGGCTCGAAGCCGATGCGGTGGAAGTCCTCGTGGTCGTGGGCGAAGGGCACCGCCTCGCCGTTCCTGGGCACGGGCGAGGGAAACGGCGCGATGGGCACGTAGTCGCCGTGCTCGTCCCGGTACGCCTGCACGGCGTCACACAGCGCCAGCACCTGGATGCGCGCCTCGTTGGCCAGCTGCTCGGGCGAGGCCCGGCCGGAGCGCGTGGGGCCCGTCAGGATGACCAGCAGGGCCAGGGCCGCGCCCGCGACGATCGCGGTGACGAGCCCCACCACCACCGCCTTGCTGCGGCGGGGGGGCGTGGCTCCCTCCGAAGGCGACGGCGTCATCAGGCCCACTCCCGGGGGTTTCTCAGCACCTCTTCCAGCCGGGCCTCGGGGGTGCCGGGCTCCGGGTGGTAGTCGTAGCGCCAGCGCACGCGCGGCGGCAAGGACATGAGGATGGACTCCGTGCGCCCCTGCGTCTCCAGGCCGAAGATGGTGCCCCGGTCATAGACGAGGTTGAACTCCACGTAGCGGCCCCGGCGCACCTCCTGCCAGAAGCGCTGCGCCTCCGTCACCGGCGTGTCCTTGCGCCGCTCCGCGATGGGCAGGTACGCGGGGATGAAGGCGTTGCCGCACGCCTGCACGAAGGCGAACTCGCGCTCCAGGTCACCGCCCATGTTCTCGAAGAAGAGGCCGCCCACGCCGCGCGCCTCGCCCCGGTGGCGCACGTGGAAGTACGTGTCGCACGCGGCCTTGAAGCGCGGGTAGTACGTGGCGTCGTGCGCGTCGCACGCGGCCCTGAGCACGCGGTGGAAGTGCGCGGCATCCTCGTCGTGCAGGTAGTACGGCGTCAGGTCCGCGCCGCCGCCGAACCACGCGCGACCGCCCTGCTGGATGAAGCGGTAGTTGGCGTGCACCGTGGGCACGTGCGGGCTGCGGGGGTGCAGCACCAGCGACAGGCCGCCGGCCCAGAAGGTGCGCCCCTCGCCCTGGAGCTTCCGGGCGAAGGCCTCCTCCAGCTCTCCGTACACGATGGAGGTGTTGACGCCCGCCTTCTCCAGGACGGCGCCCTCTTCCAGCACGCGGCTGCGACCGCCACCGCCGCCCGGACGGCTCCACGCGTCCTCGCGGAAGCGGCCCTGGCCGTCCAGCGTCTCCAGCGCGCCGCAGATGTCGTCCTGGAGCTTCTGGATGAAGGCCGTCATGCGCGCCTTCATCCCCTCCACGTCCACCGTCGCCGTCATGTGCCCGTTGTCTCCCGTGCGGTACGAACGGGCGCGGATGCTACTAGGGCCCCTGGGCGGACGGGGCCTCGAAGTCCACCGGAGGCGTGGACGGCGCCAGGTTGCCCGCCGCGTCGAAGGCCTCGATGCGGGCGCGGTAGCTGCGGCCGTCCTCCAGCGCGAACGCCCCGCCGCAGGCCTCATGGCCCAGATAAGCCGTGTTGGACTGGATGGGCAGCAGGTACTGCTGGGGACTGACGCCCAGCCGGCGAGGCGCCAGCTTCACCACCAGGAACGACGGGCTCTCCTCGCGCAGGGCCAGGTTCAACTTCACGAAGCGCGCGATGCCCTGGGGCGAGCGGCGCACGAAGCCCTCCGACACCGCGGGCTTCTTCACCCACTTGGGGGCCTTGGTGTCCGCGCCCTTGCCGCTGAGCCACGAGGGTTGGACGCCCGGCCGGCCGTTGAGCACCACCACGCCGGGCAGCACTTCATCCAGCCGCAGCAGGTAGCGCTTGTCGGGCCGCAGCGGCTCCGCCAGCTTGAGGATGACGACGGCGCGGCCCAGGGTGCTCTCCCAGCCCTTGGTCACCTTGAGCTTCACCTCGTGGCCGTCCGCCTCCAGCGTCAGCGGCTTGCCCACGAGCCCCAGCACCGGCGAGCGGGCCGTCCCCACGCCCTCCAACAGGAGGCGCATGTTGGTGGGGACGATGCCCCCGGGTGATGGATACAACTGGACGCCGTCCCCGGTGCACTGGGCGGAGGCGGAGGCGGCACACAACAAGACGGCGACGAACACGCAGGCGCGGAACACGATGCCTCCCAGTGTGCGCCGGGAATGGCTCCAGGGAAAGTCAAAGTGGACCCCCAGGCCCGGCGCTGGACAAGGGCGCCTCAGTGGCGGGGGCCCTCGTCCTCGTTGAGGACGATGGGGCCGAAGCGTTCTTCATGGCGCCGCAGGTTGTCCTGGAGGACGCCCAACAGGCGCTTGAGGTGACGCGGGCTGGTGATGACGCGCGAGCGCACGCGGGCCAGGGGCTGCTGCGGCTGGACGAAGAGGAAATCCAACACGAACTCCGTCTCCGTGTGGTTCACCAACGCCATGTTGCAGTACTGGCCGTTGGCGACCTCGTCGTCCATCTGCACCTGAAGCTGCATGTCCGGGGGTTTCGGAGTGTCCGCCATGAGGCAGGCGGCATAGCGCCTGGGGCCCGCCATGGCCAGTGTCCACCGGGTGGGCACGCGCTGGCGGGACATCGACGGGGACTCCACGGCGGCCTTCGCGCTGGGCCGTGGTCCGGACGCCTGCCTGCTCCTGCACGGGTTCACCGGCAGCCCGTGGGAGGTCCGGCCCCTGGGTGAAGCCCTGGCCGCACGCGGGATGCGCGTCGTGGCGCCCCGGCTCCCGGGCCATGGCACCACGCCGGAGGCCCTGCTGGACGTGGACCACCACGACTGGCAGGACGCCGCGGAAGAGGCGCTGGCGTCCCTGGAGGGCCACCGCCGCGTGTTCGTGGCGGGGCTGTCCATGGGCGCACTGCTCGCGCTGCGGCTGGCCGCGAAACATCCGGGCTCCGTGCACGGACTGGCGCTGGTGGCGCCCGCGGTGCGCTTCCGGGGGCCGCGCATGGCGCTGGTGCGCCAGTTGGTGCGCACACCCCTGCTCCAATGGACGACGCCGTGGGTGGACAAGGGCGGCACGGACATCTCGGATCCCCTGGCGCTGTCGCAGGCGCCCGTGCTGCCGGCCTTCCCGGTGGCCCGGCTGAGAGACCTGTGCACCCTCCAGGACCTGGCGGTGACGGACGCGCCCCGGGTGCGCTGTCCGGTGCTGGTGGCGACCGCGGAGCAGGACCACGTGGTGGATCCGGAGGGTGGACGCTTCCTGGTGCGGCGGTTGACGTCGTCCCCGGCGGTGCGGCTGGTGAACTTCCGGGAGGGCTTCCACATCATCCCGCGCGACGTGTCCGGGCCGCTGCTCGCCACGGAGGTGGGCGACTTCCTCGAACGGTGGCGCGACGACCCTGGCTTCAGGGGCGCGGCGGAATGGGAGGCGCAAGGCGCGCCACCGCCGTGAGCAGCTCCACCGCGTCCAGCGGCTTGGTGACGAAGGCGCTGAAGCCCGCGCGCAGGGCCCGGTCGCGGTCCTCCCTGCGGGCGGCGGCGGTGACGGCCAGCGCGGGCACTCCGCCCCCGGACTCCCACGGCAGCGCGCGCAGCCGGTACAGCAGCGAATAGCCATCCTCGCCGGACAGCGCCACGTCCGTCACCAGCACGGTGGGCGGCGACCTGCGCACCTCGTCCATGGCGTCGGTGACGTTGGTGGCGGTGAGGACGTGGGCGCCCACGCGGGTGAGCAGCACGGACATCCATTCGCGCGCATCCGGAGCCCCATCCACCACCAGCACGCGCTGGCCCTCCAGCTCCGGGAAGCGCGGCAGCGACAGGCCCTCCACGGGCCGTGGCTCGCGCGTCGCGCCCGGGGTGGCGCCCACGCGCGAGCGGGGCAGGAAGACGGTGAAGGCGGAGCCCCGTCCAAGACCTTCACTGGCCGCGGACACGGTGCCGCCGTGCAGCTCCACCAGGTGGCGGACGATGGACAGCCCCAGGCCCAGCCCGCCGTGTTGCCGGCTGACGCTGGTGTCCGCCTGATGGAAGCGCTGGAAGAGGAAGGGCACGAAGTCGGTGGGGATGCCCTCGCCGTCGTCCTTCACCACCAGCTCCGCGCCCTCGTCGCGCGTGCGCGCGGACACCGACACGCGCCCTCCGGGCGGGGTGAACTTGATGGCATTGGCGAGCAGGTTCCACACCACCTGCTGCAGCCGGTCCGGGTCTCCGAACAGCGGCACGCCGTCCGCTTCCACCAGGACGTCCAGCTCCAGCTCGCGCGCGAGCGCCGTGGGCCGCACCGCGTCCAGCGCCGCCTCCACCACGCGCCCCAGTTCCAGCGGCACGGGCTCCAGGCGCAGCCGTCCGTTGGCGATGCGGCTGATGTCCAGCAGGTCCTCGATGAGCTGACGTTGTGCGCGCGCGTTGCGTTCGATGGCCTCCACGGCGCGCTGGCGCTTGTCCTCGCCCAGCAGGCCCTGCCGCAACATCTGCGACCAGCCGAGGATGGACGTGAGCGGCGTGCGCAGCTCATGGGACACCATGGCCAGGAACGCATCCTTGGCGCGGCTGGCGGCCTCGGCGGTGCTCCGGGCCGCGCGCTCCTCGTCATAGAGCCGCGCGCGGTCCAGCGCCTGCGCGCACTGGCGGGCCACCGTCAACAGGAAGGCCCGCTCCGCCTCGTCGAAGTCGCGCGCGTCACCGAAGCCCAGGCCCAGCGCGCCGAGCACGCGCCCTCCGCTCACCAGCGGCACCGCGGCCCACGCCACCAGCGACAGCGTCCGGGGCAGCCTCCCCAGACGCGGGTAGCGCTCCATGCACTCCGTCCACGACCCCATCGCGGACGGCTCGCGGGTGCGCGTCACGTCCGTGAGGGGACAGGTGACGGAGACATCGAAGCGCTGCCAGTCGTCCAGGTCTCCCGGAGCGAAGCCGTGCGCGGCGACGCGTTCGAAGACGTCCGCGGCCTCCGAGGTGGGCACCACCACGAGGCCGGTGAGGGCCCCCAGCGCGATGGCGCCTTCACGCGCGGCCACCTCCACCACCTGCTCCGGGGTGAGCGCCTCGGAGAGCGCGGCGGTCATCGCCTGGAGGCGTTCGGTGCGCCAGGACGCGGTGGTCCACGCGGCGCGGCGGGTCTTCATCAGCTCCGTCACGTCCACCGCGAAGGCGAGCACCCCCTCCACCTGTCCTTGCGCGTCGCGGCGGGGCAGCAGGGAGAGGTTGAAGAAGAGCTCGTCGTCGGAAGCGTGAGCGCGGGCGGAGGTCTCGCGCAGGTGCAGGGCCTGCCCGCTGCTGAAGACGCGGTCCCAGGCGTCGTGCCAGCCCGGACTGTCCAACTGGGGACAGGCCTGACGCAGGGGGACGCCCACCTGTCCGCGCGTGTCGAGCAGCGTCAGGCGCGTGGCGGTGCTGAACTCGATGAGGTGGCCCGGCCCCTTGTAGAGGCCGAAGAAGGCGGGGAGCTGCTCGAGCAGCTCCTGGAGGCGTGGGGGCTCACCGCCGCCGGGCGCGGACACCCAGACGGCCTGGGCTTCATTCACGGGCTGCCCCCTGCATTCCCTGGCGCCGACACCCTCCAACGCCAGTCATCCCAGCATGGCACGAAACGCCACCCGGAGCGGGAGCGGAGGTGTTGGGTTGGGTGGACCCTTCCACTGCTTGCGTCCAGTAGAGGGCATCCGCCCCGTACCTCCGGGGAAACCAGCCCGGAGGCCGGGCATCGGTTATGTCGGATGACAGGCATGCCCTCCTCTCCTCCTGATTCGCGGCCCCTCGTCGAACTGCGCGGCGTCACCAAGTCCTATGCGGAAGGCGACTCCGTGCGCGAGGTGCTGTCCGGCACGTCGCTCACCCTGCACCGGGGCGAGTTCGTGGTGCTGCTGGGTCGCAGCGGCTCCGGCAAGTCCACGCTGCTCAACCTCATCAGCGGCATCGACCAGGCGACGCAGGGCGAAATCCTGGTGGAGGGCCGCGACCTGGGGCGCATGAAGGAGAAGGAGCGCACGCTGCTGCGCCGCGAGCGCGTGGGCTTCATCTTCCAGGCCTTCAACCTGCTGCCCACGCTGACGGTGGAGGAGAACGTGCGGCTGCCGCTGGAGCTGCTCGGGCGCACGGGCGCGGAGGCCGGTGCGCGGGCGCACGAGCTGCTCCAGCGCGTGGGCCTGGAGGGCCGGGCGAAGAGCTTCCCGGACCGGCTGTCCGGCGGCGAGCAACAGCGCGTGGCGGTGGCCCGCGCCCTGGCGCACGCACCGCCGCTGCTGCTGGCGGACGAGCCCACGGGCAACCTGGACGAGGAGACCGGCAAGCACGTGCTGGACCTGTTGGAAGGGCTCACGCGGCAGGGCGATGCGTGCGCGCTCATCGTCACGCACGAGCCCGGCATGGCGGCCCGCGCGGACCGAGTGCTGACCATGGAAGGCGGACGGCTGGTGGAGCGGCCCGGCGGCGCGCGAAAGGGGACGCCGTGAAGACGCTGCTCGCACGCGCCAGCCTGCGACACCTGGGCGGGCACCCGTGGCTCACAGCACTGTCGCTGCTGGGCATCGCGATGGGCGTGGCGGTGGTGGTGTCCATCGACCTGGCGAGCGGCAGCGCGCTGCGCGCCTTCGAGCAGTCCACGGACGTCGTCGCCGGCAAGGCCACGCATCAAATCGTGGGCGGCACGTCGGGTCTGCCGGAGGGGGTCTACACGGCGCTGAAGCTGCGCCCGGACGCACCGGAAGCGGCGCCCGTGGTGCAGGGCTTCGTGCAGGTGGAAGGGGGCAACCACCGCACGCTCACGCTCTTGGGATTGGATCCATTCGCGGAGGCGCCCTTCCGGGACTTCTCCACGGGGAACGCGGTGGGGGACGTGGGCGCGCTGCTCACGAAGTCCGGCACCGTGGTGATGGGCGCGAAGACGGCGCGGGTGCTGGGCGTGAAGGTGGGCGACACGCTGCCCGTGACGGTGACGGGGCTGCGCCGGGAGCTGCATGTGTCGGCCCTGCTGTCTCCGTCGCAGGAGACGACGGAGCGCGCGCTGGAGTCGCTGCTCATCTGCGACCTGTCCACCGCGCAGGAGGTGCTGGGCCAGACGGGCCGGCTGACGCGCGTGGACCTGCGCTTGAAGGACGGCGAAGCCGAGGCCGCGAGACTTCGGGCCGCGCTTCCACGGGGCGCGGAGCTGGTGGCGACGTCAGGACGCGCGGGCACGGTGGAGCAGATGACGCGGGCGTTCCGCACCAACCTCACCGCGCTGTCGCTGCTGGCGCTCGTGGTGGGGATGTTCCTCATCTACAACACGATGACGTTCTCGGTGGTGCAGCGGCGCGGGATGCTGGGCCGGCTGCGCGCGGTGGGCGTGACGCGCGGCGAGTTGTTCGTGCTGGTGCTGGGCGAGGCGCTGATGCTCGGCATCGTGGGCACCATCGCGGGCCTGCTGCTGGGCATCCTGATGGCCAGCGGGCTCGTGGGCCTCATCACGCGCACCATCAATGACTTGTATTTCGTGGTGAACGTGCGCCGGTTGTCATTGGAGCCCTTCACGCTCATCAAGGGCCTGGGCCTGGGTCTGGGCGCCACGGTGCTGGCGGCGCTGGTGCCCGCGTGGGAGGCCGCGCGCGCGACGCCGGTGACGGCACTGCGGCGTTCGACGGAGGAGGATTCGACGCACCGGCAGGCGCCCAAGCGCGCGCTGATGGGGTTGGGGCTCTTGCTGCTCTCGGGGGGACTGCTCGCGTGGCCCACGCAGGCACTTCCGCCAGCGTATACGGGACTGTTCGGCGTGATGCTGGGCTGTGCGCTGCTGGTGCCCTGGGCCACGGAGAAGCTGACGGTGGCGGCGGCCCGTCCGCTGGGCGCGCTGTTCGGTCCGCTGGGGCGCATGGCGGCGCGCGGGGTGACGGCGAGCCTGTCGCGCACGGCGGTGGCCCTGGCCGCGCTGATGGTCGCGGTGGCGACGACGGTGGGCGTGGGCCTGATGGTGTCCAGCTTCCGGGGCACGGTGGTGGCGTGGCTGGAGTCCGCGTTGCAGGCGGACGTGTTCGTGTCCCCGCCGTCGCTGGTGGCACGGCGGGGGGATTCGGCGCTGGTGCCGGGGCTCGCGGAGAAGCTGCGCTCCACGCCCGGCGTCGAGGCGAGCGGCTCCATCCGCGTGGTGCACGTGCGCATCGATGACGTGGAGACGGACCTGCTGGCCATCGACTTCGCGAAGGGGCACGAGCGGACCTATCGCTTCAAGGAGGGGCGCGCGGAGGACGTGTGGCGACAGGTGGATGCGTCCCGGGACGCGGTGCTCGTGTCGGAGCCCTTCGCCTTCCATCGCGGCGTGCACGCGGGCGACACGCTGCGGGTGTCCACGGACAAGGGCCTGCACGACTTCCGCGTGGCGGGCGTGTACTTCGACTACGGCTCCGACGTGGGGACCGTGATGATGCCGCGCCCCACGTATGACCATTGGTACGACGACCGGAGCGTGACGGGCCTGTCGCTGATCGCGGCGCCGGGTCAGGACGTGGATGAGCTGGTGTCCCGGGTGCGCGACCGCGCGGGCGGTGAGCAGGCGTTGAACGTGCGCGCGAACAAGGCCCTGCGGCAGGCGTCGCTGGAGGTGTTCGACCGCACCTTCACCATCACGCAGGTGCTGCGCCTGCTGGCCATCGGCGTCGCGTTCGTGGGCGTGTTGAGCGCGTTGATGTCGCTGCAACTGGAGCGGGCGCGCGAGTTCGCGGTGCTGCGCGCGACGGGGCTCACGCCGGGACAGTTGTGGGGGATGGTGTCGTTGCAGACGGGCCTGCTGGGATTGCTCGCGGGGCTCTTCTCCATCCCCCTGGGACTGGCATTGGCCTATGTGCTGGTGCACGTCATCAACCAGCGCTCGTTCGGGTGGACGTTGCAGTTGGTGGTGTCGCCCGGCGTGGTGGGGCAGGCGATGTTGCTGGCGTTGGTGGCGGCGGCGCTCGCGGGGCTGTACCCGGCGTGGCGGATGGCGCGCGCGAACCCGGCGATGGCGTTGCGGGAGGAGTGAGACATGGGCCGCGGACTCGTCATCGGAATCGTGTTGGTGCTGGCCACGCTGAGCGTGGCGGTGGGCGTGGTGATGCGGGACGCGGAGGACACCGGCCCCGAGCGCTCCGGGACGATGACGGTCGCGGGAGCGCTGGGAGGTGACGGCGGCACGGAGGGCTATGCGCGCGCCATGGAGCCCCGCCCCTTCCGCTTCCCGGAGGACCATGGCCCCCACCCCGACTTCCGCACCGAGTGGTGGTACTGGACGGGCAACCTGGAGACGGAGGACGGGCGGGCCTTCGGCTACCAGTTCACGCTGTTCCGCAGCGCGCTGTCGCCGGAGAAGCCCACTGAGCGGGACTCGGCCTGGGGCACGCGGCAGGTGTTCATGGGGCACTTCACGGTGTCGGACGTGAGCGCGGGCAGGTTCCACGTCACCGAGCGCTTCAGCCGCGCGGCCGTGGGACTGGCGGGCTCCGAAGGGTCCCCCTTCCATGTCTGGCTGGAGGACTGGGACGTGCGCAGCGAAGGCGCGGCGGGCACCTGGCCCATGCACCTGCGGGCCCAGGGCGACGGCGTGACGCTGGACCTGGTGCTGGACGAAGGCAAACCACCGGTGCTCCAGGGCGACCGGGGCTTGAGCCAGAAGGGCCCGGAGAAGGGCAACGCGTCCTATTACTACTCCATGACCCGGATGCCCTCGCGGGGCACGGTGTCCGTGGAAGGACAGACGGTGTCCGTGAAGGGCGAGAGCTGGATGGACCGCGAGTGGAGCACCAGCGCCCTGGGGCCCGAGCTGGTGGGCTGGGATTGGTTCGCGCTCCAGCTCTCCGACGGCGGCGAGCTGATGAACTACCAGCTCCGGAACGAGGACGGCAGCGCGGACCCGTTCAGCGCGGGCACCTGGAACCCGCCCGCGGGCGACGCCGTGCACCTGACCCGCGAGGACGTGAAGCTGGAGGTGCTGGACACGTGGAAGAGTCCACGCGGGACGAAGTACCCGTCACGCTGGCGCCTCCAGGTGCCCAGGCTGGCATTGGACCTCACCGTGACGCCGAAGCTCGCGGACCAGGAGCTGCCGGTGAGCGTGCGCTACTGGGAGGGCGCGGTGTCGCTGGAGGGCACGCGCGAGGGCAAGCCCGTGCAGGGACGCGGCTACGTGGAGTTGACCGGGTACGCGGATGCGGCACGGCGTGAGGACGCGACGACCCGCAGCCGCACGCCGTAGCAACGTCAAACCCCGCCCATGAGCTGCACTTGCGCCAGGCAATGATTCGCATCCATCCGGAGACAAAGACACCCCAGCAGGATTCTTGTTGATTGGGAATGCTCTTGAGCACGCAATGACACCGCATCGGAGAGCAGGTGCGCACGGATGCCTCGCGCACGAGCTTCTTCAGCGCCCCACGTCGGGTGTCCCACCTGCAGTGCCCTTCTCTCCAATGGTGAAAATCATGAGTAACAAGTTCCGCAGAACTTGCTGGCTCCTCCTCGGCGTCACGCTGGCTGTCGGGTGCGGTGGCCCTGAATTGGACGGCACGGAGGATGCCCAGGAGCCCCTCACTGTCGAGAAGGACAATCTTCCATCCGTCACCGAGGAGGACTTCACCTCTCAAGAGCAGGAAGAGGATCGGACCGTCGGAACGTCCGCGGCGTGCTGCTTCGCGGCCTGCACCGGCGATAATCGGCCTGGCCACTTCTACGGTCCATTCCGAAGCGTCCAATACGGCAACTGCGCGAACTACGCGAAATACTTCTGCGGACAACACGGCTGGACGCTTGAAAAGGCGAAGTGGGACAATTGTTGACCGCCCCCTCGCGCTAGCAGGGTGTTGAGAAACCCCTCCTCGACCACAGCACCTTCTCTCGGAACCGGGACCCGCTCCTGGAGCATGACGTCGCCCGGAGATTCTTCATGGCGGTCATGCGCCAGGGGCAAAGCGCGGGGCCCATCGGCAACGAGCACTTCCAACAGACTGCTAGACCGCGAAGCGGGCCTGGATCTCCGCCGCGCCCTACGTGATGCGCGTGGCACACGCCCCCGGTAACCCCGGCGACACGAAGTCCGGATAGATTGCCGGCCCATGAACGTCCTCGTCACGGGTGCCACCGGTCTCATCGGCAATGCCATCGCCCACCGGCTCGCGAAGCGGGGGGACTCCGTCCGCGCGCTCGTGCGGGATGTGAACCGGGCCGCGCCCCTGCTGCCGCCCTCCGTGCAGTGCATCCAGGGGGACATCACCGCCCCCGCCTCGCTGCCGGCCGCCATGCAGGGCGTGGACATCGTCTTCCACGCCGCGGGCATGCCGGAGCAGTGGCACCGCGACGACTCCATCTTCGACCGCGTGAACCGCCAGGGCAGCGTGAACGTCCTGTCCGCCGCGCACGCCGCGAAGGTGCGCCGCGTCGTCTACACCTCCACCATGGATGTCTTCGCCGCGCCCCGGGGCGGGGAGCTCGTCGAAGCCAACATCGACCCGCACCCCAAGCCCACCGTCTATGAGCGCTCCAAGCAGGACGCCGAGCGCGCCGTGGAAGCCATCCGCCAGCAGGGCCTGGACGTCGTCTACATCAACCCGTCCGCCGTCTACGGCCCCAGCCCCGTGCACGTGGGCCTCAACTCCTTCTTCATCCAGTTGCTCAACAAGAAGGCCCCGCTGCTCCCGCCGGGCGGCATGTCCTGCGTCTACGTGGACGGCCTCACCGACGCGCAGCTCGCCGCCGCCGAACGCGGCGTCAACGGCGAGCGCTACCTCGTCTCCGACCAGTACATGAGCAACGCGGACCTGGCCCTCGCCATCCACAAGGCCGCGGGCGCCGGGAAGCCTCCCGCCACCGCGCCCGTCTTCCTGATGGAGGCCCTGGCGCGCGCCTCCGCGCCGCTCGCGCGCGTGTTCCCCTTCACGCCGCTCGTCGCGCCCGGCCAGCTCTCCTTCATGCGCTGGGAAGCCCACGTGAACTCGGCCCGGGCCCAGCGCGAACTGGACTTCCGCCCCACCCCGCTCGAAAGCGGCGTGGCCCGCACGGTGGCGTTCCTGCGCGAGCAGAAGCTCGTGCCCCAGGCCTGAAGCACCCCGGCCCGGATGTCTGTCGTCAGCCCCGACGGACTGTGTCATCGGATGTCATGGGTTGACCCCCACCCGGGAGTGTCGAACACCGCCTCCGTCCGGACAGACCCACTCCCCGGGTTGCCTGCCACGGGGAGTCAGGAAATTGGCGCGACTGGCATTGAGTGCTACCAAAAGACGATCTCAACCCGGAGTGAGGGTTGGCGATCGCCTTCGCCGGTCCGCCCCCTCACCCCGCCCATCCCATGTCCGCTCCCATGCCTCGCCGGACGACGCTCCCTTCGTGGGCGTCGCTCCAGGTCGTCGTGTCCGCAGTGTTCGCGCTGACGGGCTGTCAGCGAGACATCGCCCCCTCCAGGTCAGGGGCCGCATCCCTCCCCAAGGTGGAGGCGCCGGTGGCCTCCAACGTCGCGCCTCGCATCACCAGCGCCTTCCAGACCACCCGCACCCTGGTGCCCGGCCGCTCCGCGCGCCTCAATGTCCGGGCCATGGATCCCGAGGGCACGGCGCTGCGCTACGACTGGGAGGCCCCGGAGGTGGGAACGCTGGGCAAGCCCACCGCGCTCGTGGATGGCAGCGAGACCCGCTGGACAGCCCCCGCGTGCTCGGACGCACCGGAGACGCCGGTCGTGCGCGTGCGCGTGACGGACGCGGAGGGACTGGAGACACTCCAGACCTTCGCGATGAGCTGGACCGGACCGGCGTGTGCTCCGCCCTCCCGGACGCGGAACGGATCCGTGCAACTGGCCCTGGGCTCGAACCCGGACACCTGAGGCCCTTTACACGGCGCAGCCGCCGAGCGCCGTGGCTCAGCGAGGCCCCGGCGCGGACTCGTGGTAGTGGATCGCCCGCCACTCCCCTGCCTTGCGCTGGAAGACGAAGCTCACGCGTCCGTCGTTCGTGAACGTCCCGGCCCCGTCCGCCCGCTCCCCCTCGAAGTGATACGTGAAGAAGGCGAACGCCACCTCGCCCATCACGTCGAGCGCCACGTCCTCCAACGTCATCCGCGAGCCCCGCTCCAGGTGGGTGCGCAAGGCGTCGTAGTACTTGGAGATGCCCACCCACCCCCGGATGGGACGGGCCTGCTCCTGCGGGACGTAGAGCAACTGCGGATACTCCCGGTCCCAGAGGGCCTGGAGCCTCGCGACATCCAGCGCCTCGAAGCCGCTCCGGTATTGCTCCAGCAGCGCCATGAGCTGCTGCCTGTCCGTGTCCACCGAGGCCATGAACCCCTCCCTGTCGTTCCACGAAATAGGACGTGGGGGTCCGCCCCACAGGGATGACGGACCCCCACGCATGCTGTCACCTGCGTGCCGCGCTTCCTACTGCTTCACCGGCTCCGTCATGCCCGAGCCGCCCATGCCCTGCTGCGCCTTGGGGGCCGCGGAGAAGGCCTTCTGCAGCGCCATGCCCGCGTCCGCCTGCGCCTTCTTCGCGATGTCCAGCACCGGCGCCATGCCGAAGAACTCGTGCGTCACGCCGTCGTAGTTCTTCACGTCCACCTTCACGCCGGCCGCCTTGAGGTTCTTCGCGTACTCCTGGCCCTCGTCCTTGAGCGGATCCAGGCCCGCCGTCACCACCATCGCGGGAGCCAGGCCGCGCAGTTGCGCCGTCGTCGCCTTCAGCGGCAGCGCGTTGGGGTCCTTGGTCTGCGCCCAGTCCTTGCCCAGGTAGTTGCCCCAGAACCACGCGATGTCCTGGTTGCCAATCAGGTAGTTGCCCTGGCCGTTCGCCTGGTGCGAAGGCGTGTTCACGTTGTTGCTGACGAACGGATACACCAGCAACTGGAACACCGGCTGCGCGCCGCCGTCCTGCTTCTGGCGCATGGCCACCACCGTCGCCAGGTTGGCGCCCGCGCTCTCACCCGCCACCGCGACCTTGCTGCCGTCGCCGTTGAACTCCTTCGCGTTCTTCTGCACGTACTGGAAGGCCGCCGTGGCGTCATCCGCCGCGGCAGGGAACGGGTTCTCCGGCGCGTGGCGGTACTCCACGCTCACCACCACCGCCTTCGCCTGGTTCGTCAGGGCGCGCGCGCTGGCGTCATACGTGTCCAGGTCCGCCAGCACGAAGCCGCCGCCGTGGTAGTAGACGACCACGGGGAACGGGCCCGCTCCGTCCGGCGTGTAGACGCGCACCGGAATCTCGCCCTTCGCGCCCTTGAGCTTGCGGTCCTCCACCCTGGCGACCTTCTCCGGCGTCGTGGGCTTGCCCTGTTCCTTCAGGGTCTTCTCCACCGCGTCCTTCGCGGTGACACCCGTGCGCGCCTGCTGTGGTGACACCGTATGCGGGGGCACGGGTTTCAAGGCCTTGTGCGCATCCAGCACCACCTGCATCTGCGGATCCACCTTCGCGGCCGCGGCGGCGTCCTTCGCGAGCGCCGTCCCCGAAACTCCCAGCATCCCCAGCGCCAGCACCGACATCCCCACCGTCTTCTTCAGTCCGAGCATCGGTCAATCCTTCTGGTTGTGATTGCGTCCGGAGCGCGAGAATCTGCGCCCACCGGAACGCAATCTGGAGACGCCTCACATGGCGTGGAACCGGGTGGCCACCACCCCACTCGGCTGGTTCCACCGTTCGATGGGCAGGCAGTCAGCGGCCGTGCAATCAGGGGCATGCATCCGTTTTTCGCGGGGCCCCGTAGCGCATCCGCATGGAGGACTCCGAGCCCGCCCGCCTGCCCACCGAACGGCGACTCAGCGCTCCGCGAGCCCCCCTCCGACACGGGGTGTCACCGTGTCGCACAAGGCCCACTTTAGAACGCACGCGCGTTCCCGACGGGTCCCATCCCCGCGAGGACGTGCCGGGCCTTCACCCTCTTCCCACGGAGCGACACCATGGCATTGCTATCGAACCTGCTGGGCGCGCTGGGCGCCTCCCGTCGCGGCGTCTTCACCGGCAGCGCTTGGACCCGGGGACGCAGCTCCTACGGTCGCCGTCCCAGCAGCTACGGCTACCGCGGACGCCAGTCCACCGGCGCGGGAGGCTCCTTCGGCCGAATGCTGCTCGCGGGCCTGGGGGCCTACGGCCTGCGCCGCTTCTTCAACAGCCGCTCGCGCGTCAACGGCTACTGAAGCACTCCGCCGGACGCGGGGGCGCCGGGGAGTTCCGTGGACTCCCCCTGTGATGGCGTTGCCCGCTGCCGGCCCCTTTCGAGCACCGGAGGGTTCCACGGCCTCCTCCCGGTGCCCGACATCCCGCACGCTCCGTCCGTGCGAGCGCTTCCGCCTGGAGTAGGGTCCGGTTCCAGGTCCGGCCCTTCCCGCCGGCGCAAGAGGACTCGCACCCATGGCGAAGGCGAAATACGTCCTGGCACTCGACCAGGGCACCACCGGAACCCACGTCTCCATCCTCGACACGAAGCTGCAGGTGGTGGGGCGCTCCTACAAGGAGCTGACCCAGCACTTCCCGAAGCCGTCATGGGTGGAGCACGACCTGAACGAAATCTGGTCCACCAGCGAGTGGTGCATCTCGCGCGCGCTCAAGGACGCGGGCCTCACCGGCAAGGACATCGCCGTGGTGGGCATCACCAACCAGCGCGAGACCACGGGCCTGTGGACCCGCGACGGCGGCGAGCCCCTGGCCCGCGCCATCGTCTGGCAGGACCGGCGCACCGCGGACATCTGCCAGGAGCTCAAAAGCCAAGGCGTGGAGCCCCGCGTGCGCGAGATGACGGGGCTCGTGTTGGATCCGTACTTCTCCGGCACCAAGCTCACCTGGCTCTTCAAGCACCTGAAGGGCGCGAAGAAGCGCGCCGAGAAGGGCGACGTGTGCTTCGGCACCATGGACTCGTGGCTCGTCTACAAGCTCACCGGCGGCATCGCGCACGTCACCGACGTGTCCAATGCCAGCCGCACCCTGCTCATGGACCTGCGCTCGCTCGAATGGGACAACGAGCTGTGTTCACTGCTGGGCGTTCCCCGCGCGTGTCTTCCGGAGATACGGGGCAACGCGGAGGTGTACGGCACCACGCGCGGCATGAAGAGCCTGCCGGACGGCGTGCTCGTCGCGGGCATGGCGGGAGACCAGCAGGCGGCCCTCTTCGGTCAGGCGTGCTTCAACCCCGGTGAATCCAAGTGCACCTACGGCACCGGCGCCTTCCTCTTGATGAACACCGGCACGCGCGCGGCCTGTTCGCCGGCATCGACCGCTCCACCACCGTGGCCCACCTGGCGCGCGCGACCCTGGAGGGCGTGGCGCTCCAGATTCACGACCTGGCGGAGGCGATGCGCCGCGACAGCGGACGCGACATCCCCACGTTCAAGGCGGACGGCGGCGCCGCGGCCAACAACCTGCTCATGCAGTACCAGGCCGACCTGCTGGGTGTGCCGGTGGTGCGGCCGCGCAACCTGGAGACCACCGCCCTGGGCGCGGCGTTCCTGGGCGGCCTGGGCGCCGGGGTGTGGACCAGCCCGGACGCCATCCGCCGCGCGTGGAAGGCGGACCGCACCTTCAAGCCGAAGATGAAGGCGGAGGTGCGCGCGCGCCACCTGGAAAAATGGATGCGCTCCAGACCTTCCTCGCGAAGCATCCCGCCTGGACGCACGAGGGCGGGATGATCCGCCGCGTCTACGAGGCGCCCTCCTTCCTGGAGGGCATCGCCTTCGTGGAGAAGGTGGCGAAGGCCGCGGAGGCCGCCAACCACCACCCGGACATCGACATCCGGTGGCGCAAGGTGACGCTGGCGCTCGTGACCCACGACGCGAACGGCATCACCTTCCGCGACACCGACCTGGCCGCCGAGGCGGACCGCCTCTTCACCGAAGGGGCCGGCGGTCGGTGACTCACGGCTCGCGTGGCATGGCGTGGACCCTGGCGTGCGCGGTGTGTCTCCTCGCGTCCGTTTCCCCCGCCCAGGATGACGTCCCCACCGAACCCCGCCCGGAGCGGCTGTACCTCAACTCCGGCGCGCTCCTGGGCGCGTCGCGCGTGGTGGGCATGGGCGGCGCGTACGTGGGCATCGCGGAGGGCACCGGCGGCTTCGCCAGCAACCTCACCGCCCTGGCCCAGCGCAGCCCCACGCTGGAGCGCGACTGGGACATCGGCATCACCCTGTCCGCGTTGGACCTGCCCTTCTCCGGCACCCAGCGTCGGGACCTGGACAACGACGGCAAGGCCGACGAATCCGTGAACAGCCGCCAGCTGCTGGGCGCGCTGATGCTGCAATACAAGCGCTTCGGCGTCGGCTTCCTGTGGCGCAACAGCACCGCGGGCTACTGCATCACCCCCGCCTGCCGCAGCCAGGGTGAGAAGCTCAACATCTCCCTCTCCCAGTCCGCGCTCGCGGGCTCCATCGCCTTCGGCCAGGACGACTTCATCCTGGCCATGGGCATCTTCTCCGCGGAGGCGAGCTTCAGCGAGGAGGGCGACGAGTCCTGGCTCTACGGCGACTCCGGCGTGGCGGTGGACATGCTGTTCCGTCCGCACGGGCGGCCCTACCGCATCGGCGTGGTGGTGCGGCCGGAGGTCGTGGCCGGCTGGCGCCGCGCCGAGGGTCAGGGCGCCGTCATCGCGGGACGGCGGATCTACGCGGCCGTGGTGTCCCCGGCGGTGCTGTCCCTTGGCGCCAGTTGGCGGCTGGGCGAAGGCGCGCACCGCTACAACCGGCTGTCCCCGGCCGCGCGGCGGCAACTGCTGGTGGACGGCGATGACCTGCCCGTGCCGGACGAGGGGCCCCGGGACGCGCCGTCCGGCCGGTGGCTCATCACCGCGCAGGTGGACCTCATCTCCAGCGTGAGCAACGCGGTGGCGGCGCGCTCGCTGGCCTCCACGGACGATCCACAGACGGTGGGCGACTCCACCGCCTTCCAGCCGCGCCTGGGCGCTGAATGGGACACCTTCCCGGGCCGCTTCCGCCTGCGCGCGGGCACCTGGCTGGAGGCGTCCCCCTTCCCCGGCCGCAACCTCCGGCCGCACCTCACCGGTGGCTTCGAATTGTTCGTGCTGAGCTACTGGGACGACTGGTCCGTCTCCGCGTCGTTCGACCTGGCGAGCCGCTACACCAACTGGGGCGTGTCCGTCGGATTCTGGCGCTAGTGTCTGCCTTTGGGGTCGGGTGGGAAAACGCGAGGACCGTCCAGGGTGCGCGCGTCCCCATCCACGGCGCCCCAAGCCCCACGCGCGGTACGTTCAGCAGCGGGCGGCCGAGCAGCCTCCAGGGCAGCCGTTGCGGGTGTGCGACGGCATGAGGACCCTGCCTCCACGGAGGGGATTCCATGTATCTGGGGCGGGGGTGGCGCAGGACTGTCGTGAGCGCGACGGTGCTTATGGTGGTAATCAATATGC
>SECN01000099.1 GCA_004173515.1 Myxococcaceae bacterium | reverse complement strand
TGGAAATGGACCGCCCCAGCCCCCACCTTCGACCCAGGCAGCCCTGACGCCCGACAAGGAGGGATGCGAATGCCAGACACCGGCATCGGACGACGGAATGCGCCCCCGCCCTCCGCCTGGAAGCGCCAACCCTCGCTGACCTCGCACACCCCCTGGCCGGAGCCAGCCCCCGAGGAAGCGCGCCAATGCCTGGACCTGGACCTGGACGCCCCCCTGCCCGCGTCCGACAGTGAAGACCCCGAACAGGTCGACTTCGACGCCGCCATCGCGTCCTGGTAGGGAACCGGGGCATGAGCGTGCCCCGCCCCAACCCGCTGCTGTCGGACCGCGACGTGGACTTCCAGCTCTACGAGGTGCTGGACACCGCGGCCCTCTGCGCGCTGCCTGCCTTCCAGGACCACTCCCGCGACACCTTCGGCCTCTTGCTGGACAGCACCCGCCGCTTCGCCCGCGAGGTGCTCGCTCCCACCTACCGCGCCATGGACCTCTCACCGCCCGTCTTCGAACACGGGCGGGTTCGCGTGCATCCATCCATGCGCTCGCTCTACGCGAACATGGTCGACCTGGGCCTGCTCACCGCCACCCGCCCTCCCGACGTCGGCGGCCAGCAACTGCCCCTCACCGTGCACGCCGTGTCGAGCGCCTACCTCATGGCCGCCAACCTGAGCGCCTATGCCTACCTGGGCCTCACGCTCGGCGCCGCGCACCTGCTGGAGGTCTTCGGCACACCCTTCCTGCGCGAACAGTTCATGGCCCCCCTGTACCGGGGTGAATGGACCGGCACCATGGCCCTCACCGAACCGCAGGCCGGCAGCAGCCTCGCGGACGTGAAGACGCGCGCCACGCCCGCTGCGGATGGCAGCTACCGCCTCCAGGGCTCGAAGATCTTCATCAGCGGCGGCGACCAGGACTTCACCGGCAACATCGTGCACCTGACCCTCGCGCGCATCGACGGCGCGGAGGGCGGCACGCGCGGCGTGTCCCTCTTCGCCGTGCCCGCGCGCAGACCCGAGGGCGACGCGCTCGTCCCCAACGATGTCCAGGTGGCCGGCGTCATCCACAAGATCGGCTGGCGCGGCATCCCCAGCCTCGTGCTCAACTTCGGCGAGTCCAACGACTGCCACGGCTGGCTCGTGGGCCAGCCCGGCCGGGGCCTCGCGTGCATGTTCCAGATGATGAACGAGGCGCGCATCATGGTGGGCCTCAACGGCGTCGCCACCGCGTCCGTCGCCTACCAGGAGTCGCTCGGCTACGCGCGCGAGCGCCCCCAGGGCCGGCCCGCCGGCATCCGCGACACCGCGCGCGCCCAGGCCCCCATCATCGAACACGCGGACGTGCGCCGCATGCTGCTGCGCCAGAAGGCCATCGTGGAGGGCGGCCTCGCGCTGCTGCTCAGATTCACGGCGGCTACGGCTACTCCAGCGAGTACCTCCCCGAGGCGTGGCTGCGCGACCAGAAGCTCAACAGCATCCACGAGGGCACCACCGGCATCCAGGGCCTGGACCTGCTGGGCCGCAAGGCGGTGGCGGGCGGAGGCGCCGCGCTCCAGGCGCTCAATGAAGAGGTGCGCGCCACCACCGCGCGCGCCCGGGCCGCCGGCGTGGAGCCCGCCTGGAGCGACGCGCTGGAGGACGCACTCCAGCAGGCCAGCGCCCTCACGCTGGAGCTGGGCGCGCGGGGCATGGCCGGCGAGGTGGACCTGATGCTGCGCCACAGCGCGGACTTCCTGGAGCTGTTCAGCGTGGTGGCCGTGGCCTGGCGCTGGCTCGCGCAGGCCGCCGCCGCGAAGGAGGCGCTCGGGCGCGGCGCGACCCCCGACGCTCCCTTCTACGAGGGCAAGCTCTCCGCCGCGCAGTACTGGTTCGCCGTGGAGGTGCCGCGCGTGCCGCTGCTCGCCCACCTGTGCCGCACGGGCGAGGACTCCTACGCCCGCATGCACCCCGACAGTTTCTGAAGCGCGCGGCCTCCGCGCCCCACGGAAGCCCGGCATCCGTCACAATGGCGGCATGTCGGTCTCCTTCCACCTGTGCCAGCCCGGTGGGGGCGCCTCGTGTGGCGCCTGCTGCGGCCTCTACAACTTCCGCGACCACTCGCGCGCGGCGCTCACCCAGCGCCTGGCCACGCAGACGGCGCGGCTTGCCCACGCGCCCCGGACGCCGGAGGCCTATGGCGAGGCCGCGCGCGAACTCACCGCGAACCGCGACGCCCCCGCGCTCTTCCCCATCGTGCGGGTGTGCCCGCTGCTGGGCTTCCTGGACGCGGATCAGCGACAGGTGGGCTGCCTGGGGCACCCGAAGGTGACGGGCGGCACGGACCTGCGCGACTGCGGCGTCTACCGCGCGTCCATCTGCGAGACGTTCACCTGTCCGTCCTTCGGCTGGCTCACCGACGCGCAGGCCCGGCTGGTCCAGGCCGCGTGCGCGGACTGGTACCTCTACGGCCTCGTCATCACCGACGTGGAGTTCGTGCGCGGCTGCCTGAAGCTGCTCGAATGGGAGCTGGGCGGCCCGGCCCATTTGGAGGCGCTGCGCGAGCGCCCCGAGTCCCTCCTCGCGATGCGCCGCCTCTTCGCGCTGAAGGAGACGGCCCCCGGCCGTGACGCGGAGGCCACCGTGTTCGGCCGCTTCACGCACGACACGGAGGGCGAGCCCGTCCCGCGCACGCTCGACTACGCGGCCCTGGGCGCGCGCGCCGCGCCCGAGGACGACGTGGTGCTGTGCCTGGGCTACACGCCGACGGAGGCCCCGGCGCTGCTCGCCGCGCGGGCGCTGGTGCGGGACCACGTGCGAGCCGTGGCCGCCACGTTCCCCGCGTAGCCCCCGCACCCGGCAAGCAGCCAACCCACCTCCCTGACCCGAGCGCTTGCACCGGCAGGGGGTCGTTCGCAGGTTCGCCTGCGGGAGGGGCGCGGATGGGTGGACGCTGGATGTGGATGGGGATGATGGGGCTGTGCTCGCTGGCTTCCGGTTGTCGGGAGTCCGACAGCCCGGACACGGTGGGTGTCCCGGCGACGATGCAGGCCCGGGACACGCCGAGCGGTGGGCTGATGGTGCCCGCGACGCCAGCCCTGGCGCAAGGCACGCCGGAGGGCGTCCGGACGGCGCCGCTTCCCGGGGCGAACGCGGAGGTGCCCGAGAATACGGCGCCGCCTCCCGAAGCCCTGGCACCACGAGGCAACCGGATGAACGAGTCCGCCCGTACGACGGCACAGGTGCCGGCGAACGCGCCCGCGACCGGGGGCAGTGGCACGGCCCAGGCACCCGCGAACAACGGCATGGCCCAGACGCCAGCGACTGGCGGCAGCGGCACGGCCCAGGCACCCGCGAACTCAGGCATGGCCCAGACGCCCGCGAACACCGGCACGGCCCAGGCACCCGCGAACTCAGGCATGGCCCAGACGCCCGCGAACTCAGGCATGGCCCAGACGCCCGCGAACTCAGGCATGGCCCAGACGCCCGCGAACTCAGGCATGGCCCAGATGCCCGCGAACACCGGCACGGCCCAGCAGACCCCGGCCTACGGCGGCAGCGGCCCCGCGCAGGCTCCGGCCCGTGGCGGCACGGCCCAGGCTCCGGGCGCTCCCGCGCGGGACACGGCCTTATCGCCGCCTCAGGGCGCGGCGGTGCCGAACGCGAACACGTCCCCGGGCACGCAGGCCGCCCAGGCCACCGCGAATGGCCAGCCCGCGACCCAGGCGCCTCCGGAAGGCCGGGTGATGATTGGCGCGCAGGCGGTCCAGGCCAATGACGACGAGTCCTGGTACGAGGGCGCGGCCAAGGCGGCCCAGGCGGCGGTGACGGACAACACCGCGGACCGACCGCTCGAACAGGTCACCATCGCCACCAGCACCGTGAACGGTCGGGTGACCCGCGCCAGCCGCGACACCCTGCACGTGCGCGACGGCGAGGGCACCGTCTACGAACTCCAACTCGACCCGCGAAGCCGGGGCCTGCGCCAGGGCCAACGCGTGCCCCTGCCGGAACTCCGGGAAGGCACCCCGGTGCGCGCCAGCTTCGCGCTCATCGGCGGTCGCACCGTCGCCCGCGACGTGCAGGTGCGGCGCTAGGCAGGTCGCCGGCGGTTCGTTGACGAATCCGGTGGGAGTGGCCCCGAGCGCCGTGCAACGGTCGGCCACCCCTTGCGCGGACGCGACGTCCAAACCTGTCCGACAGTCGGACAGGTTTCCCAGGACGGAGCCCAGCCCGTCCCCCGGCGCACTTTTCGCCAGGGTGAAGACCCGGGCGGCTGGAACATGGTGCCGGGGCCACGCGCATCCACGCAGGGGCGGGCCTCCCGTGCTTGTTCCCGGAGGGCAGGGACGAATGGCTCCAGGCCCCGTTCATCACCCACCTTCGGCAGCGCTGGCCGCGGGTCCTGCTCAAGCGCCCGGACTCTTCGCTTCCCCGAGAAGAGCCCCCGAAACGACGACACCCGGGAAGCCTCGTCGGCTCCCCGGGTGCCTGTCTTCAAACCGCGAATGCGACGACTAGTAGACGGCCTTGAGCGTCACGCCCGAGTACGCCGAGTAGCCGCGGAGCTTCACGTAGTACTTGCCCACGGTGGTCTTCGCCGGGAACGAGCAGGTCTCCGTGTTGCCGCTGGCGTACGGACGGCAGTCGTACGTGGTGGTCGTCGGCGAGGAGCCGAACTTCACGTACAGGTCCGCGTCGCCCGTGCCACCCGTGGTGGTGATGGTGACCGCGCGACCGGCCGGCACATCCAGGGTGGTCCACTCGGTGGTGAACGAGGAGGCCGCGCCGGAGATGCCCGTGACCGGCACGTTGCTCTGCAGCACGTTGCCCGTCGGCGCGCCGCCCGTGTAGCTGCCCTTCAGCGTCAGGCCCGAGTACGCCGAGTAGGCGTTGAGCATCACGTAGTAGGTGCCAGCCTGGATGTTGGTGATGGTGCAGGTCTCGGCGTTGCCGCTGGCGTACGGACGGCAGTCGTACGTGGCGGAGTCCGGCGCGGAGCCGAAGCGCACGTACAGGTCCACGTCACCCGTGCCACCGGAGGTGGTGAACGTCAGCGCCGTGGAGCCCGCCGGAACGGCCAGCGTGTAGAACTTGTTGTTGCCTGCGGCGTCGCTGAGGCCCGTCACCGCGACGTTGTTGGTCAGCGGAACGGTCGTCGGGGGAACCACGACACCGCCCACGCCCACCGCTTCCCAGGCGGCCTTCACCGCGTCCTGGGTCGCCTGGTCGTAACCCAGCTCCGAGGCGGCCTGGATGGTCCAGGTCTTCGCCTGCAGGAACGTGGTGCCCGCCGTGTAGATGTCCGTGTTGGCCTTGTACCAGATGCGAGCGGCCTTCTCGACGCCGATGGCCGGCACGTTGATGGTCGAACGGCCGCGCGGGTGCACGCCACCCTTCGACAGCAGCGCGAACGCCAGGTTGGGCACGCCGGAGCTGTAGTGCACGTCCGTGCCGGACGTCACGTTGGCCGCCCAGTCCTTGGACGCGCCGTCCTTCGCCGGGTCATCCATGTAGCGAAGCGCGTCGTTCGCCGTGCCGGGCGTCCAGACGTCCTCTCCGACCATCCAGATGGCCGCCGCGGTGCTCCAACCGTTCACGCGGCTCTCGCAGACGGCGCCGAACGTGTCGGACATCGCCTCGTTGAGACCGCCGGACTGGCCGGAGTACGTGAGGTTGGACTCCTTGGACGTGACGGCGTGGGTCAGCTCGTGGACCGTGACGTCCGCGTCCTTGCCCAGCTCGATGGAGTTCACGCCATCGCCGTCGCCGTACACCATCTGGGTGCCGTCCCAGTAGGCGTTCACGTAGTTGGTGCTGTAGTGCACCGTGCTGATGAGCGCCGTGCCCGCGTTGTCCAGCGAGTCACGGTTGAAGAGGATCTTGTAGCAGTCGTACGTGTAGCCCAACATGTCGTAGTTGGTGTCGAGGTGCGAGTCGCCGATGGCGGCCTGACCCTCGGTGCGCTTGAGCGTACCCGGCGTGCTGGTCCCGTTGTTCGCGCTGTACATCCGGCGGTTGAGCGCCGTGTGGATCTGCGGCGCGACCAGGACGATGGAGCCGTCCGCGCCGCCCACGTAGACGCGGTTGCGGATGGGGGCGTTGTCACCGTGACCCGTGACCGTCACCTCGTAGGCCAGGCGCAGCGCGCCTTCCTCGGTGCGCACGTAGACCAGCCGGGGGGAACCCTCGACGGCCAGGTCCGTACCGACCGTCGCGCTCAGCGCCGCCTGCTGGGCGGACGTCGCCGCGATGCGCGGCAGGGCGGAGACGGTGACGCCGTCGCGCGCCGAGCCGTTGGCCGCGTACACCGTGCCGTCCGGGCGCACGTGCACGGCCAGCTCACCGCCGACCACTTCCAGGCCGTTCTTCATCTGCGTGAAGCGCAGGTGCTGGTTGCCCTGCTCGTCCGTGTTCGTCCGGCGCAGGTGCAGGTCCGACGCGTTCAGCCGGAAGGCCGGAGCCACCCCGGCGACCGCCTGCTGTCCCGCGGCCAGCGTGTTCAGCGTTCCTTCCACGCGGCCCAGCTCGCCACGGATGCTGTCCGGGATGCCGTCGGCGTGCACGCCGACCACCTGGGCACCGCCGAGCGCATTCAACGTGCTCTGGATGTCCTCGCCCGACTTCTCCTGCTCCGGCGCCTTCGCCTCGTCACCGGTGGAGCCCTGCGTACCACACGCCGTCAGAGCCACGCCGAGCCAAGCCGCGCCAATCGTCTTCAACAGTCGATGAGCCAACGCGATACCTCCATGAAGAAACAGCGGGATGATACGTGACACACTTGTTTTCATCAGGGCAACTACTTTTTGGGGAAAGTACGTTTAGTTACTTTCTCCCACCCTCCCGTTCAAACGTGATAGCCGCGAATTCCCCGACGGAACCATTTACTCACAAAGTGAGAACCTTCCTGGAGGTCGGCGGAAGTCGCCCGGGATGCCCCACGGGATGTTTCAGGTGTTTCATGAGACGGGGCGCAGCATGCCCCCTGGGGCTGACATGACGCAAAACGTCGGCTCCGGGCGGATTGAAACAGTGTCCTGGAAATGTGCGCGCCCGTGGGCGCTGGTGGCCCTGGCGCTGTTCACGGTGGCGTGCGCGTCGCGGGCGCCCACGACGGTTCCGGACACTCCGCCCCCGCCCCGGCTGTCGGTGGCGCAGGTGGCGCGGCTGCTGCCGGCGAAGGTGAAGGGCCCGGAGCGCGAGGGCTGGGCGCAAGACGTGCTGGCCGCGCTGGACGCGGAAGCGGTGCACCCGTCGCCGCCGGTGGTGTGCCAGGTGCTGGCCGTCATCGACCAGGAGTCCGGCTTCCAGGCGGACCCCGCGGTGCCGGGGCTGGCGAAGCTGGTGCGCCAGAAGCTGGAGGCCACGGCGGGAAGGCTGGGCCCGCTGGGGCGGCGCGTCCTGGACGAGGTGCTCGCGTCGAAGGCGAAGGGGGCCAGGCGCAGCTTCGGGGCCCGGCTGGACGCCGCGCGCACGGAGCGGGACCTGGACCGGCTCTTCCGCGACATGCTGACGTACTACGAAGAGGAATACCCGGCGGCGTACGCGGCGGCGGACCTGGCCAGCTCGCTGTTCGGCCCGTCCTCGTTCGCGGATCAGAACCCCATCACCACCGCGGGCTCCATGCAGGTCAGCGTGCGCTACGCGGTGGACAAGGCCGGACCGGACGCGGACCCGGACGCCGTGCGCGACTCGCTGTACACGCGCGCGGGCGGCGTGCGGTACGGCACGGCGCGGCTGATGGGCTTCGAGGCCGCGTACGACGAACCCCTCTACCGCTTCGCCGACTACAACGGCGGTGTCTACAGCTCACGCAACGCCGCGTTGCAGGCCCAGGTCAGCAGGCTCACCGGAGTCCCACTCGCAACGGATGGAGACCTGCGACTGTATGACAAGAATGGCGAGCCCCGGGAGGATGACAGCCAGAGCCTCAAGGCCCTGCTCGTCTTCCGCGAGCGCCACGCGCCGGACCTGAGCGAGCGCCGGGTCCGCAAGGACGTGGAGCAGGAGAAGACGGCGGGGTTCGAAACCACGGACACGTATCTGGCGGTGAAGCGCGTGTACGCGAAACAGACGGGCCAGCCCGCCGTCTACGCCCAGCTTCCGCGGGTGACGCTCAAGAGCTTGAAGCTGAGCGGAGAGAAGACCACCGCGTGGTTCGCGCGGTCCGTGGACGCGCGCTACCAGCAATGCCTCACCCGCTACCGCCAGTTGGAGCGGTAGCGGAGGCGAGCAGGCCCTGCTACGGCGTGGTGAACGCGGCGCTGAACGTCTCCGCGCTGGCGATGGGCAGCCGCTCCGAGGAGACGTAGGGCGCGCGCCAGGGCTCGTAGTTCGGCGAACCATCCGCCTTCACGCGCAGGTAGTAGGTGGAGCTGGCCTCCAGCACGCCGGGCGGCAGGCGCAGGAAGTTGCGGTGGCCGGGGACGAGGAAGCGATAGGTCGGGTTGCCGGCGAAGGTGTCGACGAGCTTGATGAGCGTCACCTCGTAGGCCCGAGGCGTGCCTAGCAACGGCTGCTGCCAGCTCACCACCGGCTGGGTGCTGCCCACCGAGCGCGACACATAAGCGTCCACGCCGTCGATGCGCAGCGCCTGCGGCGGCGAGATGTTCGGCTGGATGGGACCCGCGACGAGGTTGTCCAACCGGTCGATGACCTGGATGGAGCCGCTGGGGTAGTGGTTCCGGGTCCCCACGACGACCGGAGTCGCGGAACGGAACGAGTAGCTCGCCAGACCGATGACCCCCCAGGACGCGGGGTAGGGATTGCCGTAGGAGAGTCGGCGAGTGATGGTGCCATTCTCACCGCGAGGCAGGTTCATGTAGAGCAGTTCACCCTGGTAGCCCACCCAGCCGTCCTGGAGGCCATGCGCCACCGGCAGCACCTGGAACGTGGACGTGCTGAGCGTTCCCGTGGGGTTCGCGTCCGCGCGCCAGCGGGTGAACTCCGGCAGGCGCCATTCCATGGAGAACACGCCCTGGGACGGGGGCGCCATCACGCTCACGAGCGGCAGGCTCGCGGTGCCATCCGGCGTGAACGCCTGCGACGGCAGGTGCTGGCTGCGCACCACGGTGGAGTACACCAGGGGGCTACCACCTGGCAGCGTCCCGGACTCCCTGGAGCCCAGTTGGTTGACGTAGACGCGGTCGCCCTTCGCCGGGTCCAGGACGGGCAGCGTGTAGCCGGTGTAGCTCGACAGGTAGGCATCCGGGGTGGAGTAGGAGGTGCTGTCCTGCGTGGGCTCCTCCGCGAAGCTGAGGTTGCCGTTCAGGTCCACGTCACCGCTGACGACCGCGACGGTGTCCGCATACTCCGACCAGGGCGCCAGTTGGGAGAAGTCCACCTGGGCGGGCGTGTCATAGACCGCCGAATAGACGGCGTCCGGACGCCCCACGCGGTTGACGCCCAGGTCGAAGTGCCGCTCCCGGGTCAGATAGTACAGACGGTTGGAGCGGACGAAGAACTCGCCGTCCGGGATGCCATCAAAGCGCATGCCCCCCGCCACGGGTGTGCCCGAGCGCCGCTCGACGCCCACCCCGTCCGGATGGGGGATGACGATCTCCAGGTCGCGCGTGGACAGGTCCTGGGGAACGACCGTCACGCCCGTGCTCGAATGGAAGCGGGAGTCCGCCGTCACCAGCACGGAGTCGCCGGGCAGGCCCGCGTCCACCTCTCCCGAGCCCGCGTCCGGCTCCCCACAGCCCGGCAGCAGGTCCCCGTCCGCGACCGACGCGGTGCCCTCACGAGGGTCGGTCCACCCGACGTCCGGAGGCGGAACTCCCCCCGTGGAAGTCTCTGCTTCACCGCAGCCAAACCAGACGGCGCAGGTGGGGACGAGCAACAACGACAGACGGCGCAATGACATGGCGGGTCCGGGAGACATGGAAGGAAATGGGATGAAATCAAAAAGAATGAAAGGGATGCCGAGCCCTGGCTGGACCCGACATCCCTTACAAACGCGACCAGACGCTTTTACTGAGCGTTTTATTTACGGAGAACTTTCCAATCTCTCCAACTGGTTCACTTTTCCCTGGAGCCCGCCCCCGTCGGACCTTCCGGGGGCGGGGTGAAACAAATCCCTGGGTGCTACGACGGCGTGGTGAACACCGCGCTGAACGTCCCCGCCGTGCGGATGGGCAGCAGGTCCGCGGAGGTGTACGGCGCCTGCCAGGGAACGAAGAAGGGCGAGCCGTTGGCCGTCACACGCACATAGTAGGTGGCACCGGCGGCCAGCACGCCCGGCGGCGGGGTCAGGCTCAGGGTGTCCGACGGGACGTGGAACTCCACGGTGGGGGCCGTGGCGGCATCCGCCGTCAGTGGGATGAACTCCACCTGGTAGGCCCGGGGCAGGCCCTCCTGCGGCGACTGCCAGCTCACCACCGGGCGGGTCGAGGACACGGACCGCACCGTGGCGGCCTCCGCCCCGTCGATGCGCACGAGGCGGGGCGGGGAGACGCCCGGCACCACGGGGTCATCGGCCGTCATGCGCGACAGCCGGTCCATGACGACGATGCTGGCATTGGGGCGCCAGGACTGGCCTCCCACGACCACGGAGGTCGGGGCGAGGAACGTGTAGCTCGCGGAGCCCATGATGCCCCAGCTCGCGGGATAGGGATTGCCGTAGGTGAAGCGGCGGGTGAGCTCCCCTGTCTCATCGCCCGGGACCTCCAGGGTGAACAGCTCACCCTGGCGGCCCACGCGACCCGCGCGGAGGCCATACGTCACGGGCAGCACGTCGAACCGGCCCTGGGCGATGACCGCGTCCGGGTGGGCCTCCGCGCGGTGGGCGGTGAACGCGGAGAGGATCCACTCCGGGGTGAAGGACGCCTGCTCCACTTCCGTCAGGGCGCCGGACAGGGCCAGGGCGGTGTCACCGTTCGGCGTGAATGAAGCGGCCGGCGCGTGCAGGCTGCCCACCACGGTGCGGTACTTCAGGGGCGCGCCGCTCGGCAGCGTGCCGGACGGCACCTCGTTGAGCTGGTTGACGTAGAGCCGGTCCCCCTTCGCCGCATCCAGGACGGGCAGCGCGCCCCACTGGGAGGACGCGCGGGCCTCCGCGCCCTGCGTGAGGGTGACGCCGGCCCCGGGCCGGGCCGTCGGGAAATCCAGGCGGGCGACCCACTCCACCTCGCCGCTGACGACCTGGAGCTGGCTGCCCGGTTCGCTGGGGGAGGCGCTCGCCTGCCAGGGCTGGAGGCCGGTGAGGTCCAGCCGCGCGGGTGTCTCGGTGACGGCGGAGGCGACGGCGTCCGGCCGGCCGTGGCGGTTGACGCTCAGGTCGAAGCGGCGCGCGTGGCTGCGGTAGTAGGCGGTGCCCGAGCGCACGTAGAACTCCGCGTCCTGCCCCACGTCACCGAAGCACAGGCCCTTGCTGACGACACGCCCCGAGCGTCGGTCGTAGTCGTTGCCTCGGAGGATGAGGAGTTCCAGGTCGCGGCCGGACAGGTCCTGCGGGATGGCCGTCACCTGCGCTCCCGAGTGGAAGCGGGTGTCGGCCGTCACGAACACGGACGTGGAAGCGGGGCACTCGGGATCCTCCACGGACGGGACCCGGCGTTCGAGGGACTCCGGCTCCGAGCAGCCCAGACCCACGGCGCAGGTGGGGATCAGCAACAACGACAGACGACGCAACGACATGACGCCTCCAAGCAACGGATGAGGGTGGGAATGTCAGGTCCGGGCCCGGACCCCACACCTCTCATACGCAGCCAGCGCGTCCGCCTATCGGGTCGTCTGGGAGATGGTTGCCCCACGCAAGGACTTGCATCCCCAGACGACCCGCCCCCTGCTCCGCTAGCGAATGGGCGCGGCGGGCGGGGTGAAGCGCTTGTCGGAAATCTTCATCTCGGTGACGGGGCCGTACCTGCGGGCCACGTCGCGCAGGGCCGCCGCCTTGCCGATGAGGACGAACGTCAGGTCCTGGGAGGCGGGCAGCACGCGCTGGAGCACGGTGCGCACGCCGTCGCGGGTGGTGGCGGAGATGGCGCCCGCGAAGCCGTCCACGTCCTGCGCGTCCAGGCCGAAGAAGGTGAGCTCCGACAGCTTCGAGGCCAGTTGGGCGCCCGTCTCCAGCTTCGGGGGGAACTGGCCCAGGACATAGGCCTGCGCGGAGGCGAGCATGGCGTCGTCCATGCCGTCCTTGCGGTAGCGCTCCAGCACGTCCAGCGCCAGGTCGATGGCGCGGCCGGTGGTGTCCGTCTGGGTATAGGAGAAGAGGACGACGGGGCCCGCCTGGCGGCCGGGCATGAAGAAGGAGCGGGCGCCGTAGGTGAGGCCGGTCTTCACGCGCAGCTCGGAGTTGAGCAGCGAGGTGAAGCGGCCGCCGAGCACGGTGTTGCCCAGCTCCACCGCGACGCGGTCCGGGTCCGTGCGGGAGATGCCGGTGTTGCCAATCCAGAAGTACGTCTGGGTGGCGTCGGGCTTGTCCACCAGCAGCACGCGCCGGCCCTTCGATGCGGCGGTGGCGGGCACGGCGGCGAGCGGCTGCGCGGCGGGGGCCCACCCGCCCAGGGCGGACTCCAGCTTCGCGGCGAGCGCCTTCGCGTCGAAGTCACCGACGACGGAGAGGATGAGCCGGTCTCCGCCCAGGTTCGCCTTCGCCCAGCCGAGCACGTCGTCCCGGCCGAGCGTGGGCAGGGAGGCCTCGCTGCCGGTGACGGGCTGGCCATAGGGGTGCGTGGCGAAGAGGAAGGCGTCGAAGTACGTGCCACCGAGCGCGCGCGGGTCGCCATCCTTGGCGGCGGCGAGCTCCGACACGCGACGGGCGCGGGTCTTCTCCAGCTCCTGCGCGTCGAAGCGCGGGCGCACGAGCATGTCCGACAGCAGCTCCACCATCAGCGCGCTGTCGCGGGACAGGAAGCTGCCGGTGATGATCACCGCCTCGCGGCCGGAGGTGATCTCCAGTTGGCCGCCCACGCCGTCCACGGCGTCGGCGAACTGCTGGGCGTCACGGGAGCCGGCGCCCTTCTGGAGGAGCTGCGCGGTGAGCGAGGCCAGGCCGTCCTTGCCGGCGGGGTCGGTGACGGCGCCGCCCCGGAGCCACGCGGAGAAGGACACGAGCGGCAGGTCCCGCTTCTCCACGAGCAGCAGTCGCGTCCCGTTCTTCAGCGTCACGGTGGTCGCCGCGGGCAGCGTCACCCCCTTGCCCAGGGGCGCGGTCTTCGGCGTCGCGGGAACAGCGGAGGCGGCGGGCGCGGAGGCGGCGCCTGTCGCAGCGGCCTTCGGCATTGATGCAGCAGGCGCGGCGGCGGCCTTCGGAGCCGCGGCAGCAGACGTGGCGGCGGCCTTCGGAGCTGCGGCGGCAGGCGTGGCAGCGGCGGCTTTCGGAGCAGCAGCAGGCGTGGCGGCGGCCATCGGAGCTGCGGCGCCAGGCGTGGCAGCGGCGGCCTTCGGAGCAGTGGCAACCGGCGCGGCGGCGGGCTTCGGAGCAGTAGCAACCGGCGTGGCGGCAGCGGCCTTCGGGGTCGCGGCGGCGGGCGCGGGCGCCTGCGCGGCGGCAGGAGCGGAGATGAACAGCAGCGCGGCGAGCGCGGAGCGAAGACGGACGGGAGCCTGCATCGGGAAGTCTCTCCGTGAACCGGAGCGGAACAGCGAAACAGCGCGGCGAGCAGCGCCAGGACGGACGGGGGCGTTCATCGCGAAGCCTCCTTGCTGACAGGCGTTGCGGCGGTGGTGGGAACAAGCCAGCCCACCGTCCGATGGTCGGAATTGAAGAGACGGGCGGCCAGCGCGCGCACGCTCTCGCGGGTGACCTTCTCGTAGCGCGAAGGCGTATCGAGCAGCGTGCGCCAGTCTCCCCGGAAGGTGGCGGCGGCGCCGAGCGCGCGGGCGCGGCCGTCGTTGGTCTCCAGCTTCCGCCAGAAGGTCGCCAGGGCGATGTTGCGCGCCTTGCGCAGCTCCGCGTCGGTGACACCGTCCTTCGCCACGCGCGCCAGCTCCTCCGTGAGGAGCGCCTCGGCGCGCGGCAGGTCGCCGCCCGGTGGCAGGTCCACCAGGAACCACGCCAGCGACGGATCAAAGCCCCCGGAGAACGACCCCCGGACGCGGATGGCCACGCGCGTGTCCTCCACCAGCTTGCGGTGCAGGCGCGACGAATCCCCATCCGTGAGGATGAGCCCCAGCAGCTCCAGCGTCTCCGCCTGCGGATCATTCGCGGCGAGGCCGTGATAGGCGACCTGGAGCAGCGGGGACTGGGCCAGCTTCTTCACGGTGATGCGCCGCTCGCCCTGCTGTTCGGGCTCCTTCGTGCGCACGGGCTCCGGAGCGGGCTGAGAGGCAATGGCGCCCAGCGTGGACTCCGCCAGCTCGAAGATGCGCGCGGGCTCCACGTCCCCGGCGATGACGAGCGTCGCGTTGTTGGGCGCGTAGTACGTCTTGAAGTAGCGCTGGAGGTCCTCCATGCGCCAGGACTCGATGTCGGACGGCCAGCCGATGACGGGGATCTGGTACGGGTGCGCGACGAAGGCGGTCGCCTGCAACTGCTCCATCAGCGCGCCGGAGTTGTCATTGTCCACGCCCGAGCGCCGCTCGGAGTAGACGACGCCGCGCTCGGACTCGATGACCTTGGGGTCGAACGCGAGCGACTGGAGCCGGTCCGTCTCCAGGTCGAAGATGAGCGGCAGCGCGGAGACGGGAAACCAGTCCATGTAGACGGTCACGTCCTCGGACGTGAAGGCGTTGTTGGAGCCGCCATTGGCCTCCATCACGCGGTCGAACTCACCGGGGCCGTACTTCTTCGCGCCGTTGAACATCATGTGCTCGAAGAAGTGGGACAGGCCGGTGATGCCGGGGCGCTCGTTGCGGCTGCCCACGCGGAACCAGTTGTTGAGGGCCACGTTGGGGATGTCGTGGTCGGGCCACACGATGACGGTGAGCCCGTTCTTCAACGTGCGCGACTGCACGCTGGCGCCCAGCTTCGCGACGGAGGCGGGCGTCCTGGAAGACGGGGACGGCTTGGGAGCCTGGGCCTGGACCGGGGACGCCCCCAGCAGGGCCAGGCAGGCGAACCACGACAACGGCTGTCGGAACATCCTCACTCCTGGGGAGAGACCAAAGCGGCGCCCGGAAACGGGCGGGGTCGCACCCTATTCCAGAAACGCCGCGCGCAGAGGGCACCATCCGCCCCGTCCGGCGGGGGTCATCCCTCTTTCGGTTCCGCGCCGAAACGCAAGAGCCGCAAGAGCTGTTCAGGCGACAGGGCGGCGGCACCATCCGCTTCGGACAGGAGGCTGTCGGCCAGGTCCCGCTTGTCCGCGTGGAGGGCGAGGATGGCCTCCTCGATGGTGCCCTCGGAGACGAAGCGGGACACCGTGACGGGGCGCGTCTGTCCAATGCGGTGGGCCCGGTCGGAGGCCTGGTCCTCCACGGCCGGGTTCCACCACGGGTCCAGGTGGAGCACGTGGTCGGCGGCGGTGAGGTTGAGCCCGGTGCCTCCGGCCTTGAGCGAGATGAGGAACAGCGCGCCCTCCCCCCGCTGGAAGGCCTCCACGCGAGCCTGGCGCTCCACGGGCGGTGTCTGTCCATCCAGGTACTGGAACACGATGCCCCGGGCCTCCAGCGCTTCGCGCACGAGCGCCAGGTGACGGACGAACTGACTGAAGACGAGCGCGCGGCTGCCCTCCGAGAGCAACTCCTCCACCCGCTCCAGGAAGCGCTCCAGCTTGGAGGAGGACGGGCCCGCGTCCGGATCCACCAGCCGGGGATGGCACGCCGCCAGCCGCAGCCGCGTGAGCGCGGCCAGCAGTTCAAAGCGGCGCTCCTGTCCAGGAGCCTCCTCGCCCATGCGCGCCAGTGCCGCGAGTCGCACGTCGTCGTATCGCCGCCGCTCGTCGTCCGACAGCGTGACGGGCACCACGGTGTCGATGCGCGGGGGCAGCTCCCGCGCCACCTCGGCCTTGGTGCGGCGCAGGAGGAAGGGACGCACCACCCGGACGAGTGACGCGCGGGCCAGCGCGTCCCGGTCGCGCTCGATGGGGACGGCGAATCGCGTGTGGAAGGACTCGCGCCCGCCCAGCAGGCCGGGGAAGAGCAGGTGGAAGAGGCTCCACAGTTCAGACAGGCGGTTCTCCACGGGCGTGCCGGTGAGGGCCACGCGGGCGTCGGCCTTCATGGCGCGCAGCGCGCGGGCCCGGGCGGTGTCCGGGTTCTTCACCGCCTGCGCCTCGTCCACCACCAGCGTGGCGAAGGACACCGCGCGCAGTCGCTCCGCGTCCTTCACGAGCAGCCCGTAGCTGATGACCAGCACGTCCTTCGGCCCCAGCAGGGTCGGCAGGACGTCACGGTCACCGTCCTGCCAGACGTGCAGGCGAAGCGAGGGCGCGAAGCGGGCCGCCTCACGCGTCCAGTTGCCGCAGACGGACGTGGGCGCCACCACCATCGCGGGGCCGCCCTGCGCGCGGTACAGCAGCAGGGCCAGCGCCTGGAGCGTCTTGCCCAGGCCCATGTCGTCCGCCAGGCACGCACCCGCGCCCCAGGCGCACAGCCGCGCGAGCCACACGAAGCCCTCCTGCTGGTAGTCCCGCAGCTTCGCCTTCAGGCCCCGGGGCACGCGCACCGACAGCGCCTGGGCCTCCCGGATGCGCCCCGCCAGCTTGCGCCAGTCCGGAGGCAGCCTGACCCGCGCGCCAGCCTCCGCCAGCACCTCCAGCGTCGGCGCCGCGGCGGCGCTTACCTCCAGCCCCTGGCGCACGAGATGGGTCGCGTCCGCGAGAGGGGTGAGCTGTTCGCGCAGCGCCTCCGTGAGCCGCATCCAACGCCCCTTGCCCAGGGGGATGTAACGCTGTCGGCGGCGCACGGCCTCCAGTAGGACGGCCAATTCCACCCGAGCCCCTTCCAGCACCACCCCACCCTTCACGCCAAACCAGTCGTTCTCGCGTGAAACCTCCACCCGCAGGCTCGCGGCGCTGGACGGGTGCACCACGCTCCACGGTTGTTCCTCCCACTCCACGCGCACCCCGGGCCCCGTGAGCGGCTCCAGCGCCTCCAGCAGGTGGAGCGAGTCCTCCACGCTGTCGCGGGTGAAGGTGTAGGCACCCACTGGCAATGACAGACGTTCGAGCAGGCCGTCCGCTTCGGCCCGCTCGGCGTCCCGATCCCGCAGGGCCCGGACCCGCTCCCCGCCACGCTGCCCGCGCACGACGGGAGCGCCGCCCTCCACGGGTTGGGGTGGCGCTTCCGGGAGGGGCCGCACGAACAGCGAGCCCTCCAGGGAGGACTCCCCCACCGCGCGCAACCGCACGAGCAGGCCCGGTTGTGGCTCCACCGGGCGGGCCTCCAGAGCCGGGGGCAACGACACGGGGAAGACCGCCTCCAGCGCGGAGAGCTGGCCCAGGAGCGCGTCGCGCTGGTGCTCGGACACGCGGGTGCCGTGGGCTCTCAGGCTGTCGAGCAATCCCAGCGCCTCGGGAGGAACGGTCACCAGGGTGACGCTCGGGAGTTCGGGCTCCACGAGCAGCCAGGGATGCGGAGCGCCGGGACCGGATGGGGGTGGCCAGAGGGCTTCCGCATCCACGGCGCGCCCGTCCACCGCCGGCCGCAAGCGCAGCGCGTGCCCCTCCGGCTCCAGGGCGAACCCCAGCGGGACTTCCTTCACCCGGGCGGGTGCGTCGGGGGCTCCGGCGAGTCTCAGGCGGGGACTGCGAGAGAGGGCGCGCAGCGCCTGGAGGAGCAACGGATAGGCATCCGCCATGGAATGGCTTCCGTCATTGAATGACACCAGCGAGCGACCCGCTTCGATGAAGACGAAGGCCTGCTGCTCGTCCGGGTCCCGGAGCACGGCGGCCACCGTGTCCCGTTCATAAGCCATGACGGTCGTCCCCTTGGACCAGCGGCCCGACCCCACCGGATGGTGCAGCAAGGCCTTCAGGACCCAGCGCCCCGAAGACCCGGGCTCCAGGCGGAAGGTGACCGACCGCTCCGTATCGGGGGCGGCCTCGCGGAGCTGACGGTGCAGGAAGGTCGTCTCCAGCGCCGCGAGGATTCCACGTCCGGGTGCTTCGAAGACCAGCTCCGCCAGCTTCGCGGCGCGCGCGGCCTGCTTCGGGCGGCGCAGCAGCTCCAGCGTCGCGTCCACGGCGGAAAGGGCATGGACACAGTGGGCCTCGGGAGCCTTGGGTGAGCACGGGCAGGCCAGTCTGGGGCGGCCCTCCATCAGCGCGCGCGGGTCGAGCACGACATGACGCCGGTCCTCGGAGCCAGCCTGGACGAAGGGATTTCCCCACGCCTCCAGTTCCGGCTCCAGGACCTGGATGCGCACGGGTCGCTCCTGGAGCGTGAGGGTGGGCAGCGGCTCCAGCAGGCGCGGCAGGGCCTGCGCCCGCACGCGCTCGCGGGCCCGGAGGAGCGCGTCCTGGAGCGGCGCCAGGCGCTCATCCGTGGGTGGAGACGCGGGTGGAGCGGAGGCCTCGCGGGCCAGGCCCTGACGGACCTGCTCGGCCTCGTTACGAGCCCAGGTCCAGGAGGCGTCCACGAGCTGCGTCCGCCTCTCCGTTTCCAGGAGCCGGAGCCTGGGAGCGCCCGCCAATACATCCACCACCGTGAGCTTGCGCACGTCGTGGAGCAGGTAGCGCTCGAAGGAGCGGGGCAGCAGGGGCTGCAGCACGGCCACCGGCACGGTGCGGGCACGAGTGGCCTGGTGCTCCTCGAGCCAGGCCTCGATGGCCGACCGTGAGGAAGGCCGCTCGGAGGCGCTGGACCTGCGCGAAGAGGGCTTGCCGGCTCGCGTGGGCGGACGCCATCGGGGGTGGGAACCGGCGCTTCCCAACCACCGCAGCCCCACGGCGACCGTGTGCGGACAGAGCCCCTCTCTCCAGTATTCGTCGCAATCACAGTCAAGCAGCAGACCGTCCGAGTCTGGGTCCATGCGAAGGGACGCATCGAACCGGCGTGCCCTTGCTTCGAACACCGTCCCCTCGATGCGCTCCGCGGATGGCGGCGCCAGCGTCACGCCGTACCGGGAGAGCAGCGCCTCGCCCCGGGCAAGCAGTTCCGGTCCCGCGATTTCCCGCAGCAGTTCGAGGGTGAGCCGCTGCTGGAGGACAGACCGGGAGCGAGGGGCGTGGGCACGGGGCATGGACAGGGAGAAACCTACCCATGGAGTGGGCTCCTGGCGAGCCACATCCCAGGGTCCTCCCGCCAGTCCCCTTCGCTACCATGCCCCCTGACAGGGGAGCGGAGAGGCATGCATGCCCCGCCACGGCGGTCCTACCAAGGAACTCAGGCGCCGAGCACCTGACGCAGCACGTTCAGGAAGTAGTTCTGGCTCCCGACGTGGGCGGAATACATGTTGGCGGACTGGTGGAGCCGCTGGGCCACGGCCTCGAACTCCGCCTGGCTGACGTCGCGCAGGGACATGTACCGAACTCCTGGTCGTTCTCCGCGTGGCGCGTGTCGCGGCAGAAGCCGGCGGCGGTGGCCTCGATGAGGAAGAAGAACGGCTCGTATTCGAAGAAGGGCGGCTTGTTGAAGTTGGGCGGCCGCCGGTCGCCGGTCCACAGCTTCGAGACGGGCTGCAGTTGCACATGGGCGGTGATGTCACCGAAGCGCACGGGCACCGCGTCGCCCACGGGCTTCACCCGGCCCTGCTCGTCCCGCTCCACCGGGATGAACAGGCGCTTGGGGTCGTCCACCTTCACGCCCGCCTTCTCCAACTCCGCCACCACGTTCGCGTCCATTGCGTTGATGTTCCTCCGGTCCCTCCATCTACCGCGTCGCGCCCGGATGTGCACCCGGCACGTCGGCCGGGCGGGCAGGCTCCGATTCTTCCGCAGGGAGGTTCGGGCCCTGGAGGGGCGGTAGGCTTCACCCAGGAGCGCCATGACCCGGCACGACATCCGCGAAGCCATCCAGTCCCTCTTCGCCGTGTTCGACGCGAAGGTCGATGCACCCACGCGCGAGCGCGACCTGCGGCTCGCGCTCGACCGGATCGCGCTGGCCTCCCACTTCGTGGACGTGGAGTTCGACCCGAGCGCGCCCTCACCGGACCGCGTGCCCTCCACGCCCTACGAGGAGTTCAGACAGCGACTCGGGCCGTGTTTCCCGGAACTGGGGTACTACAGCGTGTCGCTCGACAGCACGGACCTGGCGGAGGAGAAGCCGGGGGTTGGAGATGCCATCGACGACCTGGCGGAAATCGCGCGCGACCTCCAGGAGGTGCTGCTGCGTTGGGAGACCAGCGAGGTGGACGCCCTCTGGCACTTCCAGTTCCTCTTCGGAGCCCACTGGGGACAACACCTCCGCGCGCTCCAGTTGCACCTGCACGAACGGGCGTTCTGATTCCGTCAGCATCCTCGCCGTTCAGAAGCGGAACGACTGCGAGTCGAACGTAGAACCCGCCATGTAGAACGGCACGCTCATCAGGTCCGCCGCCAGGGGCGGGCCTGGGAGTGAATAGGTCCGGTCGGTGACGCGCAGTTCGACCAGGCGCGCGTCTGTCAATTCGAGCACGAGTTCGATGCCCTCGGAGGGAACGCCCAGGTAGCGCAACCCCCAGGGCCGCCGTGCGTTCGACACATGGGGCGGAGACTCCACCACCTCACGTCCGTCGATGCGCGCTCGCGCGACCGTGGCCTTCGAGGTCACGAAGAACGTCAGCTCCGGGGCCTGCCGTGGAGAACGGATGTGGAACTGCAGACGTCGCCCCGGTCCCATCGGTTCCTCTCGGACAAGCTCCACGGTCGGGGCGGGCAGCGGCTCCGCCGGAGCGGTCCCTGCGCGGGTGATGAGGTCCGCATCATAGGGATTGATGACGCCTGACCTGGGAAGGGCTGCCGCGTCCTGGAAGAGCCGCTCCTGCGTGGAAGGAATCCTTGCATCCGTGGTCAGCCACCACGCCTGACCCGATGCTTGATCCAACGCGTAGGTGAGCCCTGACGGCCGGGGCTTCTCCTCCGAGAAGCCAGACCGACCCAGCGCGACGCCCAGCATGACCACGCCCGCGAAGGCCAGCAGCCCGGCGAGACGGAAGGAACGCCCCGCCCCCAGCAGTTCGAGCTGCGGCAACAGGGCCCCCAGCAGCAGGACCACCACGGCGACCGCGAGGAAGCCACGCGGCATCTGGAGCGCCACGAACATCAGGTAGGGGCCCGGAACCGCGATGGCAATCACAGGCACCGCGGTGAGCAGCGACACCACGAGCGTCGGCTCCGGGCGACAGCCCCGGGACAAGGCCAGGCATCCCGCCAGCGCCCCCGCCAGGGGCCACGCGAAGAAGTAGCTGGCCCCGGGCGCCAACGCGCCCGACATCACGAGTCCAAGCCCCCAGGGAAGCAGTGCGCCCAGCGCCAGTTCCTCCGGTCCCCGCCAGCGACGGAGCCAGCGGTAGAGCGCCAACGTCACGCCCGCGCCCATGCACGTGAAACCCAGGCGATACCACGTGGCTTCGTAGGGCTCCCGCATCAACCCCAGGGACGGGTCCACGCGGCGCAAGGCGAACCACACCAGCCAGGTCGCCCCCGCGGCGATGACCATGCTGGCGAGGAAGCCGAGCGCGGCGATCCCAATGCCCCCGAAGGTGGCCCGCCCCGAACTTCGAGCACGCGAGAGGACAGCCGCGAAGGCCAGCAGGATGAGCGCCTCGATGGGGGAGACGAGGAAGGCGGGGTAGCGGACCATCCAGCCCCGGAACACATCGAAGAAGACAGCGTCCTTCGCCGGAAGCTGGCGCAAATCACAGTCACCGAACGTCCGTCCCAACGCGAGCGCATACATGCCCATGTGTTGCACGCTGCGCAAGTCCAACTGTTCAAGCCCATCCTGCTGCGTATGGTATTGAGACGATGTATCGCTGAATCCAATATTCATTGAAGGCACACCCGCCTCGCGGAACACGCGAAGGTCGGTGGAGTGCCCGAGCCGACGCGCCACCTCCTGGACCAGCGAGGACGCCACAGGACCGGGAACCGACTCCGCGACGGCCTGGATGAGCCGGGCATTGCCCGGACCACCGGTCTCGAACAGGACCGCGGGGCCGCCCGTGCCGCGTGAGTCGAAGTTGAGCACCACCCCCAGGTCCCGGGCCCACGGGTGCTGTGCGTGGAACGCCTGGGCACCCAGGGCGCCGGCCTCCTCCGCGTCGGTGAAGAGGACGATGATTTCGTTGCGCGGCGCTCCCGTGGTCTTCAGCGCGCGGAGCGTCTCCAGCAGCACGGCGACGCCGCTGGCATCGTCACCGGCGCCAGGGCTGTGCGGCACGGAGTCGTAGTGCGCCATGAGCAGCACGGCGCCGGTCGGAGCCGTCCCGGGCAGGCGCGCCATCACGTTGTCGACGTGGGCGGCGTCGTACGGAAGTCCCCACCACGTCCCGACGACGGAGGTCGACTGGACCTCGCCCTTCAATCCCAGCTCAGACAGGCGGCGCAGCAGGTACGCACGGGCCTCGCGGTGCGCCGGAGTCCCCGAGGGACGCGGCGCACGCGTCAGCACCTGGAGGTCGGTCCAGGCACGCTCGGCGGAGAACTGTCCGGCGGGGGCCTGCGCATCCACCACACGGGACGGAGCCACGTCCCACAGCTTCAGGACGGTCAGCAGCAGGAGCCCTGCCCCCAGCAGGAACAACCCGGAGCGGGGAAGACGCGGGCCAGCGGGAGAGGAGGGATTCGAATCGTTCACGGGCGGCGCGACACCGGGCAAAAGAAAAGGGCCCTGAACCGAAGTCCAGGGCCCTCAAGTTCTTCACTCTGTGCCCAAGGGCGGAATCGAACCACCGACACGGGGATTTTCAGTCCCCTGCTCTACCGACTGAGCTACTTGGGCGTACTTCGCTGCGCACCGCGAACGGCAGCGCCGATTTACGGTCCCTGGCCCGCGCCGTCAACCTCTTTCCGCGCGCCCGTTTCCCACCCCACCCCTCAGGCCGCCAGCCGCAGGGCCTCGCCGTCCCAGGCCGTGCACCCCGCCGTCAGCCGCTGGCGCAGCTTCTGGCGCAGCCCCTGTTCGATCTGCCGGATGCGCACCGCCGTCACCCCGAAGCGCTGGGCCAGGAACTCCGCGCTCACCCCGTCCTCCACCAACATCCGCTCCTTCACCAGCGCGCGCTCCCGCGCGTCCAGCTCCGGCCAGGCCGCCGCCACGCTCTGGTGCAGCTTCTCCGCCCAGACGCCCCGGTCCGCCATGTCCTCCGCCGAGTCCAGGTCCGACTCCAGCATGTCCAGCTGCGTCACGTCGCCGTCCCACCCCAGCGGCGCGTTCAGGGACACGTCCTTGCCCAGGGCCTCCGTCCCCCGCGCCACCTCCTCCTCCCGCTTGCCCAGCGCCTCCGCCAGCCGCTTCATCACCTCCGGATGGCCCTCGCCCCACCGGGCCTCCAGCCGCGCCCGCTCCCTGCGCAGTTGGAAGACGATCCACGGCGCCCGCCCGCCCGCCACGCTCCAGGTGCGCGACACGTAGGCCCGGATGCGCGCGCGGATCCACTGCTGCGCGTACGCCCCGAACGGCACACCCCGCTCCTCGAACCGGCGCGCCGCCTCCACCAGGCCCACGTTGCCCTCCGACATCAGCTCTTCCAGCGACAGGCCCGTCCACCGGTACTTCCAGGCCAGACGCCGGACCAGCTCCAGGTGCCCCCGCACCCG
>SECN01000545.1 GCA_004173515.1 Myxococcaceae bacterium | reverse complement strand
GTGCAGACGGGGCGGGGAAGGGGCCCTTCGAGCGGGCAGGCACGTCCCCGCTTCCGGTGGGTGGGGCGGATGCCATAGCCTCCGAAGCCATGTCGCGGCGCGGTCTGCTCGCTGTCTGTCTCCTGCTCGCATCCTGCAAACGTCCCACTCCGGCTGTCGCCGACGCGGGCACGGACGCGGGTGCGCAAGCCACCGTGACCGCCGACGCGGGCACGCTCGCCATGGCTTCTCCGGACGCGGGCGGCGCGGCCGACGCGGGCCCTACCGCCTCCGTGACGCCGCCGGAGGATGCCCTGGCGGAGGTGCACCCCCTGGCGGTGTGCGACGCGCGGGGCGAGGACCCCCTGGACGCGGCCCGCCGCTACTACGACGAGGGCCGCTACGAGGAGGCGCTCTCCTGCGCCGCGCAGGCCGCCGCGCTGGAGCCGGACCTGGCCGCCGCCCACGCCGAGCGCGGCGCCGCCCTGGCCTACCTCCACCGTGAACCGGAGGCCCAGCTCGCCTTCGCCCGCGCGCTGGCCATCGACCCGGGAGACCCGGACGCGCTCCTGGGCGCCGCGCACCTGTACGCGGTGCAGCTGCCCTCCACGCGCGAAAGGGACGAACTGGGCGCGCTCTACGCCGAGCGCGGCCTGTCCCAGCCTTCCACGCCCCCGGAGCTCGTCCCGGCCCTGGCGCTGGTGGCGGCCATGGCCTTCAACGACCTGGGGCAGGCGGACCAGGCCCTGGAGCGCGCGGCCATCGTGCTGGCACGCGAGCCGGCCAACCTGGAGGCGAAGTACGAGAAGGCCCTGGCCCTCTTCGAGCTGTGCCGCTTCCGCGAGGCGAAGACGGCCTTCGCGTCGCTGCTGACGGACAAGGAGCGCGCCGCGCACGCGCACCAGCACCTGGGACTGCTCCTGGAGCGAGAGGGCCGCTGGAAGCAGGCCCAGGAGCACTTCGACCGGGCCCGCACGCTGGAGCCCGAGGACTTCCCCCCGCCACCCCTGCCGACGGCGGACGAGTTCCGGGCCCAGGTGACGCGGGCGCTGGCGGACCTGCCGCAGGACATGCGCCGGGATCTGGAGGGCGTGCCGGTGGACACCGAGGAGATTCCCTCGGAGGCCGACCTGCTCGCCAACCAGCCGCCCCTGTCGCCCACCATCCTGGGCCTGTTCCGGGGCCCGTCCCTGGGAGAACCCTGCGACGGGACGGAGACGCCGTGCCGCTCCGTGGCCCTCTACCGGCGCAACCTGGCCCGCGCCGTTCGCACGCCCGAGGAGCTGCGCGAACAGATTCGCGTGACACTGCTGCATGAAATCGGGCATCTGCGAGGGGAGGACGACGAGGAACTGGCCGCACGCGGCCTGGAGTGAGCCCCCACATGCCTTCCCTTCCCACTGCCCGTGTCAGCTTGAAGGGCGCCAAGACGCTGCGTCGAGGCACCCCCTGGCTGTACCGCACGGAGCTGATGGAGCCCCCCGCCACCGACACGCCCGGCGCGGTGGTCGCGGTGGTGGACCCGCAGGGCAACCCCATCGGGCAGGCGCTCTACGCCCGCCGCTCTCCGCTCGCCATCCGCCTGCTCACGCGCAAGAGCCCCGCGGAGGAGAAGGTGGACGACGCCTTCTTCATCCGCCGCGTGGAGGCCGCCCTGGCCCGCCGCGCCGTGCTCCCCGGCCGCGACGGCCTGCGGCTCGTGCACGGAGAAGCGGACCTGCTGCCCGGCTTCTTCGTGGACCGCTACGGCCCGGGCCTCACCGTCCAGACGCTCTCCGAGGGCATGGACGCGCGCAAGGAGATGCTCGCGCGCGCGCTGGTGAAGCTCACGGGCGCCACCCACGTGGTGTGCCGCGACGACGCCTCCGGCCGCGACTTCGAAAGCCTGCCGCGCGAGGTGCGCCTGCTGCACGGTGAAGGCGACGCGCGCTTCGGCTACCACGAGGGCGACAACCGCTTCGAAGTGGACCTGACGGGCGACATGAAGACGGGCGCGTTCCTGGACCAGGTGGACAACCACCTGCGCGCGGGCGAGCTGGGCCGGGGCGACGCGCTGGACTGCTTCAGCTACCACGGCGGGTTCGCGCTCGCGCTCGCGAAGCACTGCACGTCGGTGCTCGCGGTGGAGCAGGACGCCAAGGCCGCGGCCCGCGCGAAGGCGAACGCGGACGCCAACGGACGCTCCAACGTGAAGGTGGAGAACGCCAACGCGTTCGACGTGCCTCAAGCCGGACGGCCTGCTGGTGACGTGCTCGTGCTCGGGGAAGCTGGACCGCGAGGGCTTCGAGTCCATGGTGCTGGACGCCGCCGTGGACGCGAAGCGCCCGGTGCAGATTCTCGAGCGCCGGGGCGCGGGCCTGGACCACCCGGTGCTCGCGGGCCTCGCGGAGACGGAGTACCTCAAGGCCCTCTACGTGCGCGCCTTGTAGGCCGATGCGGCAGGCGCGCGAGGGGCGCTACGGAATGGCCAGCTCCTTGCGCAGCCGGCCCACGACCTTGAAGTACTCGGTGCGGGAGAAGCCCACGTTGAGGATGTGGAAGTCCTTCTTGGACAGGCCCACGCAGCCGAAGCAGTAGTTGCAGTCCTGCAGGTTCTTGCTCAGCACCACGTACGCGCTGTTGGAGCAGTTCTCGCTCTGCACGCAGTACGCGCACGCGTGGCAGTTCTTGCACTCCACGCAGTGCGAACAGCTGGTGCACAGCTCGCAGCGCGTGCAGTGCGTGCACTGGTGGCAGCTGTCGCAGTCCTTGCAGAACATGCAGTTGGCGCAGCGCTGACAGCCCTCGCACGCGTAGGAGCCGGGGTTGCCCGGATCCACCGCGTAGCTCTTGGACAGCTTCTGGAACTGGTCCAGGAACTCGCGCTTGCCCAGGGACGAAACGCCCAGGCGCGCCAGCTTCTCCTGCTCCAACAACTCCTGGGCCGTCTGGGGTCGGGACCCCTTCTCCTTCACCGCCACGGACGCTCCTTGAACTGGAATCACTGCAGCCGGGCAAGCCCGGCCAGATCGATGCCACGTGCCACCCGCCGCACCTCCACGGTGCTGGGGAACCCACGGCTGGTGACGGCCACCACGAAGCGCTCACCCACCAGGAGGTTCGCCTCCGCCATGCCCTCCTCGGCGTCATAGCGCACGAAGCCCACGGCCTCCTTCCACTGGATGGGCGCCGTCGGGTCGCTCGCCGCGCGGCCCCGGGCCTTCTGCGCCGCCTCGCGGATGGCCTGCCCCAGCTTGAGCCCCAGGGTGGTGTCCACGATGCGCACCTTCACCTCCCGGTCCTCGCCGCGCGTGTAGGTGCGCTCCGCCTCCGACACGGACACGTCGCCGTACTTGCCGGTGGAGCCCCCGGTGGAACCCACCGTGAAGCCCTCCAGTGAATCCGGGAGGAAGGGGGCCAGGTCCTTGAAGTACACACACGGTGCGGCGGTGGTCACCACGTCGCGCGGGGTGGGAGAAGTCGTGCGCGCGTCGTCAAGGCATCCGCCGCCCACGCAGAGCGCGAGCGTCGCGGTGGCCAGCCGTAGGAAATAGTCGCGCACGAACGAATCAAAGGGTATCCCCGGCCTGCGCGCAATGGACCTTTCGAAGCTCAATCCTCCACAGCGTGAGGCGGTGCTGACGACCGAGGGTCCCCTGCTCGTGCTGGCCGGCGCGGGCAGCGGCAAGACGCGGGTCATCACCCACCGCATCGTCCACCTGCTCAACGAGCGGCCGGGCCACCTGCTGGCCCGCAACATCCTGGCCGTCACCTTCACCAACAAAGCCGCCACGGAGATGAAGGAGCGGCTCATCCACATGGCGGGCCCGCGCGCCCAGGGCGTCCTCGTCTGCACCTTCCACGCGTTCGGCGCGGAGGTGCTGCGCGAGGACATCCACCGGCTGGGCTGGCCGAAGAAGTTCGCCATCGCGGACATGGGCGACCAGCTGGCCATCATCCGCCGCGCCATGCGCGAGAAGCGCATCGACGACCGCGCCTTCGACGTGCGCAAGGTCCTCAACCTCATCTCCAAGGCGAAGAACTCCGGCGAGGTGCCGCAGCCCAAGGGCGAAGGGATGGGGGACGACTACGACCTCATCACCGCCATGGTGTTCGCGGACTACCAGCTCGCGCTCAAGGCGCAGGGCTCGGTGGACTTCGACGACCTGCTGGTGCTGCCCGCGCGCCTCCTGCGCGAACACCCGGACCTGCACCGCAAGTACACGCAGCGCTTCCGCTACCTGCTGGTGGACGAGTTCCAGGACACCAACCACGCCCAGCTGGACCTGCTCAAGCTGCTCGCGGGCGAGGCGCGCAACGTGTGCGCGGTGGGGGACGACGACCAGTGCATCTACTCCTGGAGAGGCGCGGAGGTGCGCAACATCCTGGACTTCGACAAGCACTTCCCCGGAGGCAAGGAGGTGCGGCTGGAGCAGAACTACCGCTCCTCGCAGCGGGTGCTGGACGCGGCCAACGCCGTCATCGCGAAGAACCCCGAGCGCAAGGACAAGCGCATGTGGACCGACCGCCGGGGCGGTGAGCTGGTCAAGGTCGTGGCCTGTCCCAATGACGAAGAGGAGGCCCGCTTCGTCGCGCACGAAATCCAGAAGCACATCTCGCAGGGCATCCCCGCGGACGACATCGCGGTGCTCTACCGCACCAACGGCCAGTCGCGTCCGGTGGAGGAGATGCTGCGCGAGAAGAACATCGCCTACGAGGTGGTGGGCGGCAGCGAGTTCTTCGACCGCAGCGAGGTGAAGGACGTCATCGCGTACTTCAAGGTGCTGGCCAACCGGCTGGACGAAATCAGCCTCATGCGCATCGTCAACGTGCCGGCGCGCGGCATCGGAGACGTGACCATGGAGCGCCTGCACGCGCACTCGCGCGCGGAGGGCGTGACGCTCTGGACGTCCATGCGCCGCGCGGACACCTACGAGGACCTGCCGGCCGGCGCGGGCGGCAAGGTGCTGGAGTTCGTGGAGATGGTGGAGCGCTACCGCGACGCCTTCCTCCACGCCCCGCGCCTGTCGGAGGCGACGCAGAAGCTGCTGGAGGAGATCGGCTTCCGGGAAGCCACGCGCGCCAAGGCCGTCTCCGGCACCGCCGCGGACAAGAAGCTCAAGAGCGTGGACCACGTGCTCGCGTCGCTGGAGAAGTTCGAGAAGCGCGAGGGCCCCAAGGCCAGCCTCCTCACGTACCTGAACCGCCTCAGCCTGGACACGCGCCAGGAGGAGGAAGAGGTCCCCGGCCAGAACCGCCGCGTGACGCTCATGTCCCTGCACGCCTCCAAGGGCCTGGAGTACCGGCTCGTCTTCTTCCTGGGCATGGAGGAGGACCTGATGCCCCACGGCGGCATGCAGGGAGAAGCGCAGAACCTCGAGGAGGAGCGCCGCCTCTGCTACGTGGGCATCACCCGCGCCAAGGAGCTGCTCTACCTCACGCGCTCCACGGTCCGCGTGAAGCGCGGCAAGGAAGTCCCCCGCACGCCCTCGCGCTTCCTGGAGGACCTGCCCCCGGACGCCTTCGAGAACGTCGACATGGACGCGCCGCGTCAAGGCCCTCCGGATGAGAAGGAAAAGAACTTCTTCGCCAACCTGAAGGAGCGGTTCAAGAAGCCGCCGCCGGGACCTCCTGGGGGGCCTCTTGGCGGCGGTCCTGGCCCGGGGACGCCCGGTCGGGTGCCCTAGGCGGCCGGATTTCCAGGCCCTGTGCGCCCGACCTTGACTTGATCCCAGGGTCCCGCTAGGAGGTTCGGCCTTTCCGGGCTTCTGTCGGAGTTCTGGCGGAGGACCCGCGGTTGGTTTCGCACGAGCACGCGTCCCCTGGCATGCACCTGGGTGACGCGCCGAAGTTTGGAGTGCACGAAATGTCGCAGAAGACCTACAGCGCCAAGGCCGCGGACATCAAGCGCCAGTGGCACGTCATCGACGTGTCCGACAAGGTGCTTGGCCGCGCCGCCAGTCAGATTGCTACCCTGCTGAAGGGCAAGCACAAGCCGACGTACACCCCGTCCATCGACACGGGCGACCACGTGATCGTCATCAACGCCGAAAAGGTGAAGGTGACGGGCACGAAGGAGACCGACAAGCTCTACTACCGGCACCCGTACGCCGGTTTCCCGGGCGCCCTGAAGATCACCAACCTGCAGAAGCTCCGTGCCCGGCACCCCGAGGACGTGATCCTCAATGCCGTGCGTCGCATGCTTCCGCGCAGCGCCCTGGGCCGTCAGATGATGAGAGTACTTCGGCCGTGAGACGTCGAAGATGGTGCTCAACCAGCCGCTGGAGATCCTGGAGCAGAAGGGCAAGCTCGACGTCACGGTCAACGTGCGCGGCGGCGGCCTCTCTGGTCAGGCCGGTGCCATCCGTCACGGCATCGCGCGCGCGCTGTGCGCCTTCAACCCGGAGTTCCGTCCGGCGCTGAAGAAGGCCGGCTTCCTCACCCGCGATGCCCGCGCGGTCGAGCGCAAGAAGTACGGCCAGCCCGGCGCCCGTCGTCGGTTCCAGTTCTCCAAGCGCTAAGCACGCTTGCCGGCTCGCTGGAGCCGCTCCACGGCGGGGGTCCTCTCAAGGGACCTCCGCCGTTGTGCTTTGCGGGGTCACCCGCTGCCCCGTCGCGGCCGGCGCGGGCGTTCTGCTAGCATCCGGGCCCTCCCATGGAACTCAACGAAATCCTGCAGATCGCCCTGCGCGGCGGCGCCTCCGACATCCACCTGAAGGCGGGCCTGCCGCCCATGTTCCGCGTGGACGGTTCGCTGGTGCCGCTCAAGGACGGCCGCCGCCTGCCTCCGGAGGAGGTGGCGCGCATGGCGTTCGGCATCATGAACGAGTTCCAGAAGGAGAAGTTCAAGGTCAGCAACGAGGTGGACCTGGCGTACGGAGTCCCCGGCCTGGGCCGCTTCCGCGTGAACGTCTTCCAGCAGCGCGGCACGGTGGGCGCGGTGCTGCGTGTCATCCCCTTCAAGGTGATGACGATGAAGGACCTGCTCCTGCCCCCGGTGCTGGAGAAGGTGTGCGGCGAGGAGCGCGGCCTGGTGCTGGTGACGGGCACCACGGGCTCCGGCAAGTCCACGACGTTGGCGGCGATGATCGACTTCATCAACTCCAACGAGACGAATCACATCATGACCATCGAGGACCCCATCGAGTTCCTCATCCGCGACAAGCGCTCCATCGTGAACCAGCGCGAAGTGGGTGTGGACACGATGAGCTTCTCGCAGGCCCTCAAGAGCGCGCTGCGCCAGGACCCGGACGTCATCCTGGTGGGCGAAATGCGCGACCACGAGACCATCGAAACGGCGCTCCACGCCGCGGAGACGGGCCACCTCGTGATGTCCACGCTGCACACGCTGGACGCGACGGAGACCGTCAACCGCATCGTGTCCGCCTTCCCCCCGCATCAGCAGAAGCAGGTGCGTCTGCAGCTCTCCAGCGTGCTGCGCGGCGTGGTGAGCCAGCGACTCGTTCCGCGCGCGGACGGCAAGGGCCGTGTGGCCGCGGTGGAGGTGCTGCGCGTCACCACGCGCGTGCGCGAGCTCATCGAGGACAAGGACCGCACGAAGGAGATCCACGACGCCATCGCGCAGGGCACGGACTCCTACGGGATGCAGACCTTCGACCAGTCGTTGATGGGGCTCGTGCGCAACGGGCTCGTCACCTACGACGAGGCCCACCGTCAGGCCAGCAACCCGGACGACTTCGCGCTGCGCTTCTCCGGCATCAGCGGCACGTCCGACTCCAAGTGGGACAACTTCGACGCCAAGGCCGGCGAGGAGCGCCCCATCCCGGGCTCGGCGTCGTTCGCGCAGAAGGGTGCGCCCGCCGCGGCGCAGGCCCCCGCGGCACCGCCCCCGCAGGCCCAGCGCCCCGCCGCGGCGCCGCCCATGGCCGCCCGTCCGATGACGCCGCCGCCCGGTGTGGCCGCCCCGCGTCCTCCGGGAGCGCCTCCGCCCGGCGTCGTCCAGGGCCGGCCCATGCCCCCGCAGGCGGCGCCCCGTCCTCCCGCGCCCGCCCCGGTGCCCGCGCCCGCTCCGGCGGCCGGGGGCGACGACGACTTCCAGATCGAACGCTTCTGACGGCATGAGCGCCGGGCGGCGCCTCGACCCTTCCGGAGGGGAGGGGAGGCCGCCCAGGCGCCGTCGTCCACCGCTTCGAATGAAGCGGGGAGCCCGGCTCAGGCGTCGTCATCTCCCAACTGCGCGCGCAGCCGGGTGAGGCGCAGCGGGCCCACCAGCCCCTGGTGCGCCAGGGTCTGCAGGAGCGACACGGTGGCACGCACGCGCGCGTCCTGCACCTCGTCGGACTCCTGCACGACCTCGTTGTCGAGCAGCGTCTCCAGGTGCTCCGGGTTGATGGACGTGGGGCCCTCGGCCCACGCGACCTCGAACAGGGCCCGGGCCATGTGCTCGCGGGCCTTGCGGTCCGCGTCGTTCTCCGACGCCTTGATGAACGCGAGGAACAGCGCGTCCACGGAGTCCTTGGACAGCGCGGCCAGGGCGGGCACCTCGCCCAGCGACTCCTTCACGTAGTCCGTGTCGAAGGAGTCCACCTCCTGCTCGTACCCGAACGCCTCCTCCAGCAGGATGGACGCGAGGAACGCATCCGTCTCCTCGTCGCTCGCGCCCTCTTCCTTGAGGGCCTCGCGCGCCTTCTGCGTGGCGGAGGCGAGGGGCTGCTCCTCGGGAGTCAGCGGTTCACCCGCCTTCTCCTTGCGAAGCGTCTCCTTGGCGGCATCGGCGGTGAGGAAGCGGGCGAGAACGGGGTGCATGGCGGGGCCTGTTACCACATGGTAGGGACTCCGCGATGGTTGAGGAGCCCGAAGGTCCAGAGGCCGTCCAGCGCGCCACCGACGCCTGCCTGCGCCTGCTCTCGGTGCGCGCCCGCAGCCGCCACGAACTGACGCTCGCCCTGGAGCGCAAGGGCTACCCCGGCCCCGTGCGCGAGGAGGTGCTCGCCCGGCTCACCCAGTGGGGCTACCTGGACGACGCGAAGTTCGCCCGCGACCGCGCCACGTCCCTGCTGGGCAAGGGGAAGCTGGGGCCCCGCGCCGTCCTCCAGCGGCTCCAGGCGCACGGCCTCGAGGGCACCGTGGCCCGGCAGGCGCTGGCGTCCGCGAAGGACGCGGTGGGCTTCGACGCGCTGGAGGCCGCCCGGCAGGTGCTGGAGAAGCGGCGCTTGACGGGCCGCCCGCTGGACGCGAAGGAGCAGGCCCGCGCGGGAAGGCTCCTGCTCAGCCGGGGCTTCCCGCCGGAGGTCGTCACCCGACTGGTGGGTGAACCTTCGCTGGACCCCTCCGGGCAGGACGAATAGCTTGGGGGCGTGATGCGCTCTGTCGTCCTGTGTGTGACCGTCCTCTTGCTCTCCGGCTGCGCGGCCCTGTCCCAGGGTCCCGCCGGCGAGCCCAACTACGCCGGCCAGGCCGCTGAGAACCTGGCGCTGGGCGACGCCGCCATGGAGGACAAGGACTTCCTCAAGGCGGAGAAGTACTACGACCACGTCCGTGCGAAGTACCCGTACCTGGAGGCGGCCCGCGAGGCGGAGCTGAAGCTGGGCGACCTGGACTTCGCCCGGGAGATGTACCCGGAGGCGCGCGAGAAGTTCGACTCCTTCATGAAGCTGCACCCCACGCACCCCAAGGTGGACTACGCGGCCTACCGCGCGGCCCTCTCCTACGTGGAGGAGTTCCCCTCGGAGTTCTTCGCCCTGCCGCCTTCGTACGAGAAGGAGCAGAAGCCCATGTACGACGCGCTCCGGGCGATGAACGTCTTCCTGCGCCAGTACCCGGATTCGCAGTACGCGAAGGACGCCAAGGTGCACGCGGACGACGCGCGCGAGCGGCTCGCCCGTCACGAGCTGTACGTCGCGTCCTTCTACGCCAAGCGCGAGCGCTGGAAGGCCGTGGCCCAGCGCCTGGAGGGGCTGCTCAAGGACTACCCGGGCACGCCGCTGGAAGAAGAGGCCCTCTTCGACCTGCACGAGGCCTACGTGAAGCTCAACGAGCCCCAGCGCGCCCAGGACACCCTGCGCGAGGTCCTCAAACGCCTGCCGGGCACCCCCGCCGCCGAGCGCGCCCAGAAGATGCTGGGGTCGTGAGGCCGCTGGAGGACCGGGCCCGGTTGGGGGGCCTCGTCATCGCTGGACTCGCCGGACTCGCCGCCCTGGTGTTCCTGGGCCCGCGCCTGCTGGGCGCCGCGGCCGGACCCGAGGCGGAGATCGTCACCACCCTCAAGGAGGCCGAGCACGACGGCGTGTCGCTGTCCGTGCCCGGCTCCGCGCGGCCCCTGGTCTCCCAGAAGCTCCAGTACGCCCGCATCTCCGTGTCGGTGGAGCCGGACGGAGACCGGGCGGAGGCCGCCGCGACGCTGGACTTCGAGGGCAAGCTGGGCGCCACCGTCGTCAGCACCGCGGGTGTGGAACTGGTGCCCTTCTCGCGCGAGTCCCGGCAGTGGAAGCCCACGCCTTCGGAGGCGCCCCGGCTGGTGGCGGTGGTGGCCGCGCTGGAGGCGCGCCGGAGGGCCCTGGAGCAGGGCCTGCCGGACGTCCTGACGCGGCTGACGGCCCCGGGCGGCGACGGCGGGGTGGGGCGGGCGTGGGAGGAGATGGCCCCCTTGCGCAAGCGCCGCCTGACGGTGGAGGCGTGGTACGTGCGGCTGGAGCGGGACGAAGCCGTGGTGACGGAACACTACCGGGTGGAGGGAGACCTTCCATCACGCCCGGTGGACACGCGGGGGGAGCGTCCGCTTTTGCTGGTGCGACAGGGCGATCAATTCTTGTTTTCGCCCAGCCTCATGTAGGCTACCCGCGGAGAAGCCCTCAAGCAGCTACTGACCCTCGGGCGCGGCTCCTTCGAGAAGAAGCAGTACGCCCAGGCCGAGCAGTACCTGACGAAGGTGGTCGAGCAGAATCCGACCTTCGCCGACGTCTACAACATGCTCGGCATCATCTACCACGACCAGGGCCAGTTCGCCCGGGCGCAGCGGGCCTTCGAGTCCGCCTTGCGGCTCAACCCCGCGTACACCGAGGCCGCCCTCAACCTCGCGGTCATCTACAACGACATGGGGAAGTACGCGGAGGCGAAGGAGGTCTATCAGGCCGCCTTGTCCCGCCAGAAGGGCGCGCCCGGCGAGCTCGACCCCTACGTCATGAAGAAGGTGGCCAACATGTACGCCGACATCGGCGACGTGTTCGCCTCCAGCGGCGTGTGGGCCAAGGCGATTGAGGAGTACCGCCGCGCGCTGGCGCACTTCCCGGAGTTCGTGGACATCCGCCTCAAGCTGGGCAACGCCCTGCGGGATGCCGGAGACAACGCGGCCGCGCTCTCCGAGTACGAGCAGGTCATCGCGCAGAATCCGTCGTACATTCCTGGACGGATCAACTACGGAATCGCACTGTACTCGGCGGGACGTCGTGACGAGGCGGTGAAGGTCTGGGAAGACGTGCTCGTGCGCAGTCCCGGCAACAAGAGCGCGCAGATGTACCTGAACCTGGTGAAGAGCCCGGGGAAGGCGGAAGTGACGGGTTGAGCACCATGGCAACTTCCATCATCGAGGTCGCGGCACCGTGAGCACTCCGAGCGGTACGGCGCAGTCGTTTGCCCTCAAGTTCATCTCCGGGAAGTACCAGGGCGGTGAGTTCCCGCTGAAGGCCGACAAGCAGATCGTCGTCGGACGGTCGAGCGAGTTGGACATGGTGCTCGTGGAGGACATGGTCTCGCGCAAGCACGCGAAGATC